>CALFAM010000033.1 GCA_937948815.1 uncultured bacterium
CGTGAACGTTCCGTCGCCATTGTTGCGAAACAGTCGGTTGCCGTCAGAAGGCTCGTCCCAGCCGGCCACGGCAAGGTCGAGGTCACCGTCCAGGTCATAGTCGCCCCAGGCCGCGCCCCAGCCATCCGGTCCACCCGTCGCCGTGCGGTTGACGCCCGCGGCCACGGCGACATCGGTGAAGCTGCCACCGTCGTTGCGATAGAGCTTGTGGCCTCCGGGACCCGCACCCGAGATCGGCCCGAGGCTGGTGACAAAGAGGTCGAGGCGACCGTCGCCGTTGAAGTCCGCGACCGCGGCGGCCGTCGAGTAGTGCGTGGTGGCGATGCCCCAGCTTGCCGCCTGGTCCGTAAAGGTGCCGTCCTGATCATTGATGAACAGCTTGTCCGGTCCGTTGCCGCCAGTCGGGTAGAAGAGGTCTTGGAAGCCGTCGCCGTTGAAGTCTCCGACTGCGCCGCCGCCCAAGAAGCTGTGCAGCACTCCGCTGGTGCTGAACGAGCCGCTGAGCTGCGCACCAGCGGTTTGGTCGCTGAAGCCCGGCGTACCCGCCCACGCAGCCGAGGAAGACAGGATCGCCAGAGCAGCGACGGAAGCGAGCAGTGGTTGGGGACGTCGTTTCATCGCTAGTTCCTCTCGGTATTCGAAGAAGGCCACGTGATTCTCGAAGATCGCCACTCGTCTCTCGCGGCGAATGGTGGTCGGGAAAGGGCTCTTCGTGATCGGCAGCATGGACTCGTAAGAGCCCGTCATGGATTGTGATCCTTCGTGCGATCGCGGAATCGTATCGAAAAATTACAGTATGCAACTGAGCGTGAATCTCAGCGGTCATGAGCTACCCTGACTCGGACGCTCAGGAACTCTCGGCAGAGCTCTTCAGAGTCTCGTTCAGGCGCTGCGGGGCAGGAGGTCGAGGATGCCGAGATCAACCCGGGCGCCCACGCCCAGACGGATGCGCATCGGCGGCTCGTCGCCGACCCTCAGCTCGTAGCACCCCTCCGGCAAGAAGGCGATCCGGAAGCTCCCCTCTCGGTCCGTTTGCTGGAGCGCCGCACACACGGGCTCGAAAAGCCCTTCGAGACGAATGCGGACACCTTGGGCATGCCGTCCGCCGCAGGTCAGACGGCCACGCAACTCGGCACTGGGCAAACCTCGGGAAATCGATGTCGAGTCAGGAGCGTGACCCACAGAACATCTCTCTTGTCGATTCATGGCCTTTCCGCGCTTGGCGGTCCGGTCGGCACTTGCAGCCGAAACCGCAACGGTCTCTAAAGCGGGCTATCCGCTTCATTCGACGCGGATTAGAGGCCCGCCAGACCGAGCATCCTTCGCCCGAGGTTTCCCATCCTCAGCCTTCGGCGACTCCAAGTGCCTCCCGACGTGGGCACGCCTGGGGCCAAGGACCGCGTGCCCCGACCTAGAAACTCCCTGAGAAGAGGTCCCAGGATCCGAGGTCCACCCGCTCGCCGGTGCCGATACGGACGAACTTGAGCGGCCGATCCCCAGCTTCGAGGGCATAGACACCAGGCGGTAGGTGGGGGACATGAAAAGAGCCGTCTGGATCGGTCCGGAGAAGGGCCGCCCGAGCACGGTCGTGCAGACCGCGCAAGCGAACGCGAACCCCTGCCGCAGCTCCCCCGCCGCTCGTCAGGCGCCCACGGAGCGTGCCCGTGGGCAGGTCGAAAACGACTTCCCGTGGCCCTTCCCCCGGCAGAAGCTGACCTTGGCGCACCTCGATGGTGGACCCGGAAGCCGCGTCCCACCCTTCGAGATAGAGACCGATGGTTTCGCCGACCTCCTGCTCGAGGGTGAAGGTGCCATCCACATCCGGCTCGACGCGCTGAGCACGATCCTGGCTGCGCCCGATCAAGGTCCAGCGGGGACCTGGATGGGGACGAAACCGCACCTGAACCGGCTGCGTTCGGTCGCCAAACCACACCGGTGCGATCCCACCTTCGCGCACCCGCACGTAGCGGACTGCGGCCTCGGGCTCCTCCACGACCGTCGAGCCGAGATGAGTCACGCGCGACAGCTCGACGCGGTAGCGTCCCGGGAGCAGCAGATCGGACAAGACTTCCCCACTTGCATCGGTCTTCAGCTCGAATCCGCCCGGCTCGATCGCCACCGCACAGCCGCGACAAGTCCGACCGGTATTGGCATCCCACACCACGATCAGGATCCGGCCGCCGCGTCGCAGGCCGATCCGCAGCCCATCGTCGAGCGTGCGGTCCGGTCGTGGTTCGACAGCTTGTCGAGTCACGGCGTAGTCCGGGTGCCGGGCTTCGATCACCATCGTCGTCTCAGCTCCGGCATCTGTGATCGAGAAGGCTCCCGCGTTGTCTGTCACGTCCGCACCACCGCCCGCCGGCCGCAGGACCCGCACTGCGACGCCAGCCAACGGCGTCTCGTCCTCGGCATCGATGACGATGCCTTCGAGGCTGGGTGCCGCATTGAGGTAGATGACCCCAAGATCGACGCGGCCTCCTGGCGCCACGTCGACCGTCTGGGAGGTCGGCGCAAAGCCGGGCGCGGCCAGCTCGAGCCGATAGGTTCCCGGGTCGAGCTCGCGAAGATCGAACGTACCGGTGAGCGAGGTGGCTCGCTGACGCACGACCGCCTCTTCCCGATCGCGGGCGGCGTCGGCGCTGTCACCCACTGTCGCTCCTACGTCAGCGAGGGCATTCTCTGCATCGTCTTCGGTGGCGAGATGAAAGAGGGTCAGGCGGGTGTCGGAAGGCGCCTCCCCGGTGGGACCGATGGCCTGACCGGAGATGCGCCCTTGGCGTGCCAAGACACAGCTCGTTTCGACCGGTAGCAGGTCATGATCCGTGACCTGTGGCACGTGCCCTTCAGCATCACACCGCAGGTGCACGGGTAGCTCGACCAAGAAGCCGGACAGCCACGCCTGCCCTTCTCGATCCGTGCGGGCCTGAAAGAAGGCCGCGTCGACGACACGGGTGCCTTGCCGGGCCGACACCGCAGCGCCGACAATCGCAGCACCCGTGTCATCGACCACCTGGACCCCCACGCGCAGACCATCCACCACCGCGAACGTTCCGAGATCCAGGACCGCCAGGGTCGGGCTCGGTGGAACGGCGACGAATACATCGCTGTGGTGCAGACGACCAGACGGCAACAGCGCTTCCAGTCGGTAGCCGCCCGGAGCGAGCTCGGGGAGCCGAAACTGCCCGTCGTCGCCCGTGACGACTTCTCGGCGCAAGCGGCCGAGATTGCCTTGGGGCTGCCGGGCGGCCGTTGCTTCAGGAGGGGTGGGTGGCGCATCGACGCCCAGCGGCATGACGAAGGGACGCCCGATGTCCAGGCCATCGGGCACCACCGAGACGCGCGCACCGACGACGGGCTCGCCACCCTGGCTGTAGCGCCCGACGATCGGCACGCCGCGTTCGATTTCGATCGCGAGCTCTGCGACCGACACGCTCGGCACAGCGAGCTGTGCCAAAGCGTTCGCTTCGGCCCCTTCAGCCGCGACAATGCCTGGAATGCCCGTCGGGTCGGTGCCTAGGGTCTCGCTGAGGCGGGCTTGCGTGAATTGTGAATGCGCGAGCTCCACGTAGACCTCACGGCAGGTCACCGATCGCATCTCGATGCCGACACAGACCATGGCCGCGCCCTCGGCAATACCGAGAACGGGCAGGGCTCGACGGTCTTCGCGTAGGAGATAGCGCGTCGGTCGTGCGTCGGATTCGAGCGACGTGATCTCCATCCAGATCAACCGGTCGGCGATGGCTGGCAGCGGCCCACGCAAGCGGATTTGCGGCTGCGACTCGGCCGTCGCGACCAGCAGCAAGTGGGCGGTGGCCGCACCCAGCGGTTGGCCGCGGAGCGGAGCCGGCTGCCAGACGAACGCCAAGATGGCGATGGCCGCCATGGCGAATCGGCAACACGCGCCGACGATGCCGGCGAAGGGAAGGGCATGCAGTCTGGTCATCAAGGGATCTCTCGTCTCCATGCGGCGTGACGCGCACCGAGGTAGGCCTGTCAAGACATGTGCTCGACGAACGGGCTCGACGAGTCTACGTTCGGACTGCCTCTTGTGTCTTGTCGGCGCTGCCGTCTCGACCGTGCGCGCGTCCTCTCGGCACGCGTCTGGCCCTGGAACGCCTGGCTGAGAAGGGTATCGAGAAGGCCCCTGCCCTGCCCATCGAGGGTCTCGCAAGCCCGATCGTAACTGTCGCGGCTCGCCTCCGTATAATGCGTCAAGTAGAACCATGCACCGACCGAAACGTCCGCCCCCACTTGCAGGGCTCCGGGCACGAGGCACCTACATGACCATTGAAAAGCTCACCCCTGATGCAATCAGGACCGCGCTCGGCCAGCTCGAAGGCTGGACGATCGAGAACGAAAAATTGCACCGGGAGATGCAGTTCGACGATTTTGTCGCAGCCTTCGGCTTCATGGCCAAGGTCGCGTTGATCGCCGAGCAAATGGGCCACCATCCAGAGTGGTTCAACGTCTACAACCGCCTGGTGATCGATCTCACGACCCACGACGCTGGTGGCCTCAGCCAGCACGATGTCGATTTCGCACTCCGGGTGAATGCCCTGCTGACGCCGGCGGACAGTGTCTCGGCATGACGCGTTCCCACCTCGAGCTCACCGTCGAGCGAATCGCCAACCGTTCGATTCCGGGACACATGCATCCCATGGCCGGACGCCCTGGCGACCTGCACGCGGCTGACACCGCAGCCAGGCTCGGTTCTCGTCTTGGCATGAACCTTGCGCCGTTGGAGGCCTGATCATGGATATCCCACGCCCATCACGCAAACTCGCCCTGCGCCGCCGTCGCCTTGCGATCGGCGCGCTCATCACGTTCGGTGTCGTCGGTGTCACGTACGGCCTCTCCAAGCTCGAGCCTGCCGCCCGCGAAGTCGAATTCAAAACGTTGTTCACGGGGAGTGTGGAGCGCGGCGAGATGCTGCGCGCGGTACGCGGCCCGGGAACCCTGGTGCCCAAAGAGATTCGCATCATCACCTCGGAACGAGATGGGGTGGTCGAACGGCGCCTTGTCGAGGCTGGTAGCCAGGTGACCGCCGACACGGTGATCGTCGAGCTGTCCAATCCCGAGCTCGAGCAAGAGCTCCAGGAGGCAAACCTCCAACTTCTCGGTGTGAAAGCCGAGTACAACGACCTCAAGGCACGCCTCGACAGCCAGCTTCTCAACCAGCAGGCCGATCTGGCCCGGGTACAGGCCGACTTCGAAGGCGCTCAGCTCGAAGCCACGGCTAACGAGGAGCTGTTCAAGGCCAACGTCATCTCGTCGATCGTGCTGCGCCGCTCGGAGCTCGAGGCCGGCCAGACCACGGAGCGTCTGGCGATCGAGAAGCAACGTCTCGAGAAGATTTCGGACTCGAACACCCAGCAGCTCGCCGCCAAACAATCCGAAATCGATCAGCGACGCGCCGTTTTCGAGCTGCGTCGCGAACAGCTCGAATCCCTCCGGGTGCGCGCCGCGATCGATGGCGTGTTGCAGGAGGTCTCGATCGAGGTCGGTGAGCGCGTCAACCCAGGCATGGTCCTGGCGCGTGTAGCCCAGCAGAAGAACCTCAAAGCCGAGCTGCGGATCAACGAGACACAGGCCAAGGACGTCGTCATCGGCCAGATCGCCCGCGTCGACACGCGCAATGGCATCGTCGATGGACGGGTCTCGCGCATCGACCCATCGGTGATCAACGGTTCGGTGACGGTCGATATCGAGCTGACCGGCGAGCTGCCTCCGGGCGCGCGCCCCGACCTCTCAGTCGACGGCACGGTCGAGCTGGAGCGGCTCGAAGACACCCTCTACGTGTCGCGCCCGACCTACGTGCAGGCCAACTCCCAGGTCAAGCTCTTCAAGCTCGATCCTGAGGGCAAGACGGCGACCCGCGTGCCGGTCCGCCTCGGCCGCACCTCCGTGCAAACCGTCGAGATCATCGAGGGACTGGCCCTCGGTGAGACGGTCATCCTGTCCGACACCAGCGCCTTCGACGAAGTCGATCGCATTCGCTTGCGCTATTGATCGGTGCGACGGATAACCATCCCGAAAGACCCAATGACTCTGAACCATCGACCTGAATCGCCGATTTCGCGCACTGAGGCGTCACAATTCTGTAACCTCACAGCCGAAAGCGCGTACTGCTCAAGGAACGACCACTGCGCGTACCCAAGCGCGCCAAGCCGAGGAGACCGCTCATGGCCGAGCCCCTGATCAAGCTCGACTCCGTCAAGAAGGTGTTCTACACCGAAGAGGTGGAAACCCACGCACTCGCGGGTATCCACTTGAACATCAATCCCGGTGAGTACATCGCGATCGAGGGCCCTTCAGGCTGCGGCAAGTCGACCTTGCTGTCGATTCTCGGCCTGCTCGACACGCCCTCGGACGGCAGCTACCACCTGAACGGGCAGTCGGTCGAGAACCTCACCTTGTCGGACCGCGCCCGCATCCGCAACCGAGAGGTCGGATTCATCTTTCAGGCCTTCAACCTGATCGGCGACCTGACCGTGTACGAGAATGTCGAGCTGCCCCTGACCTACCGCGGTACGCCTTCGGCCGAGCGCAAGAAGAAGGTCCAAGCGGCGCTCGAGCGGGTCGGCATGGCCCACCGCATGAAGCACTACCCGTCGCAGCTCTCCGGTGGTCAGCAGCAGCGTGTCGCCGTGGCCCGCGCCGTGGTGGGCGATCCGTCGATTCTGCTCGCCGATGAGCCGACCGGTAACCTCGACTCCTCGAATGGTGAGGCGGTCATGGGCTTGCTCAAGGAGCTCCACGACGCGGGCTCCACGATCTGCATGGTGACGCACGATCCGCGCTATGCCGAGCATGCCGAACGTTCCGTGCATCTCTTCGACGGCCGGGTCGTCGAAGAGAGCGAAGCCGCCGCCTAGCCCATCCTCTACCAAGGCGTTTCGACGAGCGCGGTGCACCTTCGGG
This sequence comes from uncultured bacterium, assembly GCA_937948815.1. GTDB lineage: Bacteria > Acidobacteriota > Thermoanaerobaculia > Multivoradales > J023 > J023. Next base: position 6,922 of record CALFAM010000033.1, read on the forward strand.
TCACCGCGCTTCTTGGATCGTGCGAGACCAACTGATGAGTCTGATCGAGACCCACGAGCTCGAAAAGTTCTATGAGTCCGGCGCCGGCCGCACCTACGTGCTCCGACAGATCAACCTGACGATCGAGCAGGGCGATTTCGTCACGATCATGGGTCCGTCCGGTGCGGGCAAGTCGACCCTGCTGCACATTCTTGGCATGCTCGACACCGAGTGGCACGGCGGCTATCACTTCCTCGACCAGCCGATTCACGCCCTCAAGCCGAAGCAGCGCAACCATCTGCACCGCGAGCACATCGGTTTCGTGTTCCAGGCCTACCACCTGCTCGACGACCTGACGGTGTACGAGAATCTCGAGGTCCCCCTGTCGTACCGCGGTGTCAAGCGCGGCGAACGGCAAGCCATGGTCGCCGATGCCCTCGACCGCTTCGGTATCGTCGGCAAGAAAGACCTCTACCCCGCCCAGCTTTCGGGCGGCCAGCAGCAGCTCGTCGGCGTCGCACGCGCCGTGGTCATGGAGCCCAAGGTGATCCTGGCCGACGAGCCGACGGGCAACCTGCACTCCAAGCAAGCTGCCGAGATCATGGATCTCTTCAAGAAGCTGAACGACGACGGCACCACCATCGTCCAGGTCACACATTCCGAGAAGAACGCGCACTACGGCAACCGGATCGTCCATCTCGAAGATGGCTGGCTGGCGCGCGAAGAATCCGTGTGAGCGATCCGGCCACGACCGAGGCAACGACCACCGAGACCGTTCTGCGCCGGCTGCGGGCGTTGGATGATGCTCCCGTTGCCGAAGTCTGGTCGGCCTTCGAGCGCGCCGACTGGCCCGCTCTCTTCTTTCTGATCGACATCGGTGCGGGCATGCCGCGCATGCGCGGCCACGAGACCCTGGCACGAATGCCCGCTGCGGCGTGGCCCGCCCTGTCCCAGGCAACGGACGATCTGGTTCGCGTGCAGCGGCTGGTCGACGAGCCGGTGCTTCCTCCAGGCACGGTCATGGTACCCACGATCTCGGGCCTCGAGGAGGCTACGAGCCGCCTCGCCGATCATCACTGCGTAAACATCGACTTCTTCCTCGATGGGACGGTGCGCACGGCGCTCGAAGCAGCCGTCGCGGCGCAGGCAGCAGCCAACCGTCGGGACGATCGGAGCCCCTGGGGCGAAGTGGCACGTCCCGATGGACCGGAGCTCTTTGCAGCGATCGAAGCAGGTCTCGGCTCGCAAGGATTTGCCGACATGACTGGCTTCGACGTCGCCCAACACCCCTTCTCCATCACCCTTTCACTGCAGGCCCTGGAATCGACCGGCATCGGCTGGCACCGCGATCTCTACTGGCCGCGGCCATGGGTCGGCCACGATGTCTTCGCCGTCTTCCACGCCATGGACGACGACGCCGACGATCTGACGGCGAAGGGAGGGGCCTTCGTCTACTACCTTCCTTGGGAAAATCAGATCTACGCCTTCTACCGCAAGCGCCACGAGACGACCGTGCTGTGGAACGCAGCGGATACCGAAAGACGCATCCTCCACGCAGTCTCTGGGTACCATGGCGCCGACACGCGCCGCCACCTGGTCATCACCCAATGCCTGCGCGGCGAGGATCCTCGCTGCTAGCGGCCCACATCCAAGTACATCCAACGAGGGCTGGCGTCGATCGAGGACGGCCGGAGTGTGTCCGAGCGAAGCGACTATGGATCGAGCTGCTGGAGCGCGCTCTGAGCGCAGAGCTTGCCTGCTCCGTCGCGTGCTTCGAGCCACCAATAGACCGGTCCCGGATAGAGACGCAGCATGGTCGCCACCGTGTCGACCGGCAAGTCGGCCTCGACCGTACCGTCCACCCCGTGCGGCCACCAGGGGCTGAGGTCCGGATGCCCGCGCGCCACGATGACCGCGCGTGCACGACAACCCTTCGGCACTCCCTCGGCACGGAAGCCAAAGGTACGCTCCCGATTCAGATGGACGGCCATCCGCGGGAACGTGTCGGCAGGCGGCGCCATGGGCTGCCAGCCGCCGTCCTTCCAGGTCACCGGCACGGCAGCAGGCAAGACGTCGTCCCTACCGAGCGTGAAAATCGGCCCGAGCTCGTTCGCTGGAAAGCGAGGCAGTGGATAGATCGACAGATCACGCATCGTGAAGGGCGGCATGAGCGCGTCCGCCAGTCCCCAATGAAGCACCTGCGCCAGCGGCGTTTGCGCAAACGGCCCAACGCGCTGGCGGACGAATTCCGGTTCGAGGTGTGCGATCACCGGCACGCCGGACGGTACGGTCAGCGCGTGATGGCTCAGGGCGTTTCGTACTGCACCGGATAACTCGCCCGCCGCAGCGTGGCCCTGGACCGAGATCGCCAACAGGCCACCATAGCCAAACCACATCACACTGCCCAAGCCGATCGCCAGGCGCCGCCGCACGGGCCGACGCGCAGCGCGCAAGGCGGCGGCGGCCCAGAACACCAGACCAATCGAAGCCAGGTACCAGTATCGACCATTGGCCGGGACCACACTCACCACCCCGAAGGGGAGCTGCGTCAACCAGATCCAGATCAGCCCCAACCACCAGAAACGGGCCACCGCCGTGCGCCATCGCACCAGGGCCATCAGGCAGGCGAGCACCAGGACAACGTCGATCAGCCCGGCGAGCCAGGATGGATGTGCAGCCCCCCAGGTCGGAAGCACCAAGCGCGACAGGTCGACCTGCACGCGTAGGGCGAGCTCTTCCAGCCGCTCGCCCGAGAACACGGCAGCAAGATCCGGATAGCCGCCTACCACGGTCCCGAGCGCGACCCGCCGCAGCACGAAATAGAGCCCGAGCAGGGCCCAGCTCACCACGTGATAGCCCGCCCGCAATCGTCGCCCGAGGCCGGCAGTCTTCGCCGATCGCGGAAGCAGTACGTCGAGCGACAGCAGCATGGCGGGAAGCACCACCGCCCCTTCATAGGTGCCCATTGCCAGGGCGCCGAGGATCAGGCTTCCCGCGCCGGCGTGCCACGCAGGTTGGCCCGCTTCCGTTCGATGCCGACCATCGCGCCACCGCAAGAACAGCAGGATCGCACCCACGAAGGCGAGGGTCGAGAACAGGGTGGCGAAGCTGGCGATGAACAGCACCGTATTGGGCCCCAGTGGATACAGTGCGAAGGGCACGCAGGCCACCGCCGCAAGGTCTCGTCGGGCGATCAGCCGACAGGCCAGGCGATAGACCAACCAGACGCCGAGGCCGTGGGCCGCGAGATGCACCAGACCGTAACCAAGCGGCGCAATACCGAAGAGCAACCATTCGACCTGTAGCACGAGTGTGCCGATCGGCCGATAGAAGCGGAAGAAGGTCACATCCAGCCACGGGCCCGTCAGCTGGGCGCGAGCTGTCTCGAAGAAGCCGGCCTCCGACAGGCGGCGCAGAATGATGAAGTCTTCGCTGACGAAGTCTCGCCCTAAGCCGCGTGCATAGAGGACCACCGTGGCCGCCAGCAACAGGCTGATCGGCAGATGACGACGAAGATCACTCCCCGAGAACCATGACAACGACTTCTCTCGCATGCTCGGCATTTTGGCTCGGGTCACGGTTCTGTGGATGACATGGCCATGCCGCGTCATCCGTCCTGCCTGTTGCAGGGTTCCAGCTCGGCGGGCGTCAGCGCCCGCTTTTGCCGCTCCGGGGCCAGGTGGTCAACCAGCCGCTGGCGTGCGGCAATGACCGTTGCCTGCCCGCCGTCGACCAGCACCTCTGCGGGCCGCATGTGATCGTTGATGTTCGAGGCCATCGCCATTCCGTAGGCTCCGGCCGAGAAGACCGCCAGGAGGTCCCCGCGCGCCACCCGCGGAAGTGGACGCGCCTGCGCCAAGAAATCGCTCGACTCACAGATCGGCCCCACGACTTCGGAGGTCGCCAGATCGGGCATCTCCGGGGCGGCAACGCGCTGAAGGGGCACATGCTCGGCACGCACCGCCACGGGCCAGATGAAGTGAAAGGCCTGGTAGAGGGCCGGGCGAATCAGCGTATGGACCCCCGCATCGCAGACTACAAAGCGGGTAGCTTGCCCCTCCTTGGTGTGCTGGACGCGGGTCATCAGCACGCCAGCATTGGCCACCAAGGAGCGGCCAGGCTCGATCAAGATTCCCATCCCCTGTCCGGCGACTCGCTCCGCCAGGCGGGGCACCAGCCGCTCGGCGTAAGCGCTCGGCACCGGCGCTTCACCACTCTCGTAGTCCACGGCCCACCCGCCCCCGAGGTCGAGAAGGCTGACACGGTGGCCGTGCGCGGCGAGACGATCGACCAGCCCCAGCACGACGTCGACCGCAGCCTCGAAGGGTTCGATCGCGCGCACCGGAGATCCGATATGCACATGCAACCCCACCAAGTCGACAGCCGGATGGTCAGCGTAGCGTTCGAAGAGCGGCAAGACGTGGTCGACGGTGACGCCGAATTTGTTCTCTCGCTTTCCCGTGGTCGTGTAGGTGTGGGTGTGGGCATCGACGTCGGGATTGATTCGCACTGCGATCCGCGCCCGCGTACCGAGCGTGTCGGCCAAGGCTGCAATGCGCGCCAGCTCACTGGCCGACTCGACATTGAACAGCCCGACCGGCCCGCGCTGTGCCAGCCCTGGCGGCAGGTGCCGTTCGCCACCTCTTCCGAGGCCACGCTCCGGCATGGCCAGCGGGCTGAACGTGCCGTCGAGCGCCGCGCGAATCTCCGCGTCGGTCTTGCCGACGCCGGCGAAGCAGATTGCGTCCATCGGAACGCCCGCCAGCCATGCTCGCTCGAGCTCGCCGCCTGACACCACGTCCATGCCGGCACCGAGCTCGTGCAGCAAGCCAAGGATGTGGAGATTGGGACATGCCTTGACAGCGTAGTGGAGCCGTGCGCCAAGTGGCGCGAAGGCGGCATGCATACGCTCGTAGGCGCTACGGATCGCGCCCGCAGAATAGACGTAGGTCGGCGTGCCGACTGCGTTCGCAAGCCGTTCCAGCGTCACGTCTTCGGCAAAGAGGTGGCCGTCCAAGTACGCAAACCCGTCGAGATCCCAGCGCGCCTCGCTCATCGTCCAAGGATACGTCAGGGACGCGCCCGAAGTGCTCTCGGCGCCCAGGCTCGCCAATTGCCGGCCCGGTGCCCTATACTTTCGCCATTATGCCGAGCTGCTCCGCATTTTCCGCCTCCCCGACGCTCGCTGGCCTGCTCTGCCCGACCGCCGGACGCCTCCGAATGCCCTAGCCGGGCCGCCCGAATATTCCGGCGTCCCGCTCACCTCACGCCCGCTTCGCAGCCCACTGGACCGACGTTCAGACCGGGACGCGCGACTGAAAACAGCACGACCGCCAGCACGGTTCCCGATACCCGGGAAGATGAATCCGCGAACGGCGATGACTCGAATTCAGGGCAAGATCTTCCGAGACTGCCTTCCGCCACACGAGGACCGACACGATGTCCGCCAACCGCCCTATCTCCACGAATCTGCACGACGTCCTGAGCCGCCTGCTCCAAGAACGCATTCTGATCATGGACGGCGCCATGGGCACGATGATCCAAGGCTACGACCTGGACGAGGCCGACTTCCGCGGCGAGCGCTTCGCCGACCACCCGGTCGAGGTCAAGGGCAACAATGATCTTCTCTCGCTGACGCAGCCCGCAATCATCGAGGAGATCCACCGCACCTTTCTCGATGCAGGCGCCGATCTGATCGAGACGAATACGTTCAGCACCCAAGTGATCTCTCTGGCCGACTACCAGATGGAAGATCTCGCGTACGAGCTCAACGTGGCGTCCGCGCGGCTCGCACGCAAGGTAACGGACGAGTACACGGCCCGCGAAGCGGACAAGCCGCGCTTCGTGCTCGGCTCGATCGGCCCGACCAACCGGACGCTCTCACTATCGCCAGACGTCGAAGACCCGGGCCACCGGGCCCTGACATTCGAACAGCTCAAGGCAGCCTATAAAGAGCAGGCGCGCGGCCTGGTCGATGGCGGCGTCCACGCACTGCTACCCGAGACCACCTTCGACACCCTCAACCTCAAGGCCGCGATCGCTGCCATCGAAGATCTCTTCGACGAGACGGGCACCCGCTTACCGGTGATGCTGTCGCTTACCATCACAGACCGCAGCGGGCGCACGCTCTCCGGCCAGACCTTGGATGCCGCCTGGACCGCGATTGCCCACGCCAGGCCCCTGTCCGTGGGACTCAACTGCGCCCTCGGAGCCAAGGAGATGCGTCCCTACGTCGAAGAGCTGGCCGGCCTCGCCCCGGTCTACACGTCGTGCTACCCGAATGCTGGCCTGCCCAACGCCTTCGGTGGCTACGACGAGAAGCCCGAGGACACGGCCGGCGTGCTGGAAGAGTTCGCCCGCGCTGGCTGGCTGAACATTGCCGGTGGATGCTGCGGGACCCGTCCGGAGCACGTCCAGGCCATTGCCGAACGCCTCGAAGGTTTGGCGCCTCGCAAGCCGGTCGCCCCGCGCGCCTTCACCTGCTACTCCGGCCTCGAGACCTATGTCATGCGTGAAGACAGCAACTTCACCATGATCGGCGAGCGCACCAACGTCACGGGCTCCCGCCGCTTCGCCAAGCTGATTCGCAACGACGACTACGAGACCGCCGTCGAGGTTGCCTTGGATCAGGTCCGTGGCGGCGCCAACGTCATCGACATCAACCTCGACGAAGGTCTGCTCGACGGCGAAGCTGCCATGACCCGCTTCCTCAACCTGATCGCATCGGAGCCGGAGATCGCCCGCGTGCCGATCATGGTCGACAGCTCCAAGCTTTCGGTCATCGAAGCCGGCCTGCGCTGCGTGCAGGGCAAGGCGATCGCCAACTCGATCAGCCTGAAGGAAGGCGAAGAAGCGTTCATCGAGGCGGCGCGGCGGGTCAGGCGCTATGGCGCCGCCGTGGTGGTCATGGCGTTCGACGAGGGTGGTCAGGCGGTCGACGCAGACCAGAAGGTCGCCATCTGCAAGCGTGCCTACCGCATCCTCACGGAAGAGGTCGGCATGGATCCGACCGACATCATCTTCGACCCCAACATCTTGGCGGTCGCCACCGGCATCGAGGAGCACAACACCTACGCCAAGAGCTACCTCGACGCCATCCCGGCGATCAAGGAGAGCTGTCCGGGCGCCAAGATCTCGGGCGGCGTATCGAATCTCTCGTTCTCGTTCCGCGGCAACGACGCGGTGCGTGAAGCCATGCATGCGGTCTTTCTCTTCCATGCGATTCGCGCGGGCATGGACATGGGTATCGTCAACGCCGGCCAGCTCGCGGTTTACGACGATGTCGAGCCCCATCTGCGCGAGCTGATCGAGGACGTGCTCTTCGCTCGCCGCGAAGACGCCACTGAGCGGATGGTGGCCTTTGCCGAAACAGTGACCGGCGGTGCCCGCAAACGCCAAGACGACCTCTCCTGGCGTGAAGGAACGGTTGCCGAGCGCTTGCGGTATGCCCTGGTGCACGGCATTGTCGACTTCATCGAGGAAGACACCGAAGAGGCGCGCGTGGCGCTCGGAAGACCACTCGAAGTCATCGAAGGGCCGCTGATGGGCGGCATGCGGGTCGTCGGCGAGCTCTTTGGTGACGGCAAGATGTTCCTGCCCCAGGTGGTCAAGAGCGCCCGCGCCATGAAGAAGGCTGTCGCCTATCTAGAGCCCTTCATGGAGGCCGAGAAAGCCAGCGGCACCATCGAGCGCACCCAGCGGTCGATCCTGCTCGCCACGGTCAAGGGCGACGTCCATGACATCGGCAAGAACATCGTCGGTGTGGTGCTCGCCTGCAATGACTACCGGGTCGTCGACCTCGGCGTCATGGTGCCCGCCAATCGCATTCTGGAAGAGGCCGAGCGCGAGAAGGTCGATCTGCTCGGTCTCTCGGGACTGATCACGCCCTCGCTCGACGAGATGGTCCACGTGGCGCAGGAGATGGAGCGCCGCAAGCTCGACCTCCCTTTGCTCATCGGTGGCGCAACGACCAGCCGCCAACACACTGCGCTCAAGATCGCGCCGCGCTACGAGAACGGCCCCACCGTTCACGTGCTGGATGCCTCACGCGCTGCCGGCGTGGCGTCGAGCTTGCTCGATCCTGTGCGCAAACGTTCGTTTCTCGACGAGAACACGGTGCTCCAGGAGCGCATGCGGGAAATCTACGGCGCGCGACAGGCCCCTCCCCTGGTGTCGATCGCCGAGGCGCGCGACAACCGGTTGCAGATCGGCCCAGAGCACGGCACCGACACGTTCACCACCCCGGAACGCTTCGGGCGCCAGATCATTGCCGAGCAGCCGCTCGCCGAGCTGGTCCCTTTCATTGACTGGACCTTCTTCTTCTCCGCCTGGGAGCTCAAGGGGCGCTTCCCCAAGATTCTCGACGATCCGGAGAAGGGCGCGGCTGCACGCGAGCTCTACGAGCACGCACAGACGATGCTCGCCGAGATCGTCGACCAGGGCACGATCCAGGCCCGCGCGGTCTGGGGCCTGTGGCCCGCCTGGGCGGAAGGCGACGATGTCGTCCTCTTCGAAGACGACACCATGGGTCGAGAGGTCGCACGCTTCCCGATGCTGCGCCAGCAAGAGACCAAGCCCGATGCCAGCAAGCGACATCGTTCCTTGGCTGATTTCGTGCTCGCCAAGGAAGACTGCCAGGCCCGTTCCGGCAAGACCGACGACGCGGACGACGCCAGCCCGGTTCGGGTCGACGCGGTCGGCGCGTTCGCCGTCACGACGGGGCATGGAGTCCGGAAGCTCGTTCAGCAGTACGAGGCCGATCATGACGACTACCAGGCGATCATGGTCAAGGCGATCGCCGATCGCCTTGCCGAGGCCTTTGCCGAGATGCTCCATTCCCGAGCGCGGGCTTGCTGGGGCTTCGAGGAAGATCTCGACCACGACGACCTGGTGGCCGAGCGCTATCGCGGCATTCGTCCCGCGTTCGGCTATCCAGCGTGCCCGGACCATACGCGCAAAGGGACACTGTGGTCTCTGCTCGGTGCCGCCGAGATCGCCGGCATGGAGCTGACCGAGCACTACGCGACCCAGCCGGCAGCGTCGGTCTCTGGGCTCTACTTTGGGCACCCTCAGGCGCGCTATTTCAGCGTCGGCCGCATCGGCCGCGACCAGGTCGAGGACTATGCCGAGCGCACCGGCATGGGGGTGAACGAGGCCGAGCGGTGGCTGATGCCCAACCTCGCCTACGATCCCGAGGCGCTCGACTGAGCAGGATCGCGCACCACGCAAAAAGGGCGACCTCCGGGAGGTCGCCCTTTTCGTTCAGGCGTACGAAAGCGGCAGGAGCGACGGTGCCGTCTGCCCTCTGCCGCCGCTAAGGAGACGCCATCAGGCCTTGCGGAAGCTGGCGATGGCGTCGATCTCGTCGTCGTAGGACTCGAATACGCCAATCAGCCGGGTCATCTCGAGCACCTCTTGGACCTTGTCTTCGACATGCAGAAGCTTGATCTCGGCGTTTCGGCTCGACGCCGTCGCCTTGGCGCGGATCAATTCGCCGAGGCCGGACGAATCCATCGCCGAGACGCCCTTGAGGTTGATGAGCAACTTCGAAACACCCTGCTCGAGCACGGCAACGACATTCTCGCGCAAGGCGACGTCACCCACGCCGATCGATAGCTTGCCGGATAGATCCAGGATGGTCACGTCTTCGTCTTTCCGACTGGAAACCTTCATCAATTCGCTCCGTGCTGACAACTTGTTGGGTCGGTGAGCTGCGTAGGAAAACCCAGCGGCAGTGTGCCGGATTGGCACGATTATACGCTTCTACACCCCTCCGGCGCAAACGGTGCAGGTCTTTGCTACACTCGATTTTCTCCGACACTCCATGGACCAGCTTGGTGGATTTGCCGACTCGATGCCGAAAGAGGATTATCTGCTCGTCGTCTATGAAGGTTCGGCCGAAACGTCGCGCTTTCCTTGGGACCGAAACCCGGTCGTCATTGGCCGTCATGCGGACGCCAAGATTCGTACAGACGAGCCCACGATGTCGGCCCGCCACGCGGAGATCCTCGACACGGAGCACGGCATTCGGCTGCGCGATCTCGGAAGCCTGAACGGCACGCAGGTCAACGGCCACCGCATCTACGACACCATGCTGAAGGCCGGTGATCGTATCCAGATCGGCGGCACCACCGTCTTGTTCCGGCGCCCGGAAGACGACACTGAGCCTCGCGTTGGCCTCGGAGGGGACAATTCTTCAGTCTCTGAGGAGACGGGCCAGACGGTCCGGGTTCGTCTGGACGAGCTGCGCACCCACCGCGAATCTGAGCTGGGCGAGGACCCGCGCATCCTCGTGCTCCGTGACCTCTTCGAAGCCTTGCGCGCAAGCGACGAGCGGGACTACGTCCTGGGAGAGGTTCGCCGCGTCCTCCAAGGCGCCTTTGCCCGCTCACGCGTCTTCATTCTGCGCGAGAACGAACATGGCATCTGGTATGACCCAGATTCCGAGTCGCGCCCGAGTATGTCCTTCGTGATCGAGGCGGCCCGTGCTGACAGCGCGATTCTCTCGACGTCCCTTCCGGCTGACTCGCGATTTTCGGCGTCGATCAGCGCCCGCATGACGGGAATCCAGACCGCCATTGCCGCGCCAGCATGGTGCGACGGCACGGTTCAGGCCATCATTTACGTCGACCGATTGAAGCTTCCCCCCTTCAGCCGTAGCGACCTGCATCTGCTCGGCATCGCCGCCAACCATGTTTCCGCCGTGCTCGAGAACATTTCGCGCATCTGCGCCCTGCAACAGGCACGGGAGGCGCTGGCCGAGCTGAACCGCGGACTGGAAGAAACGGTCGCCGCGCGCACTGCCGAGCTGCGCCAGCAGGCCGAGGAAATCGCCGGGCTGGCCCAAGCCAAAGATGAGCTCCTGGGGATCGCGGCACACGATATCCGTGGTCCACTCACCGTCATCCAGGGCACGATCGAGCTGCTCCAGGCCCGCATCGGCGAGATCGACCGCGCTTCGGTCAAGAACAGCTTGGCCATCGTGCACGATGCCACGCGCAGCCTGAGCCGGTTGCTCAGCGAGCTGCTCGACGCCAAGTCGATCGAAGCCGGGCGCATCCACCTCGACCTGCGGCGCTACCGGGTTTCGACGGTCCTCGGCCAGGTGATGCCGATCGCGCGGCTGGCCGCCGAGAACAAGAGCATCGAGGTCGAGATCTCGGCGCCCGAAGACCTCGAGCTGCACGCCGATGCCCGCCGGCTCGCCCAGGCCATCACCAACCTGGTGCTCAATGCCATCAAGTTTTCCGAGCCCGGAACCCAGATTCGGGTCAGCGGGGAGGCCTCGGTCGGCGGTGGCGTCAACATCACAGTGACCGACCAGGGCATCGGCATCCCTCGGGACGAGCTGAATCAGATCTTTGCGTCCTACTCCCAGGGCGAAGCGGGACGCCTGCTGGGCGGCAGTGGCCTCGGGCTGATGATCTCGAAACGACTCGTCGAGCTCCACGGCGGCAGCCTCGATGTCACCAGCAAGGTTGGCAAGGGTACGCGCTTCATGCTCTCCCTTCCCGGCTGAGGCCATCACCCAGCTGAGATGCACCTGTGACCTTCCTCAACCTGCACGAGCTCGAATCCCTCGCCCAGAAACGTCTCGAGACCGGGGCCTTCGGCTACATTCGCAGCGGGGCGGAGGATGAAATCGCCCTGCACGAGAATCGGGCGGCGTTCGAGCGGATCAAGCTGATGCCCCGGATGCTGGTCGACGTGTCCGAGGTCGACACGTCAACCCAGGTCCTGGGCCACGAGCTCTCGATGCCGGTCATGCTGGCGCCGGTGGCCTTTCAGACCTTGGCGCATCCCGATGGCGAGCTCGCCTCGGCCCGCGCCGCGGCCCAGGCCGACACCCTATTCGCGGCCAGCACCTTGTCCTCGCATCCCCTCGAAGCGATCGCGGGTGCGAGCGATGGCAGCAAATGGTTCCAGCTCTACTGCTCACGAGACAAGGTTCTGACCCATGAGCTGATCGCGCGCGCCGAAGCCGCCGGCTTCGAAGCCATCTGCGTCACGGCGGACATTCCAGTCGCTGCCCGCCGCGAGACGGACGAGCGGAACCGCTTCAGCCTGCCACCGGCGTGCCTGCCCGGAAACCTGAAGCGCCATAGGGCCCTGGACGATCTGACTACGTCCGATCAGGGCTCGGCGTTGGTGCGACTGATCGGCGACATGTTCGACCCGAGCCTCAGCTGGCGCGACGTCGAAGCGCTCCGCGCACGCACCAAGCTCCCCTTCCTGGTCAAGGGCATTCTGGCGCCGGAAGATGCAACTCGGGCGATCGACCACGGCATCGATGGCGTGGTGGTCTCCAACCACGGTGGCCGCCAGCTCGACTGCGCGCCGGCGACCATCGACGCCCTGCCCGCCATCGCCGAGGCGGTCGACGGCCGCATCGCCGTGCTCCTCGACAGCGGCATTCGCCGCGGAAGCGACGTGGTCAAGGCGGTCGCGCTCGGTGCCCAGGCCGTGCTCATCGGCCGGCCCATGATGTGGGGCCTGGCGATCGACGGCCAGCAAGGCGTCTCCCGCGTGCTCGAGATGCTGCGCGAAGAAATCGCCCGCACCCTCGGCCTGATCGGCTGCCCGAGCCTCCGCGATCTCGACCCGAGCCACGTGCTACCATCCCCGCCGCGATGATGAGCTGTCTCGAAAACGAGCTGAATGATGCGGTCGCCCGATGGGACGACCAGGGCCTTCCACGCCCGTCCGCACTGGTGGTCGCCGGTTCAGGCCTTTCCGCCGGCATGGGACGACGGATTACTGAGGCGCGACCGTTCTCGGACTTCTTGCCGTTCGACGTGCGCGCCGTTGTCGGCCACCCACTCGAGATCGAATTGCTCGAGCCATGCCCGGGCCGGGTCGTGCTCTACGCGCGCGGACGGTTGCATGCCTATCAGGGCTACACCCCGGCCCAGGTGGTCTTTCAGGTTCGACTCGCCGCGCTTCTCGGCGCCCGTGTGCTCTTGATGACCAACTCGAGTGGAGGCATCCAACCCAACCAGAAACCGGGCGACTTGATGATGATCACGGATCATCTCAACCTGAGCGGCATGAATCCGCTCTGCGGTACGTTCCCCGAATCGTGGGGCCGCCAGTTTCCGGACATGTCTCGCGCCTACGATCCGTCCCTGCAGGCGCTCCTCGAGCGCCTTGCCGAGGAGCAAGGTACCGCGCTGCGCAAGGGGGTGTACGTCTCGGTCTTGGGGCCAAGCTACGAGACACCCGCCGAGGTCGTCATGCTCCGGCGCATGGGAGCCGACGCGGTCGGCATGTCGACCGTGCAAGAGGTGATCGCCGCCCACCACATGGGCATGCGTTGTGGGGTGGTATCCGTAATCTCCAACCCGGCCGCTGGTGTCAGTGACGAGACTCTCGATCACGAAGACGTGCTCGAGGTGGGCGCGCAGGCGAGCAGCAAAGTCGCGAACCTGCTGACGGCTGCCCTCGCCCACCCCGATCTCTGCTGAAGCTTCCTCCGCTCAGTTGCGGTGCACCATCAGCCAGAGGCCGGAATAGATCCGCATGAGCCTCATGGCGAGGACCTTGCGCAGCCGCGCCTCCTCCACCTCGCCGGACATCATCGCCTGCTCGACCAGGTGATCGAATCGGCGTAGCGTCCGATCGCCGATGCGCAAGATTCGCCGGGCAACCTCGAACTGATGCCCTTCCTTGGTGACAGCCGTGTCGTCCCAGATGCTCTTGATCTCGTCGACGGCCTCGAGTGACTTGACCCGCAAGGCGGCAGCGCCGAGCAGGAGATTCTCGAAGCCACGGTCGCAGTCCATCTCGCCGACGATGCGGCGAAACGCGATCACCTCCCGCGCTTCGAGACCGAAGCCGAACACCTCGGGCTCGAGGGTCACCTTCTTGGGGTCGGTCGACGGGTTGGTGTTGCCCAGCGCGTCGATCATCCGCTCGTAGACGTCCTGAACTTCTTCGAACTCGGCCTTGAGCTCCGGCGGCGTTCCGAGACCCTGGTCCGTCGGCGGCTGGGCAAAGACGCCCGTGTCCTCCACCGACTGTAGCTGGGGCAGGAGCGCGCGGACCCGTCGCCGGATGTCGGCGAGCGCCTCGAGGCGGATGTTCGAAAGCTGAAGCTGGGATTCGAACCGTTCCACCGCTTCGTGAAACGACGCCAGCTCGCCACTCAGGTGATCGCTGTGCGGAACCTCCCGCTCGAGCTCGAAGATCTGCTGATACTCCGCGACGATCCGTAGCTCCTCACGAGCGTACAGCTCTCGAACCCGATTCTTGAGCGCCAGATTCGTTTCCAGCACGTGGCGTAGCACATCGGGGTGAAAAAGCGTCGAGCCGAGGGAATGCTTGATCTCGCGGTAGCGCTGGACCAAGCCCAGGCTCGAAAGCTCCTCGATCGTATCGATCGAGCTCAACTCCAGGCGAACGCTTTCGATATCGGCGGAGGCCGACGAGAGCTCGGCTTTGGAGACCTCGTTGGAAGAGAGAATCTGCCACAGGCTGCCGCTCAGCTCGCGAACGTAGCCAGGGTCACGGAGAACATAGGCCTCGGTGGTCTCCTCGATCTCCTCGACCAAGCGTGTGGCCAGGAAATCAGCCTTGTTCAGGCGATCGATCGACCACGGCGTGCCCTGCGCCCGAATGTAGAGGTAGAACTTGACGAGCTGCTGCAGAATGCCGTCGTCGTAGTTCCGAACCCGCTCGAAGAACTGGCGCAGATGTGCCGGCGCGACCTGCCCGTCGGCTTGCTGAAGCAAGTCGAGGAGAGGCTGAAGCTGCTGGCCCATCTCGTCGAGCTGGCCGGACGCCGTCTCCGCGCCCAGCTCGTTGAGGTTCTCGGAGATTGCCTTGAGCTGCCGGTACACGCTCTGGAAATCAGCCTCGTAGTCATCGGGTCCTTCTTCAGGGTAGACCTTGCGCAACCCCTCCAAGAACTGATGAAACGTCCAGGCTGACCGGAACGTGTTCGAAAGCTCGATATACCGCTGATGGACTTGGTTGATTTCCTGAACGGTCATCGGTACGCTCGCTGGCCGTTGCTTTCGCTTCCGGCATCATCCCCATCTCACTGCCACGTCGTGGACGTACAACGCAGGTATTGTAAGCCATGCATGAGCTTGATTCCAAGGCCACGCC
Source organism: uncultured bacterium (assembly GCA_937948815.1). Lineage (GTDB taxonomy): Bacteria > Acidobacteriota > Thermoanaerobaculia > Multivoradales > J023 > J023. The sequence goes on from CALFAM010000033.1 coordinate 22,009, forward strand.
CCGGACGATGATCTCCGAGCAGAAGCTCGCGCAGCGTGTTGCCGAGCTTGCCGAAGAGATCGACCGCGACTATGCAGACAGCGATCGCCTGCTTGCGGTCGGTGTGCTCAAGGGGTCGGTGTTCTTCATGGTCGATCTGCTCAAGCACCTCCAGGTGCCGGTCGCAGTCGACTTCTTTCAGACCTCCAGCTACGGCGACAGCACCGAGCCAGGTGAAGTGCGGATCCGCAAGGACATCGACCTCCCCGTGCGCGGCGCCGACGTGCTGCTGATCGAGGATATCGTAGACACGGGCTACACGTTGCGGACCATTCTCGATCTTCTCCGCTTCCGCAAGGCCCGCAGCGTACGGCTCTGCGCCTTGCTCGACAAGACTTCGCGCCGTGAGGTCGAAGTCCCTATTCACTACCGAGGCTTCGAAATCGACGACGTGTTCGTGGTTGGTTATGGCCTCGACTACGACGAACGCTACCGGAACATCCCCTACATCGGCCGAATGGATTGAGGCCGGGAGATCACCATGCCGACCCACCACACCGACGACGCGCCGGCCGCCATCGGCCCGTACGCTCAAGCCTTCTCGATCGACGGATTTCTCTACACGTCCGGCCAGATTGGCCTCGATCCCGCAACTGGCGAAATGGTGCCGGGTGGATTCGAGCCCCAAGCCGTGCGCGTGCTGACCAATTTGCGCGCGGTGCTGGCCAGCGCCGGCTGCACCTTTGCAAACGTCGTCAAGTCGACGATTTATGTCACAGACCTCGGAAACTTTGGCCGTCTCAATGAGCTTTACGCCGAGGCCATGGGCGACCACCGACCGGCACGCTCGACCGTCGAAGTTTCGGCCTTGCCCGCGGGCGCGCTGGTCGAGATCGACCTGGTCGTCCGCATTCCCGATTGACACTTCCCCGCAGGGTTGCCAGCGGCACCTCGAACGTAGAACGTGAGCACTCGGGCCGCCGCACGCGGTCCGGGTGAGCTGCGATCCGCTCGGTCAGCTCGCGCCGACGTAGGCAGCCCGAAGCTCACCGAGCAAGGGACTCGCCACGCCCGCCAGCTCGGCACGGACGACCTCCGCCGAACGAGCGTCAAGCCAGTCGAGGACCTCGAGATTGCCTTCCCGCTCGAGCGCTTCGAGGTCATAGGTACAGCTCTCCGCGCCACGCGCGGCGCGCCACAATGCCTGCCCCGCAGCCTCGGGCCGGTCAAGACGCAGCCAGAGATCCGCGATCGCGGCCAGCACGCCCGCCACACGCCGGTTGATCCGCGCACGGTTCGAGGCCCCTGTTTCGGGTCGCGGCATCCAGACATCGAGCCCCATGGCCCAGGCACGACGAGCGAAGTCTTGTTCCGACGGTGGTACGCCTCGAAACAGCGCGTCGAAGACCTCCGTCGGCCTGCCGGCGGCGAGCTGCTGACGCAGCGGCGGCGCAACCTCGGCAGCGATCGGCTGCACCACTCGGGCACCGGCCTCGAGTAGGCGTGCACAACCGCTCTCGATCACGTCGGGCTGATCCGAGATTCCAGCAATCAAGGGCCACAAGGTGACCGCCTGGGCCGAAATTTCCTCCAAACGCTCCATCTCGTTGCTGAGCAGCGGCCCGGTGAGATCGACCACCATCTTGGCACGGGCAACGACCTCCTCGCCGAGCACGACCTGCACCAGTGGATGCATGCCACTGTCGGCAATCCAGGCAACGAGCTCGTCGCGTGTCTGGCGGTACTCGATCGCGACTGGGGGTACGTAGACCAGCTCGTCGAGGCCGTCGGCACCGAAGAATGCACCGGGTGGCGATACGGCCGGGAGCTGCCCGACTTGCAGGACGCCCTGTGCGAGATCGAGCCACAAGCGATCGTAGCTCTGCCAGCGACGCGGGGTCAGAACGACCCAGCCACGCCCCGGCTCGGGTAGCTGGCGAACCAGCTTGACGTCAGGAAAGCTCATTCGAACCGAACGCTCAGGTCTGCGCGGCCGGGCGCCAGGCCTCGAGCTGGCTGGCGACGTACTTGGCCAGCACATCGACTTCGAGATTGACGCGATCGCCGACGACGAGGGCAGATAGCGTGGTGACCTCGAGGGTGTGCGGAATGAGCGCAACCGAGAATCGTGGTCCGTCTGATCTGCCGAGCGTACGCGTGGCAACCGTGAGGCTCACGCCGTCGAGGGTCACGGACCCCTTTTCGACGACCATCGGCACCATGGCCTCGGGCAGCTCGAAGGTCAGCTCGCGATGCGCGACCAGATCCTCGCGTGCGGCGACCCCGATGGTCGTATCGACGTGCCCTTGTACCCAGTGCCCGCCCAGGGCATCACCGGCGCGCAAGGCCGGTTCGAGGTTGACGTCGCTGCCGCTCCGCAGGGTCGCGAGGGTGGTGCGACGCAGGGTCTCCGGTGCCAACTCGACGCGCGACCAGGCTCGGTTCGGCTCAGCCTCCCTTCCCTCCGCCGGAGTCCGATCGACCATCCCCTGCTCGACGATCGTCAGGCAGACACCATTGACTGCCAGGCTGTCTCCGAGCGCCAGCGACGCACCGAGATCGGTACTGTGCTCGATGCGCAGGCTGACGCCACCGTCCCCCGACGGTGAAGGGTCCGCGCCTAGACGCCCACGCTCGCGTACAAGTCCGGTAAACATCGTTCTCGAAACCCACGGATCAAGAGATCATCACCACGCCGACGGACCCGTACGGCATCGAGCCGTGGTGCCTCGGCCAACCGCTCGACACCTGCGCCTCCCAGTGGTCCCAAAGCCTGGTGGCCGCCGATGAGCATCGGAGCGCACACCGTCGCGACGCGATCGAACAGGCCAGCCGCAACGAAGGCCGCGGCCACTTCACCGCCGCCTTCGACGAGCACGCTGCGAACACCGCGGGCGAAGAGATCGGCCAGCACAAAGGCCGGCGTCACGTCTTCGCCCAACACAACGGTTGCGCCGCGCGCTTCGAGCAGGCCGACCCGCTCGGGATCAGCCCGTTCGGCACCAACACGGTGGGCAGCATATACCAGCACCTCACCCGGTTCCGACAGCATGCGCGCCGCCGGCGCCATCCGCAAACGACGATCGATCACCACCCGAACATTGGGCCGTCGTGCCCGGTTCAGGCGACGATTGAGACGCGGATCGTCGGCGAGCACGGTACCGCTTCCCACCAGAATCGCGTCGTGCGTCTCGCGCTCATCCAGGGCCCACCGACGCGACGCCGGGCACGAGATCCACTGACTGTCTCCGGTGGCCGTGGCGATCTTGCCGTCGAGACTGGCGGCCCACTTGAGGGTCACCGCAGGGCGCTGCCAGCGAAGTGCAGTCAAGAAACGCCAGTTGAGACGCGCGGCCTCCTGACCGAGCTCGCCGCGGTCGACCCGGATGCCCGCTTCGCGCAGCCGACCGAAACCGCCACCCGCAGGTGGATTGGGGTCATCGTGACAGGCGACGACCCGCGCCACGCCAGCGTCGATCAACGCTTGACTGCACGGTGGCGTACGTCCGTGATGGTTGCATGGCTCCAGGGTGATGTAGACCGTGGCACCGCGCGCGGCCGATCCTGCCCGCTCGAGCGCTTCCGCCTCACCGTGCAGACCGCCGACCTGCCGGTGGTAGCCCTCGCCAACCACCACACCGTCCTTGACCACCACCGAGCCCACCATCGGGTTGGGCGAAGCGCGGTAGCGGCCGCGACGCGCCAACTGCAACGCTCTGCGCAGGTGAGCCCGGTCTGTCGAGTCGCTCATGCGCGATCCGCCCATGCGTGACTGCGCTTCATTGGATCGAGCCTCCCTGGAGCAAGCCTCCCTGGAGCAAGCCTCCTTGGAGCGAGCTTCCTCGAGGCCGCGGTCTCACTGAAAAAGGGCATTCGCGAAGTCGCGGGCATTGAAGGCCACCACGTCCTCGGGCTGCTCACCGACACCGAGATAGAGCACCGGCAGCCGTAGGTCACGAGCCACGGCCACGGCCACGCCGCCCTTGGCCGTACCATCCAACTTGGTGAGGAAGACGCCGTCGACCGGTACCGTCTTGGTGAACTCCCGAGCCTGGCTGATCGCATTCTGGCCCGTCGTCGCGTCGAGCACGAGCAAGGTGCGCTGCTGCCAGCCCGCGGCCTCGCGCTCGACCACCCGACCAATCTTCGCCAGCTCCGCCATCAGGTGTTCTTTGTTGTGCAAGCGTCCCGCGGTGTCGACGATCACGTGCCGTGCGTTGCGCGCTCGTGCGGCCTGCAGCGCGTCGAAGACCACCGCTGCCGGATCACCACCGGCCTGCTGACGGATGACATCGATACCGAGTCGGCTTCCCCACAGCGTAATCTGCTCGATCGCTGCCGCACGGAAGGTATCCCCTGCCGCCATCACGACCTTCTCCCCACGATCGCGGTACAGGCGCGCGAGCTTGGCGATCGATGTCGTCTTGCCCACTCCGTTGACGCCGACCACCATCGTGATCAGCGGCTCAGGCCCCGGGGGCGGTGGCTGGGGGGCATCGAGCAGAAGGATGGCGATCTGATCCGCCAACATGTCGCGCAAAGAAAGAAGATCGGACGTCTGACCAGGGCGCACGCTGCTGCGTACGGCTTCGACCAGCTCCATCGAAGTCTCGATGCCGAGGTCGGTGGCGATCAAGCTCTCCTCGAGAAACTCGAGGGTCTCCTCGTCCATCACCGCACGACCGTCGAACGCCGCGTCGATGCGGTCGATCAACTCGGTGTGGGTCATAAAGAGGCCGCGCTTGAGCTTCTTCCACAGCCCTTTCTTCTTGGTCTCTTCTTCTGGGAAGGCGCGTTCGGGCGCCAGGCTCAGGGGGCCGGTCGAAGGCACTTCTTCTGTCGCGTCCGCCGGGCTTGCAGCCGCCGGGGCTCGGCGATCATCGGTAGCTTGCCCTTCGGGCGAAGGATTACGTTTTCGGAATTTCATGTTTGGATTTCAAGGCTCGATTTCATGTTCCCAGTGTGGCGGCGGATCGCCGAAGCCGGTCGCGGAGCCGGACCCTCGATGCTGATCGTGGCTTCCACACGGTGGACCGCCCGCCAGCGTTTTCAGCCGGGCTCGTGGTCTCGGAACCGTGCGGCAGGGTTCCAGCTCACGGCTGAGCGAAGATCTCCCGCGCGATCTCGTCGCGAGCCCGCTCGAGCGCATCCTGGCAGCGCGCGATCAAGGCCGGGCGCTCCTGGACGAGAAGCAAGTAGTACCCATCCGGCAAGGACGACGCGAAGAGATGCAGGCGATCCTTCTCGATGTGAAGGAGCTTGGGCGGCCCAAGCGCTGCCTTCTCGAGCACGGTCGTCAGCTGTCGCAGGTAGATCCCGATGTAGGCCCCCAAGACCTTCATTTGATACGGAGAATGGTCCGCGCAGGCCAAATCCACGACCTCGCCGCTGTCGTCGAGGAAGAGCACAGCGACCGCCCCATCATTGGCGGCCAGCAGATTGGCAAGCGTGTACTGAAACGGCATCGACTCAGTCTCCCTTCAAAACCGATACGGTCGCTGGCAATTCGATTCTCTCCTCGGTCGAGAACTCCTTCGTCCGTCCGAGGTCGATGTGGCCCCCACGAACCGCGAGCAGAAATGCCGTCACGATCTTGGGGTCGAACTTGGCTCCCGCCAGCCCTTCGATTGTATCGAGAGCGTACTGCCGGCTGTAAGCCTTCTGATAGGGCCGGTTTGTGGTGATGGCGTCGAAGGTATCGGCAACCGCGATGATACGCGGCGTAAGCGGAATCTGCTCTTGCCGGAGCCCGTCCGGATACCCCGAGCCGTTCCACGCCTCGTGGTGCCAGCGAATGCCAGGAATCATCTTCTCCAGCTCGGCGATCGGCGCCACGATCTCTGCACCAATGACCGGGTGCTGCTTCATCTGCTCGAATTCTTCGGAGGTCAACACACCGCTCTTCTTGAGCACATTGTCGTCGACACCGATCTTACCGATGTCGTGCAGCACTGCGCTCACCCAGACCTGTTCCTGCATGCCCTTGGGCACCCCGAGGAAACGCGCAATGGCACGACTGTAGGCAGCCACACGCTCCGAATGACCACGGGTATACGGATCCTTGGCATCGATCGCGGCGGCGAAGGCGCGCGTCGTGTTGATGAAGAGCTCGCGGTTCTTGCGCGCCGCGTCTTTGAGCTGATCGATGTAATTGGCGACGTAGTCGCTCATCCGATTGAAATCGACCGCCAGCTCCGTGATCTCGCTGCCCACCAACCGATGGGTCTCCACCCGGCGGTCGAACTTGCCGTTGGCGATCTCGTGGGTTGTTTCGGACAAGCGCTGAATCGGCCGGCTGAGCCACCGCGCCGCGATCATCGCGAACGCCAGGGCCAGCAAGACCAGGATCACCGACGCCAGGATGACCCGGCTGAGCGCACGTTCGACCTCGAGAAACGCCACCGCAACGGGTTTGTGAACGACCACCCCCCACCCCGTCTCATCGACCGGCACCACCCGCGCCAAGGTCGAAACGGTTCGGCCATCGACCAGCAGGTCGTAAATCCGAGTCAGGGAGAGGCGCCGGGTGAAGTCCGGGATCAAGTCGGACTCCCGCAACGCCAGCTCGAGCTGTGGCGTGTCTGGCCGGGTGGCGCCGGACCACAGGAAACCGCCATCACGCCCGATCAGGAAGACCTCTTCATCCGCGGCGTCGCGGCTCACCCGCTCGCCGAGATCCAGCCGGACGATCGCCGCGACGATCAACTGTTCCTCTTCCGCAGCGGCCACGGGCTCGACGCCGTTTTCCACCGGCGCGCGCCGACTGGGCGCCACGATCGGCACGGCAATGACCACCCCAGGCTCGAGATCCTCGGAAAGCAGCACGAAACGGTTGGCATTCGTCTGCTCGTCACGGACCTCGATGAACGCCTCGCGCAGGCGCTCTTCGACCCGTTCGTTGAGCGCGCGGGCGCTAATGCTCGGCCCGCTTCCCGTGCCGTCGACCAAGGTCAAGCGCAGAATCTCGGGGTTGTAGTCGAGGAATGCACGCAGGTAGTCCACCACCCACGGCTCCTCCACCCGATCCGCCACGCGCTCATAGTCGGGCTTGGCCAGCAACCCTTGGCCCAGCTGACGGAGCTGATCGGTCCGGCGCGCGATGTTGTCGCTCAGGTCGTTGGCGACCGACTGCGCCGCAGTAGTCAGGAGCACTGTCTCCTGGTCGACCAGGACGCCTTGGTAGTAGTTGTTCAGCCGTGAGCTGAGGATGACCAGCGGGATGATGCCCGAGAGCAGCAGGACCAGAAACAGCAGGTTGCGCAGCCGCAGCCGACGCAGTAGGCGTTGCAACGGCGTCTGTCCGTCGCCGACCGGATCGCCAGGCGTGGCTCCTGGGCCAGCCCCAGGCGAAGCATCTGGTACCCCGGGTGGGTCGACCGCTTTCGAGGCGTCTGCGGCCGACGAAGAAGGCTGCGGAGCCGCGACCTCGGGCTCGGAACCCGATGATGGCTCGCTCACGCGCTGCTCACTGGAGGGAAAGACATCTGGACGGCTTGCATCGAAGGCCGAGTCTAGCAGCCAGACGAGTCGGCCTTGATCATGGCGGCTCGCGCCTAGGAGCTACTCTCGGACCATGGATCCGCGAGGAAGGCACGCAGCGTGCGATCGACCTGCCCAGGATCCAGATCGGAGACCATCTCGCCGACACCGAGCTGCCGTGGCAGCACCCATACCAGACCCTTTTCACGCGCCTTCTTGTCGCGCATCATGAGCGCCTGGAGTGCCGCGGCATCGAGCGCTGGCAAGGGCGGTAGCTCCAGGCGTCGGATCAAGGCTCGCAGGCGGGTCGCCGCAGCTCGCTCCAGCCCGCGCTGTTCGGCCAGACGCAGGGCGAAGAGCAATCCGTAACCCACCGCCTCACCGTGCCGAAGGCCCTGGTAGTCGAGCGCCGACTCGATCGCGTGGCCGAGGGTATGCCCGAAATTGAGCAGCCGCCGCTCGTTCGCTTCCTCCGGATCCCGTTCCACCACCGCCTGCTTCACCGCGACCGAGCCGGCCACCACGGCGGCCAGGGCCGCGGAATCGGCGGCCAGCAATGCGTCGAAGCGTGCTTCGATCTGAGAAAGCAGCGGTGGATCGAGCAAGAACGCCATCTTGATCGACTCGACCAGACCAGCGCGCAGCTCGGCGGGGTCGAGGGTGGCAAGCAAGGAGGTGTCGGCGATCACCCAATCGGCGTGGTGGAACAGCCCAACGGTGTTCTTGCCCTCCGGGATGTCGACACCTGTCTTGCCGCCCACGGAGGCATCGACTTGTGCCAGCAGGGTCGTCGGCACCTGTACACAGGCGATGCCGCGCAGAAAGCAGCCCGCGAGGAAACCGCCGAGGTCGCCCACTGTGCCGCCACCGAGGGCGATGAGCCGGCTGTCGCGCTTGCCGCCCGAGGCCACCATCTGCCGCCACAGACGCTCGCAGTGGGCCAGCGTCTTGGCGCCTTCACCGTCCTCCACTTCGAGCGGCACCAGCCGGCGTGCTGCCTGCAACAGCCCATCGCCCGAAGCCGTGCCTTCGCCAGCCAGTCCCTCGCGGGTCGGGCCCTCGAGGCGCGCACCGCACAAGGACCGTACCCGTGGCGTCGACAGCACGAACACCGTTCGCCCCGCGACCCACTCGGCAAGCTCGGGCGCGGCCTCGTCGAGCGCTCCCGAACCAACCACGATGCGCGACAAACCGCGCGGGTGGCGCAGCGCGAAACGCCAGCTCTCGTGTTCGTCGTCCACCGAACCTGGCATCGTCAGCCCGTCACTCATGACGCACCACTCATGTCGCCTCCGGATCGTCCTCCGGCACGACGTGCAAGCCCAGCTCGTCGAGCTGTTCCTGGGTCGCCGGTGACGGTGCTTCGGTCATCAAGCAGGTCGCCGAAGCGGTCTTCGGGAACAAGATCACGTCGCGAATCGACGCCGAGCCGGCCAAGACCATGGCAATGCGATCGAGGCCGAGGGCGATGCCGCCGTGCGGTGGTGCGCCATAGCGCAGCGCTTCGAGCAAGAAACCGAAGCGCGATTCCGCCTCCTCGGGCTCGATGCCGAGCAGGGAGAAGACCCGGGCCTGCATGTCCCGCCGATGGATACGGATCGATCCGCCCCCCAGCTCCATACCATTGAGCACGACGTCATAGGCCCGCGAGCGTACGGCACCAGGATCAGAATCCATCCGCTCGAGATCGCGTGGATCCGGGCTGGTGAAGGGATGATGCAGGGAGATGAAGCGCTGCTGATCCTCGTCCCATTCCATCAGTGGGAACTCGTGAACCCACAGGAATGCATGCTTGTCGGCCGGAATCAGATCGTAGTCCTGCGCCAGCTGCTGGCGCAGCGCACCGAGCGCCCGTGCCGCGGTCATCGCGGGACCGGCAACCAGCAGGGCGAGCCCGCCTTCTTCGATCCCGAGATCCGCCGCAGCGCCCTCGATCTCGGCCTCGGTCAGGGTGTTCTTGACCTGGAACTGCAAGCCACCATCGCGATGCCGCAGGGTCAGCACGCCGGCCGCACCATGGCGCCGAGCCACCTCGACCCAACCATCGACCTGCTTCCGACTGGCGTTACCCGCGCCCGGAACGGTGAACCCGCGCACCACGCCACCGTCGGCCACTGCAGCCTTGAAGCCACGGAAACCACTGGCACCGAGGCGCTCGGACAGATCGACGATCTCCAACCCGTAGCGCAAGTCTGGGCGGTCGCTGCCGAAACGCGCCATGGCCTCGGCATAGCTGAGGCGTGGGTAGGTCGCTGGCGGCTCGATACCCGCGAGGGGAAAGATCTTCGCGAACAGACCTTCGATCAGCGACATCACCGTCGACTCGTCGATGAACGACATCTCGATGTCGACCTGCGTGAACTCGGGCTGTCGGTCGGCGCGCAAATCTTCGTCCCGGAAGCAGCGCGCGATCTGGTAGTAGCGCTCGAAGCCACTGACCATCAAGAGTTGCTTGAAGATCTGCGGCGACTGCGGCAAGGCATAGAACGAACCGCGGTGCTCTCGGCTCGGTACCAGGTAGTCGCGCGCGCCCTCGGGGGTCGAGCGGGTCAGAATCGGTGTCTCGAGCTCGAGAAAGTCGTGATCCGCGAGATAGTTGCGGATGCCGTGGGTGAGCTGGTGCCGGAGCAAGAAATTGCTCTGCAAGCTGCTCCGGCGAAGATCGAGAAAGCGGTACTTCAAGCGAGTGTCTTCACCGGTTCCCGCATGCTCGCCCAGGTCAAGGGGCAAGGGCTCTGACTCGGCCAAGATCTCGGCGGATTCGACCCGCACCTCGACCGCGCCCGTGGCCATGTCCACGTTGACCGCCCCCTCGCCACGCGCCGCCACCGTACCGACGATGCGCAGGACCCACTCCGCGCGCACCGCTGAAAGCGAGGCATAGAGCTCCGCCTGCTCATCCGGCATGACCACCGCCTGGGCAATGCCGGAGCGATCGCGTAGATCGAAGAACAACAGGCCACCGAGGTCTCGGCGACGGTCGACCCAGGCATGGATCTCGACCTGCGAATCGATGTCTTCGGCACGCAGGGTTCCCGCGCCACGTCTGCTCGTCGTGCTCATCATCGCCTCACTCATCTCTTGATCTCGAAGAAGTGATCCTGGGAAAATGTCTCGATTCCTGGAGCGTTGCCTCGTCCGCTTGCTCGGTCAGGGAGCTGCCCCGCTACAGGCCGGCGCCGAGGCTTGCTCGATACTCACCGGCCAGCGCGATGTAGCGATCGCGAATGGCACCAATCTCCGCCTGTTCCGCCGCACTCAGCTCGCGCACGGGACGCGCGGGAATCCCCATCACCAAAGTACCCGCGGGCACCCGCTTGCCAGGTGCCACCACCGCCCCTGCCGCCACTTGGGCGCCGGCTTCGATCACCGCGCCATCGAGGACACGGGCACCGATCCCGATCAACGCGCCATCCTCGATGGTGCATCCATGGACCATCGCACTGTGTCCGACCACCACCCCGCGGCCGATCACCAGCGGAAATCGTTCGTGGGTCACGTGGAGAATTGTGCCGTCCTGGATGTTGGACCCATCACCGATGGTAATGCTGTTCACATCACCCCGTGCCGCCGTATGAAACCAGAAGGAAACGTCATCACCCAACGTGACATCACCCGCCACGTGCGCGTCGGGAGCCAGGAAAACCCGCGCTCCGAGGGTCGGCATTACGCCGCGATAGGGATAGACCGGCATCGCTTTCTCTTTGTGGGCCGTATGTGCGTGTGATTCGAGGCGGATCGCCGCGTTCGGCGCCGAGCGCGGAGTCTACCAGCTCTGTTCCCACTGGTTGACCTCCACCTTGGTGCCTCGATTGGCACCGCCCGAGAAACCGACACGCCCTCGAGTGTCGTATCCTCCGTCGACCACGGCCACCCGAACAGCGAGCATGATGCAAATCCAACCCTCCCCGACGCCCGGAAAGCCCACGATCGACGTCGCCATTCCGGCGTACAACGAAGAAGCCTCGTTGCCCAAGGTGCTCGCCGACACGCCCCATCCGCCGGTCCGACGGGTGGTAGTCGCCGACAACAACTCCACGGATCGCACCGCGGAAGTGGCCGTCGAAGGGGGGGCGGAGGTGGTGCCGGCACCACGCCAGGGCTATGGCTCAGCCTGCCTGGCCGCGCTCGACCACATCCGTCGCACCGGGCCACCCGACATCGTGGTCTTTCTCGATGCCGACTATTCGGATCACCCTGAGGACCTTCCTGACGTGGTCGCGCCGATTCTGGCCGGCGAGGCCGACATGGTCATCGGCTCGCGGGTGCTCGGCGAACGTCAGAAGGGTGCTCTGCTGCCCCAGGCCCGCGCCGGCAATATCGTCGCCTGCGTCTTGATTCGCCTGCTCTACCGCCACCGCTACACCGATCTCGGACCATTCCGCGCCATCCGCTGGCAGGCACTCGAGCGCCTCCAGATGGCCGATCCCGATTTCGGCTGGACCGCCGAGATGCAGGTCAAGGCCTTGCGTCACGGCATGCGGGTGGTCGATGTTCCGGTGCGCTACCGCAAGCGCGTCGGCGTATCGAAAATCACCGGCACCCTCAAGGGCACGGTGCTCGCGGGCTACAAGATCCTGTGGACGGTCTTCCGCCACAGCTTCGGGCGCCGCCCGTCCTGAGTCACACGCATCCCAATCGCCACCACCGCCATCTCCTGAAGCGCCCTCTAGCGAGCCCATCCTCTACCGAGCCATGCCAAATCGAACGCCCCAACCGACTTCAACGGCCACCACCACGACCGTCGTCACCGACATCGAGGTCCGCTACGCCGAGACCGATCAGATGGGGATCGTTCACCACAGCAACTACTTGGTGTGGTTCGAGCAGGCCCGTACGCGTCTCTGCCTCGAAACCGGGCATCACTATGCCGACATCGAGGCCATGGGTTATCAGCTCGTGGTCACCCGCACCGAGAGCCGCTATCTGCGCGGCGCGCGCTACGGGCAGACCGTGTCGGTGACCTGCTGGCTCGAGCGCCTGTCGAGCCGCGGCTTGCGGTTCGCCTATGAAGTCCATCATGACGACGACAAGCTCGCGGAGGGTGCCACCGAGCACGTGTGGGTCGATGTCGCACGCGGCCGTCCGTGCCGTATCCCCTCCCAGTTCGAGGCCCCCTTCCGCGCGTTGGCAGGGCGCTGACCGGAAACGTCATCGGTCCGGTCAATCCTGCCGCAAGGCGACCAGCGGATCGACCGTTGCCGCCCGTCGCGCCGGCAGCCAGCTCGCCAGCCCCGCTGCCCCAATCACCACGAGCAGAGCGATCGCAAGCGCCCAGGGATCATACGGGCCGACACCGTAGAGATCATGGGCAAGCGCACGGCCGGCCGCCAGCGCCGCGACCATGCCGATGCCCAACGCGAGGCCAACGAGCCGGGCCGTATCGCCCAAGACCAGGCGCACGACTCGGCCGCGATCACATCCCAATGCCATGCGAATCCCGATCTCGCGGGTGCGCCGGGCAACCACCAGCGCGAGCGCGCCGAGCAAACCGAGCCCGCTCGAGAAGAGTGCGACCCCACCGGCCGCGCCCATGACACGACCTGCCAGGTGGGTCGATGCGAACAGCCGGCGGCGAATGTCCGTCATGGTTTCGGCCCGCCACACCGGAATCGCGGGATCAATGGCGCGCACCTCGCGGCGCAGCGCTGGCAGAAGATCAGCCGCGGCACTGCGGGTGCGAATGGTGAACCGCGCGTCGACCAAGCTCGGGTTCTGCCAGTAGGGCGTGAACACCTGGGCTTCGGCCGTGCGCGAATGGTCGTGGTAGTCGCCGTCCTGAATGACACCCACCACCATGGCGTGCCGACCCTCGATGGTGATCCGGGCACCGAGCGGATCCTGATTCGGCCACAGATCACCGGCCAGCTTCTGATTCACGATCGCCACCGGCGTGCGCTGTGGACCGTCACTGGCCTCGAATTCACGCCCTCGAAGCAGGCGCACGCCGAGGGTCGCGAAGAAACGCGCGCCGACCTGGTTGATGCGTGCGCTCCGGCCCGCACCCAGTTTCGCGGGCGGCACGTCTACCGCATCGCCTGCCCCGGCGGCGGCCCCCGAAGCGGCCAACCCCGAAGCGGCCAGCCCCGAAGCGGCCACACCTGGCGTAACCATCACCGTGCCACCGCCGCCGAGAAGAGGCGGATACTTGCTCAAGGTCACACCCTCGACGCCTGGCAGCGATGCCAGCCGGTCAAGGATGGCGTGGTTGTTTGCCCTCGCCCGCTCCGGGCTCGTGCCGACCAGGCGCTGCCGTGCGCGCAGCACCGCGAGATGCGCGGGATCGACGCTGCCTGGCTGCCGGACCTCGACGAGGCTCCTGGCCAACAGGCCCGTGCAGGATACGAGCACGAAGCTCGCGGCCACTTGCACGATCACCAAGGCGCTCAGCATGCTCGGCCGACGCATACCCGTGCCTTCTCCATCGCGCCCGAGCGCTGCGACAAGCCGTGGTCGCATGGACTGGATCGCAGGGATCGACGCCACCAGCACTCCGATTGCCGCGGCGACGAACAATGCGTAGCCGACCATCGCCAGTCCCGGCCGAACATCGAGCGGCACGCGATTCCGGTCGAGACGGGCGAGCAAGTCGCCGAGCCCGCCAGCCATCACCAGGCCCCCGACCGCGCCGCCCAACGCCAGCAGCATCGCTTCACTGGCGAATAGGGACATCACACGCCAGCGAGGAGCGCCGAGCGCCGCGCGCACCGCGATCTCCCGCCGCCGAGTCAGCCCTCGGGCGACCAACATGCCGCTGAGGTTGGCGGCCGCGATCAGCAAGACCAGGGTCACGGCTGCAAGCATCAGGGCGCTGAGTCGTAGGCGATTGGCGCGGTTGTCCGGATGAATCCCGCGAAGCGGCGTCAGAGCGACACCACGGGTCGCGGGGTCTGAACCGCTCGCTTCCCGCACGCCCTGGCTGAGCGCTTCCATTTCCGCCGATGCCGTGTCGATCGACTGCCCTGGCGCCAAGCGGCCGATCAGGCTCAGCCAGGTGCAGTCACGATCTTCCGTATCGCACCACCGATAGCCCACGGATGCGCTCGCCATGGGCAGCCACACGGTCGCGGGCAGACTCAGATCGATACCGGTGAACGTCGATGGCGCTACACCAACGACGGTGAAGGTCTGATCATTCAAACTCACGGTGGCGCCGACTACATCGTCACGGCCACCCAGCCGCGACTGCCAGAACGCATGGGAGACCACGGCGACCGCCGGCGCACCGGCTGCATCCTCCGTGCTCGAGAAGAAGCGACCGCGCGCCGGTGAGACACCGAGCACCGCGAAGTAGTTGGCCGACACGACAGATCCATTGACCTGCGTCTGCCCCTCGTCCGTGCCCAGGCTCAAGGGCGCCGAAGGATAGCTCGCGGCAAGACGTCCGAAGGTGGTCACCGCGGCGCGATAGTCGCGGTAATCCAGCAGCGACAAAGGGTAGTGGCCCGAACCGTCACGGCTTTCGTAGATGCCGATCAGCCCCTCCGGGTCCGTGACCGGCAGCCGCTGTAAGAACTGACGGTCAATCAGGCCGACGATGGCCAAGTGTGCCCCGATCCCGATCGTCAGCGTGATCACGGCAAGCGCCGTGAAGCCCGGCGTCTTGGCGAGCCGCCGAATCGAGTGCTTCACATCCTGCAACACAGTCCACATCACTGGCTCCGATCGTCGGCAGTTCTTCTCCCGAGGACACACTCTGCCTACGATGGACGCCGCGCCTGCGTCGCCCTCATGAGCTCGGGCCAGGTACCGAGATCAAGGACCAGGTACCGAGATCAAGTGCCAGCCGAGTGTCGAAAGGAGATCAGGTGCGGGATCGGGTGCCAGCCGATTGTCGAAGCGGGAACAGGTGCCAGCCGAATATCGACGCGACGGCAAGCTCGGCTCGAAGCGAACTTCCGCGCGCTGACCAGTCCTTCCGAGTCCTGATCAGCGCCGGGTCCATCCGCCTCTTGCCGGGCCCATGAGTAGGGCCCGGAGACGGGGCCTACAGCTTCTCGAGCACCGCAGCCGCAGCCGAGACGCCGACCTCACCACCGGGCTCGACGCCGAGGTAGGCAACGGTGCCGTCGTCGATGATGGCGGCGAATCGCTTGGCGCGCGTGCCGAGGCCGAAGTGCGCCAGGTCGAGCTCGAGACCGGTCGCCTTGATGAAGTCGCCATTGCCATCCGCCAGCATGGTGATGCCATCGCCGATGTTGCGCGCCTTGGACCATGCGCTCATCACAAAGATGTCGTTGGTCGCCAGGCAAGCGACCGCATCCACACCCTTGGCCTTCAGATCGTCGATCGCCACCTGGAAGCCGGGAAGGTGGGTGTCGGAACAGG
>CALFAM010000034.1 GCA_937948815.1 uncultured bacterium
CGAGATCACCGAGAGCGCCTATTTCACCCGGGACGCATCCCGGCGGGTGGTTCAGGACCTGAAACGCCTCCACACCATGGGCGTCACCATCGCCATCGACGACTTCGGCTCCGGCTATGGCGCCTTGTCTTTGATCACGTCGAGCGTCGCCAGTGTGATCAAGATCGACAAGGAGCTCAGCGACCGACTGCTGGCGCCGGCCTCGGGTACGACCTTCCTGCGTTGCCTGCTCTACTCTGCCCGTGAGGCAGGAATCCCGATCGTGGTCGAAGGGATCGAGGAAGCTTGGCAAGAGAAGAGACTGTTGGAGATGAAGGTCGCCTACGGCCAAGGAAATCTCTACGCCATGGCCCTCCCCGAAGACGACTTCATCGCTCTGCTGGACGCCTGACCCGACCGCGACGGGCGGCCTGCTGACCTTCCGCTCGAACCTGTCGCGGGCCATGGCGCTCCCCCAACAGCGCCACTTCGACTCGCGGCACATTCTCGTATCGCCCGACGAGACCGTGCTCGATCTGACCGCCACCGCTGCGGCCCGCTTGCCTGCCTCACTGCACTGAACTTCGCTGCCGCGGCGTGATGCCACAGCACAGCATTGCGCGTCGTTGATCGAGAACTTCCGCAGCCTACGCCATCCCCTCCAGCGATCGACGAGTCGCCTGCTCCGGCAGCCGGCTCCCCTTCGAAGTTCGCATCATAGGAGATGGACCATGACACCACGACCTCGTGCCGTGCGATCAGCAGGCAGAATCGCCTTTCTGGTAACCCTCGCCGGCTTCGCTGGCCTCAGTTGGGCAGCCCCCTCCAAGCTCGCGTATCGACCGGATGCGCCCGAGCTACACCCAAACCTCGCGCGGGGCCTCGACATCGGTCTCGAATTCGAAGAAGACCGTGAAACCTCGGTCAACCTCTTCAACGGCAATCTGGTCTTGCAGGTCCCGCTCGGTCAGCGCTACCCGATCGACACGACCCTTTCGTACCAGCTCTCTCTCTACTACAACTCGCGCATCTGGGACTTTGACACGGTGTCCGGCGCGCCGGTCGCCGAGCCGGCACGCCTGTCGAACGCCGGGCTCGGCTTCGATCTCTCGCTCGGCCGCCTGCTGGCCCCGAGCGATCCGGCCAACGGAACGGGCAACTGGCTGTACGTCAGCCGCGACGGCAGCCCACACCTCTTTTACGCCGACCTGCATTGGGACACCCCCGATGTCGGCGATACGGGCGACCAGGTTCAGTACACCCGCGACGGCACGTACTTCCGGCTGCGTCAGATCAGCAGCAGTGAGACGCGCGTCGAGTTTGCCAACGGCACGTACCAACGCTTCGAGCCGGACGGTGCCGGCGGCTGGCGCCTGGCGAGCATTCACTCGGCGGCCGGCAACACGCTGAGCATTGCCTACGCAATCGACGGCTCCGAGTGGACGCTCACCGACAGCCATGGGCGGAGCCAGCACGTGCGCTTCGCACCCGATCCGAGTGGTCACTTCCCGCGCCTGGTCCACGAGGTCGACATTTCCGCCTTCGCCGGCCAGCGTGCCGTCTACACCTTTCAGTACGCCACGATTTCCGTACCACGCGCCTGCGCCGACAGCCGTGGAGGGAGCATCAGCGTGCCCCAGCTGGTCAGCGTGACTGACCCGGTCGGCTACGTTCGCGACTTCGGGTACCACGCCGCGAATTCCGACTGCAGAAATGCCGGGCGGCTCCACTCGGCGCGCCTCGCCACTGGCGGCTACCAAACCTGGGACTACGGTGCCTACAGCTTTCCACCGCTCTCGTGCGACACGCCGACCGAGCCCTATCTAACCGACGTCTCCGGCGTGGTCGCGCGCCATCATCAGCAGCCCGATGGCACAGTTACGGCGACCTGGACGCACCAACCCGTGGTGGCCTGGAACGATGGCCAAGGCGCGGGTGGCCTGGGATCACCTCCCACCCCGAGCTGCGGCATGCTGGCGCGCCACACCCGGGTCACCACACCCTTGGGCGATCGCACCGATTATCACTTCGCAGTCGGCACCGACGCCGGTGGAACGCCCGATGTCGCCCTCTACGCGCTGCCCGTCGCCCCACACGTTGCGGAATCCAGCGGCCCCGGCATGCTTTCCAAGCAAATCTGGGACTGCGATCCGACCGGCACCAGTTGCAACCTGATGCGCTCGATCTACCAGGCCTGGGACCAGGACGCAGACTGCACGTCGGCCACCGGTACCTGCTTCGACACCAATCGGCGCAAGGTCACGGAAACGACCTACTTCCATGACGACACGCCGCTCGAAGGCGCCTTGCGCTTTCGCCGCCTGAGCCACGGCAACTACGATGGCCTCGGCCAGTTCCGGAGCCTGATCAAAACCTCGAACTTCGGGCAGGACGACTACCTCTCGGCCTACCGCGCCACCAACCCGCAGGCGGGGATCTACGGTGGCGGCTCCGAGACCGGCGGCTCGTTCACGGTGCCATCCCGCACTGAACCGTGGTTTCTGCATGGCTATGCCTACGAGCAGCGTGCTGACGGCAATGGCGAGACGTTGCGCACCGACGCCTGCTTCGACGCGGTTGGTCAGCTGATTCGAACCCGGCGCCGGGTCCAAGCCTCGGCCCCCAGCAGCGCGGACATCATCAACGAGAGCAGCTGGAGCGGCGGCCAGAACGTCGCGACCCGGAAGTATGGAGGTGATCGGCAGATCGTGGCCCAAGGCGCCGACCTGTGCACCCTCTCCCTGCCCACCGCCGAATATGAGAACGCACGTCAGTACAGCTTCGGCAGCCTGTCGCGTGCCTATGCCGTCGACGCGGCCGGCAATCGCTTCGGTCCCTTCACACTCCATCACCAGATCGACGTCAACACCGGGCTGGTGACGATCGACCGGGACCCGGCTGGCCTGGCGACCACGTTCGACTACGACCTGCTGGGGCGACTGACCTGGACCCGGCCGGCCGCGCATGGGGGTGCCTGGATCGAAGCCATCTACCGGGAACCGCAGGGCGGATCCTTCCTCGGCTCCGGCCCCCGCCGCACGACCCATTCGAGAGCCAATGGCGGTGGCGCGGTGCTCCAAACACAGGTGGCCTACACCGACAACTTTGGTCGTGCCACGTTCGCCAGCCAGTCGATGCCCGGTGGCGTCGACAGCGTGGAGCGCACGGAGTACGACGCGGTGGGCAACATCATCCGAAGCTCGACGCCCTACACACCCGGGCCGGGAGTCACGATCCATTTCACTCACTACCAAGACCACGACCCCTTCGGACGCGCCCGCCGCGTGCTGCCGCCCGAGGGGTCGGCACATGAGGTGACCTTCGCCTTTGCCGGCGAGCGTCAGATCACCAAGACCGAGCAGGGGGCCTGGAACTACTCCACCGCCACCGGCCAGTGCTACGAGAACGACGTCGTCACGACGGAGCTCTACGACGGCCAGGGACGTCTCTGGAGAACGGTCCTGGACCGTCCACTACCCCAACCTGGCGTATTGCTCGAAACCGAGACCGAATACGACCTCGCGGGAAAGAGCCGGCTGCACACCACCTGGCGGACCGTCGGCGCCGAGACCCACGAGGGATCACTCGAATGGGTCTTCGATGGCCGCGGCTTGCTGACGGCGACCATCCAGCGCGAAGGCACGACCGAGCTGGCGCGCAACGAGCTGAGCAGCTTCGATGCTGGTGGCCGTCCCCATCTCAGCGCGACAACGGACCTCGAGCACGGCACCGACGTGGTCACGACGCTGAGCGAATACGACACCGCGGGCCGGTTGGTGCGCATCGTGGACGCGGACGATCCGACGCGCATCTGGAAGGAATACGAGTACGCCACGGCCAACCTGCCGAGCGGCGCAACACCTGACCGCAGCCTCGGCAAGGTCGCCCGACGGATCCGTCACACCTACTTCGACCTTTCCCACTTCAAAGTCGAAGAGACCTGGTCGTACCGAGGCGTCGGCGGCCGTCCGTCGACCAAGACCGTAGCGATCGAAACGGTTTTCTCCCCGAGTATCGAGCTGCGGGTCGACAAGGCCTACACCATGGACTTCGCCTACGACGATCTCGGCGAGGTTTCGACGATCGACTATCCGCGCTGCACGACCTGTGCAACGGGCGAACCCACCACCTCACGACAGGTTTCGATCTTCCGCGACCACGGACTGATTACGGCGATCAACGGTCAACGTGACGGTCTCACAGAAAACTGGGTCGACGAGGTCGATTGGGGCGTCAACACGATCCCGGAGCGCATTCGTCACGCCAACGGCATCGAAGAGCTCTACGAGCCGGATCCATTCCGACGCCCGATGTACACCAGCATCGAGCTGCCGACGCTCTCCTTTGACTCGGGAGATTACGTACGTGACGGCCGCGGCAATCTCTGCGGTGTCGACGACCGGAAGGCGGTTCAGGGCCCAGTACCGACCCTGTCCGTGGCCGACGCAGTCAACGCGTCGGCGGGCTGCAAGCGCCACGTCATCGACCCCTTCGGGGCCTGGAGCGGCGAGCTCGAGGTGACCTCCATTCCCTGCACCTTCTCACGGCCTTTCGTCTTGATCCTCGACGGCGCTGATCGGGTGGTTGCGGCGCTCGACTTCAACGTGCAAGAGAAGGTTTTTCAAGACGGTGAATGGACCTGGATCCCCGACCCCGAGAACTTCACCTACACCTGGAGTCTCTACGGCCTCGGCCGACAGCTTCAAGAAGTCGAAGACCACATCGGCGGAGCGTGGCGTTCGACCCTCGACTTGGTCGGCGGCATCTTCCAGCTCGCAGGCAAGGCCGAGGCCAAGCCTGGCGAGGTGCGCTTCTATCACCAACACCCACTCAACGTACGCAACACCAACGCCAATGGCCAATCAGTCGATCCACGCTGACGCAGCTTCGAACCTTGGAGGCATCGAGATGTCATTTCCCAGTATGAGTACTTCGATCCGATTCTTGGGATTGTTGTTGGCGGTCTTCTTCGCCGGCACCGCGTACGGCCAAGGATCGACCTTTTCCCCCGAATCGCTCGGCATGAGCTGCCATGAAGCGGTCATGGTCACCCATGCGCCCGTCTGCAATCCTGGCGGCGTCTTCACTGGGGACCCCGGCGCGATCCCAGAGTTCTTGCCGGGCCAGAATATCTCGAGCTGCAACACAGCATGTCAGGCATGCTGTGACAACCAAGAGAACAACTCATGGTTCTTCCAATTCGCTCTCGAGGAGATCGGAGGGTTTTGCGACTGCACGTCGTCCGTGCTGAATGGCAAGGATTTTCGCAAGTGTATCCGCGGCAAGATCTTCGATCAGCTCAAAGAAGAATTCACGAACCTACTCACTGATCCAGAGGCAGCAGGCTCGACACCTTCTTGGTTCTCGGCGTTCCTCACAGCCGCAAACTTGGACTGGCGGGACGGCTATCTCATCTCGCCTCTCGCCCAGCCGCCGGAGCGCATGATCGGACCAGACGGCGGTGACTTCCCCGGTGCCGGGATTGGCGGCGAGTTGGGCCAGATCTTGTTGGAGGAAGGCACGGTACCGGGAGCCACGGCCCGTACGGTGCTCCGACGGTTCCTTCAGCGCGGAGGGATGGCCATCGCCGCCAACGTTTCGGTGGCAGCATGTCAGGGAATCACGAACGCCACGCCCGAAGCATTCGCCAACGTCTGCCGCGAGCGCTGCAACCAAAGGTTCCGTCAGCCTGAACCGCCCGAGAAGCCGCCGGTGCCCCCCGAGAAGCCGCCCAAGCCACCGACCCCACCTGCCGGCGGATGCTCGAACGGCAAACGCCCAGGCCAATCGTGCACCCTCGGTGGCCAACAGGGACACATCAGCGACGAG
>CALFAM010000035.1 GCA_937948815.1 uncultured bacterium
TCGGTCGAGCCAGACCTCCGTTCGCAGTCTGGTTCCGTTTGGCGTGCAGGTTGTGGTCGTCGTCCTTATTCTTAGCATGGGGGGCTTCTGACCGCCGTTGCCGCAACACACTCTGCGCGACGGTCCGAAGCCCCCGGGAAAGCCCGGGGGCTCTTTTCGTTTCTGTAAGGGAGCAACCCATTGCGATCCGACCGCATCAAGAAAGGTTTCGAGCGTGCGCCCCACCGCTCGCTTCTCAAGGCCACCGGCGTACGCGACGACGACTTCGGGAAGCCGTTCATCGCTGTCTGCAACAGCTACATCGATATCATTCCGGGCCACATGCATCTGCAGCGGGTCGGAGCCGTGATCAAAGAGGCCGTCCGTGAGGCGGGCGGCGTCCCGTTCGAGTTCAACACCATCGGAGTCGATGACGGCATCGCCATGGGTCACGTGGGCATGAACTATTCCCTGCCCAGCCGTGAGCTGATCGCCGACAGCGTCGAGACCGTCGTCGCCGCCCATGCCTTCGACGGACTGATCTGCATTCCCAACTGCGACAAGATCGTCCCCGGGATGTTGATGGCAGCAGTCCGGCTCGATATTCCAACCATCTTCGTCTCGGGCGGCCCGATGGCAGCGGGCCGTACACCCGACGGCGAAGTGATCGATCTGGTGAGTGTGTTCGAGGGCGTTGGCGCTTTCCGCGCCGGGAAAATTGACGCCCAGCGTCTGAAAGTGCTCGAAAACCACGGCTGTCCGACCTGCGGCTCGTGTTCGGGCATGTTCACAGCCAACAGCATGAACTGTTTGGCTGAAGCGCTGGGCCTGGCCTTACCCATGAACGGTTCGGCGCTGGCCGAGACACCTGAGCGTGAGCAACTCTTCATCGACGCTGCCCGCACTGTGATTGCCTTGGTCGAACGCGATCTAACCGCACGGACGATCGTTACCCGTGACGCCATCGACGATGCCTTCGCACTCGACATGGCAATGGGCGGCAGCACGAACACCATTCTGCACACCCTAGCAATTGCGCATGAAGCGGGTATCGACTATCCACTGTCACGAATCAACGACATCGCCGAGCGGGTACCGCATCTGTGCAAGGTGAGTCCTGCCGGTGCCTGGCACATGGAAGATGTTCATCGCGCTGGGGGCGTCCCAGCGGTTCTCGCTGAGCTCGCACGCGAGCCTGGCACCCTCCATCTCGACCGTCCGACCGTCACCGGCGACACGCTGGGCGAAAGCGTCCTCGAAGCCAAAGTACAGGATCCTGAGGTCATCCGGCCTCGAGAGAACGCACACGCGCCGCGCGGCGGCCTTGCCATTCTCGTCGGCAGCCTGGCACCGAACGGCGCCGTGATCAAAACCGCTGGAGCTGCCGACGGCCAGGCCGTATTCCGCGGCTCCGCTCGGGTATTCGAGTCCGAGGAAGACGCTTCGAAAGCGATCCTCTCACGCAACATCGTCGCCGGGGATGTCGTGGTGATTCGCCACGAAGGCCCGCGAGGCGGCCCGGGAATGCAAGAGATGCTCGGCCCCACTGCCCAACTTCAAGGGATGGGCCTGGGCTCCCAGGTAGCGCTGGTTACCGATGGCCGGTTCTCCGGTGGTAGCCGCGGGCTCTCGGTAGGCCATGTCAGCCCGGAAGCCGCTGCCGGAGGACCGATCGCTTTGGTTCGCGATGGCGATCCGATCTGCATCGATCTGCGAAACAAGCGCCTCGACCTGGAAGTCGACGAAGAAGAGCTCGCGCGCCGTCATGCACAACTCGAGCCTTGGAAGCCG
Source organism: uncultured bacterium (assembly GCA_937948815.1). Lineage (GTDB taxonomy): Bacteria > Acidobacteriota > Thermoanaerobaculia > Multivoradales > J023 > J023. Next base: position 1,771 of record CALFAM010000035.1, read on the forward strand.
ACCATCGAGAGCCGCTGGTTGCGTCGCTACGCCCGCCTGGTGAGCAGCGCCGCGACCGGCGCGATTCTGACTGATTGACAGCCGAACCCAACCGTACCCATCAAGAGGAACCTGGCCATGAATACACCCGAATGGATCTGGCTCGATGGCGAGCTCGTGCCTTGGGCCGAGGCGACGGTTCATGTCACGACCCATGCACTCCACTACGGCTCTTCGGTCTTCGAAGGCATTCGCGCCTACGAGACCCGAGAAGGCGTGGCGCTCTTTCGCCTTCGCGATCATCTCGTCCGCATGCAGCAGTCGGCAAAACTCCTGCGCATGCCGATGCCGTTTTCCGTCGACAGGCTCGAGCAGGCGTGCCGGAAGCTGGTTCGATCCAACCACGACGGAGCATGCTATGTACGACCGCTGGCGTTTCGCGGCAGCGGCGACCTCTGTGTCGATGGGCGTGAGCGCCCAACCCAGACCACGATCATCAGCTTCGAATGGGGTGCCTATCTGGGCGACGGAGCGGTTGAGCACGGCGTCGACGCAGCGGTCAGCTCCTGGCGCCGCTTCTCGTCGAACACTCACCTTCCCCTCGGGAAGATTGGTGGCCAATACGTCAACAACCAACTTGTCGCCGCCCAAGCCCATGTCGATGGCTACCAAGAGGGCATCGTCCTCGACGAGTCCGGCCTGGTCGCCGAAGGTAGTGGGGAAAACCTTTTTGCAGTCAAGGACGGTGTCCTTCTGACGCCGCCTGTGTTCTCCGCCATTCTTGCTGGGATCACCCGCAGCACCGTGCTTCAACTGGCCGGCGATCTTGGGATCCCCTGTCATGAGACGCCGATCAGCCGGGACGCTCTCTACCTCGCCGACGAGCTCTTCATGACGGGAACCGCCGCAGAGATCACACCCGTGCGATCGGTCGATCGCATTCCGATCGGTCGAGGCGAGCGAGGCGAGCGAGGCCCCGTCACCGCGCGACTGCAAGATGCCTTCTTCTCCGTTTTGCGAGGCGAAACCGCTGACCGACACGGATGGCTGACACCCATTGACCAGAGCGCGCCCGCTACGGCCTATGCCGCGGCAGCGTCCTGACTTCCATGAACCCTCCAAGCCGCCCCAATCACGAGACCGCAATGAATCAGAAAACGAATTCACTCCGTCTGATGAAGACCGGCGCCGAGATCCTCTGGGACTGCCTCGAGCGCGAAGGCGTCGAGGTCGTCTTCGGCTATCCCGGCGGCGCGATCTTGCCAACCTACGACGAGATGACCCGCCACCCGACGATCCGCCACGTGCTCACCCGACACGAGCAAGGCGCGACCCACATGGCGGACGGCTACGCCCGCGCATCGGGGAAGGTTGGCGTCGTGCTGGCGACCAGCGGCCCCGGAGCGACCAACCTGGTGACCGGTCTCGGCACCGCGATGATGGACTCCTCGCCCATCGTCTGCCTCACCGGGCAGGTACCCACTACAGCGTTGGGCTCGGATGCATTCCAGGAAACCGACACCGTTGGCATCAGCCAACCGGTGGTGAAACACAACTACCTGGTGACCGACGTCGACGAGCTCGCCTTCACACTCAAGGAAGCCTTCCATGTCGCGCGATCGGGTCGTCCGGGGCCAGTGCTCGTGGACATTCCCAAAGACATTCAGCTCGCACGAAGCTCCGAGACGTGGCCCGAGCCCCCCATCAGCTTGCCCATCCAGCGAGGCAAGGCGACGCCCATCGATCGCGACTGCGTCGAACGGTTCGGCGAACTTCTCACCGCTGCGGAGCGACCGGTCATTCTCGCCGGCCACGGCGTCGCGATGTCGGGCAGCGTCGACACGCTCCGCGCCTTCGCAGAACGCCACGACATCCCCGTGGCGATCACCCTACTCGGCAAGGGTGGCTTCCCGGAGACGCATCCGTTGTGCCTCGGCATGATGGGCATGCACGGTGGCGCAGCAGTCAACCAGGCCATCCAGCACGCGGACCTGCTGCTCGCCCTGGGTATGCGCTTCGACGATCGCGTCACCGGCAAGCTGGCGTCGTACGCGCCTCACGCGAAGAAGATCCACATCGATATCGATCCGGCCGAGATCGGCAAGAACGTGCCGGTCGAGCTCGGCATCGCCTGCGACCTGCGGGAGGCGCTGGACACACTCGTGCCGGCCATACCGGCGACCACCCATAGCCCATGGCGCGACCAGATCCGTGCCTGGCAAGGCGAGGCCGACGAGCGAGACATCTTGCGCCAGCCGCCGAGCGAAGGCCCCCTGCTGGCCGCGGAAGTCATCGATGCGCTGTGTCGCGTCACCGGCGGCCAGTGCATCAATGTCACCGATGTCGGCCAGCATCAGATGTGGGAAGCCCAGTACTTTCCGCACGATCACCCAGGCACCTTGGTGACTTCGGGCGGTATGGGCACCATGGGATTCGCCCTGCCTGCGGCCCTCGGGGTCAAGATGGCCCGCCCGGATCAAGAGGTGTGGGCCATCGCGGGCGATGGCGGTTTCCAGATGACGATGGCCGAGCTGGCCACCGCTGTCCAAGAAGGCATCGCCATCAAGATCGTGATCGTCAACAACGGCTACCTCGGCATGGTCCGCCAGTGGCAGGAGTTCTTCTACGAGCAGCGCTATAGCGCGACACCGCTTCTCTCCCCGGACTTCTGCCGCATTGCGGAGGCTTACGGCATCCCGTCTGTTCGCGTGTCGCAGCGCGACCAGCTCACAGCCGCCATTGCCAGTGTCCAGGCGCATGCCGAAGGGCCGATTCTGCTCGAGTTGGTGGTCGAGCAGCACGATGTCGTGTTTCCGATGGTGCCGGCCGGCAGCGATCTCGACACCATGATCCGTCGTCCCAAAGCAACCACGGAGGCGGCACCATGATTCACCGTCAGGATCCACTCACGCCACGCCCCGTCCTGGTTTCCGCCATCGCTGAAGCGCGGCCGGATCTGTTGAGCCAGGTCACTGGATTTCTGCGCAAACGCGCCTTTCGCGACACGCGCGTCACCCTCGGCACCACCGAGCACGATCACGTCACGCGTCTCACGTTCGCCCTGGCCAGCCAGGGAGAAGCCGCGAGGCTCGTGCGTGAGCTTCGCCGTGTGCTCTACGTTCTCGAGGTCCTCGATCACAGCCAAGGCGCCGTCGTTGCCCGCGATCTGCTGCTGGTCAAGGTGTCTGCCGGCCCCACCGAGCGTGCGGCGATCGCGCAAGTCTGCGAGGTCTTCCGCGCGCGGATCGTCAATGTCGCCCCCGGATCCGTAATCGTCGAGGCCACCGGCAACGACGAGAAACTGGACGGTCTGCTCAGCGTCTTGGTGCCTTATGGCATCGAAGAAATGACGCGGACTGGCCCCGCTGTGCTCGGCCGAAGCGACGAAGCGGTGGGCAAAGACCTGGCCGAATCGTCGTGGCGGGCCCGGCTGATGCAGGCCACTCCCCCGCACTGAAGTCCGCCCGAGCGGCTCGCCAGCAGCAGCTCGCCACACAAGAACCCAAACATCCAACCCACTCCGCCCCGCTGAGCCGAGGACGGAAAGGAGACATTCACCATGTCCAAGATCTACTATCAGCAGCACGCCGACCCAACCCGTCTCGAAGGTCGCCGCGTCGCAGTCATCGGATTCGGCAGTCAAGGCCATGCTCACGCGCGGAACCTCCACGACAGTGGGGTTGACGTCATCGTTGGCCTGCGCGCCGACAGTCGCTCACGCGACGAAGCCAAGAGCTCAGGTCTGCCCGTGGCGAGTCCAGCGGAAGCCACCCGCGCGGCCCAAATCGTCATGCTGCTTGCGCCCGACACCGAGCAGCCCAAGCTCTATGCCGAGTCGGTCGCACCCAACCTCGAGCCCGGCGACACGCTGATGTTCGCGCATGGCTTCAACATCCGGTTCGGACAGATCGCTCCGCCCCCCGCGGTCGACGTTTCCATGGTTGCGCCCAAAGCACCTGGCCATCGCGTCCGCGAGCTCTACGTAGCGGGCGCCGGGACACCTGCGTTGCTGGCCGTCGCGCAAGACGCGAGCGGGAATGCCCATGCCACGGCCTTGGCGTATGCCCACGCGCTCGGCTGCACGCGGGCCGGCGTGCTCGATACGTCCTTCGCCGAGGAAACAGAAACCGACCTCTTCGGTGAGCAGGCCGTGCTGTGCGGCGGCGTCTCCGCCCTCGTTCGCGCGGGATTCGAGACCCTGGTAGATGCGGGATACCAACCCGAGGTGGCCTACTTCGAGTGCCTCCACGAGCTCAAGCTGATCGTCGATCTCATGTATCGCGGTGGCCTCGGCGCCATGTGGCACAGCGTTTCGGACACCGCAGAGCACGGTGGTTACCAAGGTGGCGAGCGCCTCGTGGGCCCAGCCGTACGCACCGAGATGAAGCACATGCTCGCAGACATCCGAAGTGGCCGATACGCCGATCAGTGGATCGAGGAAAGCGCCACGGGCAGACCGCACTTCAAGGCTCGGCGCGAAGCCGAACGCACGCATGCGATCGAAGCTGTCGGTGATTCCCTACGGACCATGATGGGCTTCCTGAACGAGTCCGCCGGTCTCGCCGGGCCGAAAGGCAAAGAAGCCGCAGCCTGAGGGATGAGGTCCGATGGCGAGCCCCATGGCCGCCCACGGCGTCATGAGTAGGACGGCGCGGGCGGCGCTCAAGCCTCCATGGCCAGGCGCTTGAAGCGATAGGCGAGCCCGTTGCGCGAGATCCCGAGCTGCTTCGCCGCCTGGCTCTTGTTGCCGTCCGCTTTCTCCAACGCACGCTCGAGAATGTAGCGTTCGATCACCATGAGCTGCTCGACCAAGGGCTGCTCTCCGGGCTCGAGCGATGGGGGTCCCGTCTTCTCCGGTTGGGTACCCTGAACTTCGGGTGAGAGCATCCCGGAATCGACGAATGCGTCGCGCGGACAGGTCAGGACCGCCCGACGCACTTCGTTCTCGAGTTGGCGCACGTTGCCTGGCCACGGATAGGCTTCGAGAAGCCGCAAAGCCTTCATGCTCACGCCCCGCACCGGCTTACCGAGCGCGCCTGAAAGTGCCTGGACAAAGTGGCCGATCAAGCCAACGAGATCCTCCGAGCGCTCCCGGAGAGGCGGAATGGCCAACGCTGCCCCAGCCAGCCGATAGTAGAGATCGCTGCGGAAGGCTTCTTCTTCGATCAACGCCGGAAGATCGCGATTGGTGGCGGAGACGAGCCGAACATCGATCACCACCGGCTGAGCGCCGATCGGCCGTACTTCCTTCTCCTGCAAGACCCGCAAGAGCTTGGCCTGGAGCGATATTGGCAGCTCACCGACCTCGTCGAGAAAGAGCGTGCCGCCATCGGCTTCCCGAAACATGCCGAGGCGTGGGGAAACGCCGGTAGCCGCTCCCTTGCCGATTCCGAAGAGCTCGGCTTCGAGCTGATCGGTCGCGATCGCGGCGCAGTTCAGCGCCACGAACGGCGCGGCGCGGCGTGGTGACGAGTCGTGGAGTATTCGCGCCAGTGGCTCTTTGCCGACACCGGTTTCTCCCAGGAGCACCACGGGAATGTCAACCGGCGCCAAGTTGCCCAGCTGCTCGTAAAGCGCGCGCATGCTCGCGGAGCGGCCGGGTACGTACGCGTCGGGAAATCGCAAGCCGCCTTCGCCCGCAGCAACGGGCGTCTGCCGGGCGCCCCCCGCCGGACCCGGCTCCGACCCCGGTGCTGCCACCGGCCCGGTCGCGACCAGGCCCGCGAGCAGCCGCAGTACAGAGCAAAAGGGCTCGTCGATCCCTACAACGCCCCAAAGCACGAAGGCAAGCCAGCCGCCGCTACCGTGGGGCACGAAACCCACCGCCATGCCCCCGTCGTCGACGGACCAGGTCGTTCCATGCTCGACACGCGCACGAAAGCGAGCGACGTCCGGAATCCTCCCGAGTGCGCCTTCCGCAGCCAGCGCGGACGGCCGCCCCGTCTCGTCCCACTCGATCAAAGCACCCGCACGGGCGCCGGACTCGGCCACCACGTGGGTCACT
>CALFAM010000036.1 GCA_937948815.1 uncultured bacterium
GGGAATGTACGGCAGGGTCACGCTCTCGCCGTCCCACACGCTGTGAAGACGGTTGACAATACCGCCCGGCCACAGGACGTCGACGTCACCCTTACTGGCGGCACCGAGACCGAAGTTGGCGATGACGCTCGACTGTGACGCGTAGCTGGCGCCACCGTCGACCGGCTTGGTGCGGGTGAAGCCATCTTTCGGGGTGAAGGAAACCACCGCGCCGATACCGTCGCGGTTGACCGGACCACCCTGCAGATGCGGGTGATCGTTGACGATGCCACCGCTGCCGAGCAGATCGAAGGCAACCCAGTTGTTGCCGTTATCGGCGCTGTTCATCTCGACCGTCACGGTGCCGTTGTCGGGGTTGATCGGGTCACCGTTCTCGTCGAGGTTACCGGCGTAGACGACCATGCCCGGGACCTGAAGGGTCGAGAACACCAGCTCCACCATCGCCAGGCTGTCGAACGGCGAGTTCGACGGCGGATTGAAGATCAGGAAGGTGAGCGGGTTGACCGGCTCGTTGAGGTCGCTCTGCGAAACGGTGACGATGTCCTCGAAACCATCGTTGTTGAGGTCGCCCGTGGCAACACCCTGCACCATGCGGAAGACGTGGTTCTTCGCGATGACGTTGGGGTCGTAGGAGAAGGTACCGGAGCAGGCACCGTCGTTGATCAGCAGCGCGCCGGGGTTGTCGGCGATGAGGAACGACAGAATGTCGACACCGCCGTGGAAGATGATGTCGCCATCACCATCGTTATCGAAGTCGAAGGTGTCGATGCCCCAACCAAAGGGGGTGCGCTCGAGAGCGCCGATGCCGACATCGGTGAAGGTTCCGTCACCATTGTTCATGAACGGACGCGAAGGCGCGCCAGCCAGGTAGCTACCGAGATCGGTGGCGAAGAAGTCGATCGTGCCGTTGCAGTCGAAGTCTTCGAAGCCGACGCCCATCCAGCCGCCGACGATGTTCAGCCCGGCGTCGACCGTACGCTCGGTGAAGTTACCGGAACCGTCGTTGTCGTAGAGGCGCATGTAGCCGCGCTGATCTTCCGGGTTGACCGGGGCGCCGCCCTGGTTGTCCATGGAGAAGATGTCGACATCGCCGTCCTGGTCATAGTCAGCGGTACCGATCGCCCAGGTGAAGGCCGCACCGGTGGTGCCGGGCACGCCGGTCAGCGGGAAGACGTTCTCGATGCCCGAGGCCGCGCTGCGATCTTCGAAGACGTTGCCGCCGAGGTTGCGGAAAAGCTGGTTGTGCTCGAAGAAGGGATAGGTCGGGCCAGCGACGAACACCGGCTGACGGTTCTCCCAACCGTCGTAGCTGTTGCCGACGACCACGTCGAGCAAGCCATCGTTGTCGAAGTCGGCGAAGGAGCAGGCAACCGGCGAACGATCGCCGCCACCGACACCGGCCGTCGCGGTGATGTCCGTGAAGGTGCCGTTGCCGTTGTTCTTGAACAGGATGTTCGGCTCACCGGTACCGAGGACGTAGAGGTCTTCGTCACCATCGTTGTCGATGTCGCCGAAGCAGACACCCGAGCTGTCCTGGGCGGTAGCGCCTGCACCCGAGGCTGCGCCGACATCGATGAAGGTCACCGTGCCGGTCGAGTCGAACTGATTCTCGTACAGCGAGTTGGCCGCGCCCGGCCCATTGGGAACGTACAGATCCTGGTCGCCGTCACGGTCGTAGTCGAAGATCACGACGCCTGGTGCCCCGCGTCCCTTCTGGGGTGTGGCAGGGCGGATGGTGGGGAAAAAGTTTGCCGGCAGGTAGGGGGCGTTGCGAATCACATCGTTGCGAATCTCGGCCCGCGGCGAAGGCACGCGCTCGTAGGTCACGCCGGCGCCACCACCATCAGCAATATCGGTAAACGTGACACCACCGTCCTGTGCCACGGCTGCGAAGGCGACGCTGCTCGCGAGCACGCCGCAAGCAAGACCCTTGCTCAATCGGTTCATTCCGGTCTCCCTCTCGTCGGGTTCACGCTTCCGCGACATGCGGAAACGCTCACGACAAGAACGGAGGGAGAGCTAGCCAGGGCTGTCTGAGACCGTCTTGATTCGTGCGCCGAACGTGCTCCCCAGGCACAAGCAAACCATGCACGCACGCCGCTGGTCTGATGATGTTCGCAACGATCTCACGCCGCGCATCGCACCATCCAACCAGGCATCAAGCCGCCAGAACGAGGAAAGGTAGTGATACCCACCAAACGAACCGGATCGCACCAAAGTGCCCCCCTCCGATTCTCGACCCGCGAAGAATAGCAAGGCGATCTAGGCGGCGGCAAGCGATCGACAAGGATCGCGCGGCGGATGGCACGATTCCGGCAGCTTTAGGCGAAAGGCCGTCCAATCCTTGACGTTCTTGTCCAATTTCGCCCCCAAAGGCGCTTGTTTCGCAGTTGAGACGGCCCGAACGCGCCCGCACGTATCAGAACGATCGACCGAGCCAAGGGATCGCATCGATGGGCAAGATGGCTATCCCCTTCCGATCTACCTCATGACACGCGCCAGCCGGATCGGAAGTCACGTGGATCGAGCGCCTATGGACCCATTAGAATGTCTATTCTGCGCCGCACGCGTATCGTCGGTCGGCCCGTTGGCCAACCTGTCGGTCGCTTCGTCTGCCAGTTCATCCACGCCTGGCTCGTCTGGTGGCCAGCCTCTCCGGAGAACATCCATGGATCCGTCGACTCCCACAGGCCGCCGAGCGCTCCCACTCGCCGGAGCTGCCAACCCGTCGTCTCGCCGCCTGGGCACGAACCCCGGAAGCTTGGCGCTCGCCGCGGACATCGGCGGCCCGCGAACCTTCGCATCACCGGACGCCCCCGGAATGCCCGCGCCGTCTGAGAAGACAGCCTGGGACTTCAACCCTGCACCGCGCGAGCGCGGTGATGCGGTCACCCAGCTCGAACGTGCACGCTGCGGTGAGACGACGCCCGAGATGGCGCGGGTCGCCGAGCGCGAGTCTCACTTGACACCCGAACAGGTGCGAGACGAGATCGCGGCGGGCAGGATGATCATTCCGGCCAACCGGGTCCACCTCGGTTTCGAGCTCGACCCCATGGCCATCGGTCGCGCATCGACGACCAAGATCAACGCCAACCTCGGCGCGTCTCCGGTCTCTTCAGGCACAGACGAAGAAGTCGAGAAGCTACGCTGGGCGGAGCGCTGGGGTGCCGATACGGTGATGGACTTGTCGACGGGTGGCGATCTGAATGCCTGTCGGCAAGCCATCATTCGCGCGTCGACCGTGCCGATCGGTACCGTTCCGATCTACGCAATGATCCGCGGCCGGCGCATCGAGGATCTGGACTATGCGACGATCCTCGAGGAGCTCGAGATTCAGGCCAAGCAAGGTGTCGACTACTTCACCATCCATGCTGGCGTGCTGCGCGAGCATCTCAAGTTCGTCGAGAAGCGCCTGATCGGCATCGTTTCGCGCGGCGGCTCGTTGCTCGCCAAGTGGATGCTCGTCCACGGTCGCCAAAATCCGATGTACGAGATGTTCGACGAGATTTGCGACATCATGCGGCAATACGACGTCAGCTTCTCTTTGGGAGACGGCCTCCGCCCGGGCGGCCTCGCCGATGCGACGGACGATGCTCAGCTCGCTGAGCTCGAGACCATTGGCGAGCTGACCGAGCGTGCATGGGCCAAGGGCGTCCAGGTGATGGTCGAAGGCCCCGGGCACGTCCCCTTCGATCAAATCGAGTACAACATGAAGCTCCAGCGGCGCATTTGCCATGGCGCTCCGTTCTACGTGCTCGGCCCGCTCGTCACCGACGTCTTCCCGGGATACGACCACATCACGTCATCGATCGGCGCGACCGCGGCCGGGTACCACGGTGCTTCGATGCTCTGCTATGTCACGCCCAAAGAGCACCTCGGCCTGCCCAAGCGGGACGACGTCAAGCAAGGCTGCGTCGCCTACAAGATCGCCGCACACGCGGCAGACGTCGCCCTCGGCATTCCGGGGAGTCGCGATTGGGACGACGAGCTGACCAAAGCCCGGGCCGCGCTCAACTGGGAGCAGCACTTCGAGCTCTCGTTCGACACCGACACCGCCCGTGCGTTCCATGACGAAGATCTCGACGTCGACACTGACTTCTGCGCCATGTGCGGCCATGATTGGTGCTCGGTGCGTATCTCCAAAGAGATCGTTGCCTTTGCCTCGGGCAAGGACCCTGCGTTCGCCTGGGAAAAGCCGGAGCGCTCCGCAGCGCTTACACCTGAGCAGCAGGCGATCCTCGAACAGCGGGGCGTGCTCTCACCCGAGGAGATCCACGGATTGGCCTCCAAGACCAAGAAGGTCATGAGCGAAAGCGAAGGCGAGAAGGCCTCGTGCCACAGCGACTACGTCGAACCGCACGAAGCGCACGCTCTTCAGCAGGGCAAGCTGGTCCAGATCGGCAACTGAGCCTCGGGCGACCTCTGCCCTTACGCCCGGCGCGATGCGCAGCTGGTGATCGGTACCGCCAGCTGCGCATTTGACGGCTCTCACCACGCCATCTACCCCACGGCACACCTGACCAGCGCTCCCGACTGCCCACCGCCGACTGACAATCAACGTCAGCGGCAATCGGCCGATTGCCGCGAATTGCCAGCGACTGCCGCAGAATAGTCGTTTTTGTACCCTGATCGCCCTCTTTTCCTGGCATCGCCCTTGCAAGCCTCACCTGACAATCCATCTTACGGATCGACCGGAGAGCCAGAGTCATGTTCAGGAACCTCTCAAGCAGACAGCGTCGCGGATTTACGTTGATCGAGCTGCTGATCGTCGTTGCAATCATCGGAATCATCGCGTCCATTCTCGTCCCCAATCTCATTGACGCACTGCAAAAGGCCAAGCAGAAGCGCACGCTCGCCGCCATGCGGAGTGTCGGGACCGCGTGGATGTCCTGGCTGACAGACCAGGTAAGCGGCGCAGCGGCCGGCGCAAGCGTCTACGACGCCACCGACCTGGATCCGGTGACGCATGCACAGCTCGAGGGCTATTTGATTCCGACCACGGAGATGTTCTACACGAGCGCCGTGCCGGAGTTTGATGGCTGGAAGAACGCCTTCGAGTACTGCATGAACAGCAATCTGCTCCAACAGACCGTAGTCATGGTCTGTAGCCCCGGGCGCAACGGCACGTTGGGCGAGAACCCCACGGGGCTCACGGACTGCTGCAATGTCGTCTGGGCCGGTGGATCGTTCGTTGCGACTGACTACGACCAGGACCTCGTCTGGGCGGACGGATTCATGGTTCGAAGCCCACTCGGCAACTCTGGCGTGGTGGCAACACCCTGATTGGATTGCGCTTTCCAGGCTGAGCGGCGCCATGCCTGCCAGCCTCTTCTATGACCCTGGGTGCAAGCTGCACTCAGGGTTTTTCGTATTGCCCATGCGGGGGTGCGGGCTGGCCGGCTCGGTCCGCTCGCTTCGATGTACGCATTCACCCAAAGCGCAGCTCGTCCGGTGCCAAAAGCACGAAAGCACGTCGTTTAGCAACCGCCAGAAAGAGATCGAGGCGGCAAAGAGGGGGAGGCTCTCTGCCGCCTCTTGGTCCTGGGCGGGCGCCCAGGGGGTCGAGGAAGGAAGGATTGCTAGGAGGGGATGCCCAGCGAGAGAAATCTTATGAGACAACCCACCTAGGCAATAGCGGGAAAAACTCCTAATTCAGTTTTTTTTTGGCGGGAAAAACCCCTATTTTCATTCCCGCAATTCCAATCGGTCGAATTGACGTCGCCCACCCGACAAGGCTACATGCTGCGCGGCAGCGGGCGGTCCGGATGGAGGATCCCTTTGCGCAGGGCGAAGCGGACCAAACTGGCCCGGTCCCGAAGCCCGAGTTTCTCCATGATCCGACTCCGATAACCATCGACCGTCTTGATGCTCAGACCAAGCTGGTCGGCAATCTGCTGACTCGTGTAGCCGTGAGCAACATAATAGAGGACTTGACACTCTCGTCGACTCAGCTCCGGCAACAGTCCATCGAGCGGCTGGCCGGCGGCTTCGTCGCTGCCGTTGCTCGCCTGCGAGACGCTGAAAAACGTTCGCCCCTCCGAGAGGATGCGAATGGCCGAGATCAGCTCCTCGTCTGCGGCTGCCTTCACCACGTAGCCCAAGGCGCCTGCCCCGATCGCGGCTTGGAGGTAGGTCGGATCGTCGTACATGGTCAGGACCAGCACCTTGGATCCCTTGCCCGTCTCGAGAACTTCACCAATCACCTGGAGACCGCTGTCGCCGGGCGGCATGTTGATGTCGAGCACGACGATGTCGGGCTGAAGCTCACGCGTCAGTCGCACCGCTCCGACCGCATCCTCTGCTTCACCCACGACCTCGATATCGGGCTGCGACCGGATCAGAACCGACAAGCCTGAGCGCACCATGGCGTGGTCGTCGGCAAGCAAGACTCGGATCGGATTGGCGGAATCGAGCGGCGTTCGATCGCCTGCCCGGCGCGCTGAATCCGGAAGATCGCTTCCATTCGTGGTTACGTCCGACAGACTCGCGGCCAGGCTGCTGGGGCTCATGGGCATACCACCGGTTCGATGGGAATGGGCTGGCGATGGCGAGCAGCCAGGTTCGTGAGAAGGTCTTCGTACCGCCGCACCACCGGCTCGGCGGCAAAACGGCGCGCACTCCTCTGAGCCGCTTCTCGCATGGCAGCAAACCGCTCTCGATCTCCAAGCAGGTTGGCCGCCAATGTTCCGAGGCAGACGTCCTCGCCAATCGGACAGAGCAGACCCGTCTCGCGGTCGCTCACCACCTCGGGCAAGCCTCCTGCGCGGTACCCCACCACGGGGCAGCCGCAGGCGAGGGCTTCGAGCGCCGCCAACCCGAAGCTCTCGGCCACGCTGGGCAAGAAGAAGAGATCCGAAGCTTGCAGCACACGCTCGAGCGCATCGAGCCGTCCGAGCACCTTGACGTCCTCGGCAACTCCCAACGCCTCGGCCAATTGCACGGCCGCTGGCAAGTCCGGCCCGTCACCGACCAAAGCCAGTACGGCGTCCATCTGCTCGCGGAGCACAGCGAAGGCTTGCACGACGTCGAGCACTCGCTTGACCGGCCGGAAGTTCGACACATGGGTAACCAGCGTCCGATCCGCGAAGCCCAGCTCACGCTTGCGGGCTGCCTGATCCGCCGGGCGGAAGCGCTGCAGATCGAGAAAGTTGGGAACCACCTCGATCTCACCTGGGGCGACCTGAAAGAACGTCTCGGTTTCTTGGGCCAGCCACATGCTCGGCGTGGTCAGCAGGTCTTGCCGCCGGATGGCGAAGCGGGTGAGCTCGAAGAAGCTCTGCTCCCGGCCGACCACAGTGATGTCCGTGCCGTGCAAGGTACAGGCCAGACCGACATCGAGCCCACGCTCCTGACGCAGAACCTCGCGCGCCATCCAGGCTGCCTGGGCGTGTGGAATTGCGTAGTGGCTGTGGACGACCTGCACACCGCGATCTTCGACCAGCGCGATGATCTTGTTGGCCAAGTTGAGGGTGTAGGGATGGTGCTCGAAGAGTGGATAGTCGCTAACTTCGACCTGATGGAAGTGCAGATTCGGCAGACCGTGGTCGAAGCGGAAGGGCTCCTTGTAGGAGACCATGTGCACCTCGTGACCACGGTGCGCGAGTTGCGCCGCGAGCTCGGTGGCGACCACACCGCTGCCGCCATAGGTCGGATAGCAAACGACGGCCAGGCAGAGGCGCGCTTCGGTTTCGTGGTGATGCTGCATCGCTACCGGTTGTACGGCCGCATCGGAGGCTCGGTTGCGCGTGCCTGTTGGCATCAGGAAGCGGCCCTCATGGTTGCAACGTCATGCTACCGCACTGTCGTGTCGTTTCTTCACCCGTCGGGTCCGGGCGAGCTGATCTCGCTCGTGTTCCTCGCGCTTGCGCCGCTTGGTCGCTGCCCAGCTACAAATCGGGCAGGCATCGAGATCGTGGTACCGCGCCGGGCAATACTCGCGGCCGAAGTAGATGATCGAGAGATGCAGATCGTTCCAGCGCTCGCGCGGAAAGATGCGCTTCAGGTCTTTCTCCGTCTTGGCGACATTCGACCCGTCAGAGAGCCGCCAGCGCGCTGCGAGCCGATGGATGTGCGTGTCGACCGGAAAGGCGGGATGCCCGAAGGCCTGCGCCATGACCACGGATGCGGTCTTGTGTCCCACCCCCGGCAGGCTTTCGAGTGCTTCGAAGCTCTCGGGAACGGCTCCTCCATCGGCCACCAGCATGCGCGAAAGGGTCTGGATGTTGCGCGCTTTCTGCGGCGCCAAGCCGAGCTGCCGGATGTACTGGCGGATCTCCTCGACCTCGAGCTGACTCATTGCGGCCGGGTCGGGCGCACGGTCGAAGAGCGCCGGGGTCACCTCGTTGACCTTCTTGTCCGTGGTCTGCGCCGAGAGCAGGACGGCGATCAGCAGGGTGACGGAATCGCGATGATCGAGCGGAATGGGCGGATTCGGGTACAACTCGTCGAGGATGGTCAAAATCCTCTCGCTCCGTTCCTTGCGGGTCACGTTCGGCTCACCTCCAGCGACATGGTTCTTCGTCTGCGTCCGTTGCCTGGCCTTCCGCCAGCTACCCGCTTACGCGCGCCGGTTGCTTGCAACATCGACATCGAGCACCTGCTCGGCCTCTTCGTCGAAGCCCAGAAACGCAGGTTCGGGTACCAGCGTAACGCCAAACCGATCGCGCACGCGAGCACGAATCTCACTCGCGAACGAGACCACTTCAGCCGCGCTCGCGTCCCCGCGGTTGATCAACGCCAGCGCGTGCCGACTCGAAAGCCCGACGCGGCCCCGCGTCGTGCCACGCGGAAAGCCAGCCGCTTCGATCAACCACCCTGCGGAGAGCTTGACCCTGCCGTCCTCGAGTGGGAAACGTGGCATGGCTGCAACCTTCCCCGCCGCACTGACCTCGTCAGCCGCGTCAGCCGCCTGCACCGTCACGACCGGGTTGGTGAAGAACGATCCAGCGCTGCGGCGATTCGGATCCTCCGGCGACAGCACCATCGACTTCTGCCGCCGAATCTCCAGGACGGCGTCACGCACCGCCGCAAGAGTCGGCGCTGCGTCGGCCTGGCCGCCACCGCCGCGCGCGACGTCGCGGGCGAAGCGCTCGATCAGGTCCCGATAGCGGAGGCTGCCATGGGTCTCCGAGCCAAGGGCGAGCTCGATGCCGATCACCACATGACGATCTCGCCATCGCGTCTTGAACAAGCTCGTCCGATAGCCAAAGCCGCACTCGTCCGCGGCCAGTCGAAGATGTTTGCCGGTCGAGCGCTCGACCACGGATACCGCCGTCAAGGTTTCGGCAACCTCTTGACCATAGGCGCCAATATTCTGGATCGGCGCGGCCCCGACATCGCCCGGAATGCCGCTCAAGCACTCGATCCCGGCGAGGCCAGCCATCACAGCGCGCTCGACCAGGGCATCCCAACTGAGTCCGGCAGCCGCCGTGACGCGCGTCGTCTCGCCGTCACGCTCGAAGGCCAGGCTCGCGCGCTCGTAGCGCAGCACGAGCCCGTCGACTCCGGAGTCCGCGACCAGCAGGTTGCTACCACCACCAATGATGTGGACCGCAAGCTGACGCGCCTGCGCCCAGGCGAGCGCAGCCCCGACGGCAGCTTCATCGTCCACACGCGCCATGTAGCGTGCAGGGCCTCCGACGCCAAGAGTCGTCAGACGGGCCAGCGGAACGTCCTGCTCGAGGATGAAGGGAAGCTTGCTCACCGAGCTACAGTACCGCGCCTGAGCTCCTTGCGAGACGTTGCAGGCACCCGTCCCGGACCGGCAACGAGGGTCCCCGTTCGGGACGCATCGCAATCACCGCGCTGTGGTAGCTTGAATGATATTCATGACCCCTCCATCGACTCCGCCGGACCGGGCCGATCGAGCAACGCGAATGCTGAACCTGCCGCTGGCATTGATGGCCCTCTCCGACGAACGGGAGCAGGCGCTTTCCGCGCCTGTCGGATTGGACGTGCTGCTCTCGGATCTCGCCATCGTTCGTCGTTTGGCCCTGCGCCTTGCCGAGCAGACCGACGATCCAGTCCGTGCGGGCCAGCTCCACGCCTTCGGTTTGGTGCACGACCATCAGCGCCGCCTTCTCGAATCGATTGCCGGGCCAGGTGGGGCCGGCTTGACCCGCGCCTTGGCATGGCTGGTCGAGCGGTTCGGCAGACGCCGCGTGCGCGTGATGCTGAGCACCTTTCGCACCGACTACCTCGGCAGCGAAAAGGCGGTCGATGACGAGTCTCTGCACCCGGCGCCGCCAGCGCGAGCGAGTGAGGCCGGAATCGACCTCGAAGCGACCCAGAACGCCCCCCAGCTCACACCGCAAACAACGACCCCCTCGGACACTGCCACCGGCGCTGACGACAGCGAAGTCGGAGACGAATCCGACGCCGCCACCCTCGGACAGCTCGTGCTGCTTTGGCTGGCCAACGACAATCCGGCGGCGGCACCGTTTCGGCCGCTGTTCGACGATCGGCGCGTGGAAGAGCGTTCGGGCTACCGATCGATCATCGCCAGCCTGGATGAGTTCTTCTCCGAACGCGAGCCCGAACCCGCAAACCGGGAACGGTATGCGGCCATGCAGGCGCCCGTGACGGCCGCGCCGAGCTCGCCCGCAGACCAGCTCCGCGCGGTCCTCGCCAGCAGGCGCCTACAGGCGGACACCGACGGCGACACAGATCCTCGCTTGACCGATCAGGCCGCGCCTCACGACGCTTCCCTTCTCAGGCAAGACCGAGTCGCCACGCGCGCGGCGGACGCACGCACGCCAGGTCACCACGGGCCCCTTCTTCGCGGGCTGGACATCCTTCGCGAAGAAGAGAAGCCGGGATTCGCCCCCGGTCCGCCACCGCCCCCACCGGTTCCCGACTTCGCGGCGTTGGCCGGTGGTGTGGCCCGCTATAGCGCCGAGGCTGGCTGGATGCGCGAGCTCGTCCTGGTCGCCAAGAACGTGCTCGTCTGGCTCGATCAGCTCTCCCGTCACCATGGACGCACGATCGAGCAGCTCGACCAGATCCCCGACGACGAGCTGGCGCGCCTCCGACGATGGGGCATCACCGGGCTGTGGCTGATCGGCATCTGGCAGCGGAGTGCCGCTTCGGCTCGCATCAAACAGCTGTGCGGCAATCCGGAAGCCGCGGCCTCTGCCTATGCGGTCGACGACTATGTGATCGACGCGAAGCTGGGGGGCGATGCCGGCCTCGCTCGGCTCACCCAGCGTGCCGCCCGCCACGGCATCCGGCTGGCCTGCGACATGGTGCCCAACCACATGGGCCTCGACAGCCGATGGGTTCTCGATCACCCCGAGCGTTTTCTGCAGGTTGAAGAACGCCCCTTCCCGGGCTATCGCTACGACGATGGACCCGACCTCTCGCCACGACCGGAGATCAGCCTTCACCTCGAAGAAGGCTATTTCGATCGTCGCGATGCCGCCGTGGTCTTCCGCCGCACAGGCCCGGCATCTGAGCCTCCAGAAGGCGACGAGCCGGAAAGGGGCGATCCGGAAAGGGACGATCCGGACAACCGCCGGGAATCCACCTTCATCTACCACGGCAACGATGGCACTTCGCTGCCCTGGAACGACACGGCGCAGCTCGACTTCATGCGCGAGGAGACGCGCCAAGCGGTCCTCGAGACCATCCTCGAGGTGGCGAAGCGCTTCCCCATCATCCGCTTCGACGCCGCCATGACCCTCGCCCGCCAGCACGTGCAGCGGCTCTGGCACCCTTTGCCCGGCTCGGGTGGAGACGTACCGTCGCGCGCCGAGCACGCGGTCGACCAGACAACCTTCGACCGTCAGATGCCGGAGGAGTTCTGGCGCCACGTGGTGGACCGTGCGGCGGCCGAGGCACCCGACACGCTGCTGCTCGCCGAAGCCTTCTGGCTGATGGAAACCTACTTCGTTCGCTCGCTCGGCATGCACCGCGTCTACAACAGCGCCTTCATGCATATGATCCGGGACGAAGACAACATCCGTTTTCACCGCTTCGTGGCCGAGGCCCTCGCCTTCGACCCGGGTCTCGTCGCCCGATTCGTGAGCTTCGCCACGACACCGGACGAGCCGCCTGCCGCCGAGCAGTTCGGGACGGGCGACAAGTATTTCGCGGTCGCCACCTTGCTGTTCGCCATGCCTGGCACCCCGTTGATTGGCCACGGGCAGATCGAGGGCCTACGCGAGAAATACGGCATGGAGTATCGGCGCGCCTACAGCCAGGAGGAGCCGGAAACCGAGACGATCCGGCGTCACGAAGCGGAGCTTGTCCCCCTGCTCGCACGACGCGCGCTCTTCGCCGCGGCCGATGCCTTCGAGCTCTATGTCTTCGAGAAGGAGAGCCCGGGCGGCGATGCCGAGGATGTGATCGCGGTCAGCAATCGTCTGGGCGCTAGCCGAGGCTTGGCGATCATCCACAACCGAGCCGGCACGATTCAAGGCCGGCTGCGGCGCACCGTGCCCCGCCCGCGAGGCGAGGAAGACGCGGCATCGGTCTCGATCGCACAGGCCCTCGGCGTCGACCCGGATCGTCACCCCAACGCGCGTCTCCGCGGACGCGATCTGCTGAGCAGTCGCGCGGTCGCAATCACCGGCCAACAGCTCGAACGCGAGGGTCTGCGCATCAGCCTGGGCCCCTATGAGCGCATCGTGTGGGCTGATCTCGTACTCGTCGATGCAGCCTCCACGGGCGTCAGCGCGCAGACGAGCGCCCTGGAAGAGAAGCTCGCGAGCCTGCTCGACGCCGATCTGGTGCGCCGGCTGCTCGACCTGCGGCAGGAGGCAGAAGGCGAAGCGCCCGACAGCTGGCCTACCGAGGGCGCACAGAAGGAGCGCCCCGAGCGCGTCGACCCGAGTGTGCTCCCGGAAGCCCACCAGCGCTGGGCCATGATGGCGCCTTCGCTCATGGCCTCCGAGCAGGATGCTCGCGAAGACCACGCTGAAGACGATGCCGCCGAGCATGATCGGCGCTTCGCCGCCATGGCAGCCCGGCTCGATGCCTGGCTCACGCTGCACAGCCAGGCACATAGTGCTCGAAACGAGCCCACGAGCGCGACACGCGAATCACCCGCGACACGTGAGCGCCCCGGCGGTTCGTCCGCTCAATGGCCTGCGCTGCTCGCCTGGGTCTTCGTCCATTCTCTGGGACGCGCGCCCTTGGGCGAGGACGCCACCGAGGGCCTGCGCCGGAGCCTGTTCACGGCTCTGGCTTCCTTGGGCTGTACGACCCATGACGCGGTCCGGCAGGTCAACGCTGCCTCGCGCTTCTGCAGCCACCCGGACGGCGAACCGCCCATCACCACGCCAGACGCCTTCACCGACTGGCTGGCCCGGGACGCGGACGTCCAAGCGTTGCTCGGCAAGCACGAGCACGACGACGTAACCTGGATCGAACAGGAAGGTCTGCGCACGCTGTGTTGGTGGCTGACCATGACCACGCGCCTCGACGTGGCGAGCCCGGAATCGCATGATGCACGGCAGCTGCCATCCGCCCTTCTGCTGACCCGCGCGCTGCTCGCCGCCGAAGAAGTCTCCGGATACCGGTGGCAGGCATTTCTCGACGCGCTTCGGGCGTTCGATCCAGCTCCGGAGACGAGCGATCCGTAGGCCACCTATCACCCTCGGTCGACCCCGGGCGTCCCGGATGGCACCGATGATGCAGAACCTTCCTACTGAGGCCGCTATCCAGCGTGCCACCCAGCGATTCGACCGCGGTCCGTTCCAAAACGGTACGGAGCCGAAAGGGTAAGGACCGCGATGGCACATAAGACGGGTGGCTGACGGAACGCCGGGCACCAGTCACCACGGTCGCCCGGTAGAAACCCCGGCCGACCACCGATGAGGACGCGTGACATGAACGAACGACGTTTCAGATCGAACCACTTGACCGCTGTGATCTTGCCCTTCCTGCTCGCCGCGCTCGGATTCACCGCGCCCGCGCTGAGCCAATCGTGCGACGAAATCAGCTTTCGGATCTGGCGCCCCGATGCCGAAGCGACCTACTACGCCAAGGGCGAGCTGATTCGCCTCGAGCCCGGAATCGAAGCGCATCTCTACGTCCATCACCAAAGCCAGAGCGCCACGCCCTACACCACCAGTGCGGCAGTGGGTGATCCGAAGAAGCTGGGAATCCGCGGCCAGTACGACGCCAGCGTTCTAGCGCTTCGGCCTCAGAACGACAACCACCGCCGTACCGGCCACGTGATCATCGACACCAAGAGCGCGGGTCGGACGCGCCTCGGCTACCGCATCAGCGGTATTGCCAAGGATGGCTTGTTCAACCGCCTGCCCGAAGCCTGCCGTCAAGGCCTGGTCACCGTCCAGGTGGACGCCAACGACACACGCCCCGGAACCGGGGCGGGCAGCGGCTCGACGCCGGAAGCCCGCAAAGCGGCCCGGGGACTGACCCACACGCTCGAGAAAGCGCTACTGCCCTGGCTCAAGGCCGAAGTCGATGCCGAGGAGCTGGCCATGGTGTTGCGCGACGGTCGCGAGGGATTGGTCCGCCACGCAGGCCAATTGATGCGCTCCGAAGCGTTCCAGAACGACTCGTACGAAGCGACCATCGATGCAGACCCGACGCTCTCGGCCCAGTATGAGCGCGAAGGTGATCTCACGCCGGCCAGTGTCGCCAACGTCGCCCTCGAGGTCGCCTACCGCCATCTCTACGGCGAGGAAATTCGCCCCGAGGGCAAGCTGCACAAGGCCAACCTGGAGCTGTTGCTCGACTGCGTCACCCGGGATGGTTCCCGGCGTGACTATGGCTGCGACACCTTGGCCGAGCGCCTGCTCGCCAGCCCCGCCTACACCCAGCGCCATCGCGACGCGCTGGACGCGATCAACCGCGACCGCTGAGACCTCCTTCCCGCCTCACCGAGCCGGCCGTGCCCGGAGCCCCCCACCGGGCCGGCCGCGCTCGGGCTTCCGTTCGATTCGCCGCACGGCCGCGATCAACGCGGACCACGGCTTCCGCCGGACTGGGCGCGCCACACGAGGACTCCGCCGAAGCGGGATCGGGAAGGACCGTCTGATCGAGCCCAGGGTTGGCGACGCGAGTCAGCGTGAGCCCTGGGAATCGCAGGTTCGACCGCCTAGCGGCCGGCGCGCAGCCAGGTGTGGAGCTTTTCGGCGGGCCAGGTGTTGATGCAGCCTTCGGGCTCGAGGCCCGCACGGCGGGCGGTGAGCACGCCGTAGACCAGCTGATCGAAGTTCTCTTCGCGGTGGGCGTCGGTATCGAGGGCGATCGCGCAGCCTTGCTCACGGGCACCGCGAACGTGCCGGTCGCGCAGGTCGAGTCGCTGGCTGTTGGCGTTCAGCTCGAGGGCCGTATCGTGCTCGGCAGCGGCCCGATAGAGCGCGCTCATGTCCGGAGACAAACCTTCGCGACGGTTGATCAGCCGTCCGGTCGGATGGCCGATGATGCGGACCAGCGGATGCGCGATCGCCTTCAGCAGGCGTGCGGTGGCGGCTTCGGGATCCTGGCGCAAAGCGGCGTGCGGCGAGGCCACGACGACGTCGAGCAGCGCCAGAATCTCATCGTCATAGTCGAGTGAGCCGTCGGCGAGGATGTCGACCTCGCTGCCCGCGAGCACGGAGATGTCCTCGATCCGCGCCGCCACGGCGCGCACGGCGTCCACGTGATCGCGCAGGCGATCGGCGTCGAGGCCGTTGGCGATCACCTGGCTGACCGAGTGATCGGTGACCGCGATCGTGTGGTAGCCCCGGTTGCGCGCGCATTGGGCCAGCTCCTCGATCGACATCGAGCCGTCCGATGCCACCGTGTGGGCGTGAAGCTCGGCCTTGATGTCGTTCAATTCGATCAGGCGAGCGGTCGGCGGCTGGTCGAGCTCGGCATGCCCCTGCCGCAGCTCCGGCGGGATGAACGGCAGCTCGAGGGCCGCATAGATCGCCTCCTCGTCGGCTGCGGCGACTGGCGCCTTGCCGAGGTCCTGTGGCCGCTCCTCGTTGCCTTCGAACAGGCCGTATTCGTTGAGCCGCATGCCGCGCTTGATCGACCGCTCGCGCATCCGAACGTTGTGCTCTTTCGAGCCCGTGAAATACATCAGGGCGGCACCAAAGGCCTCGAGGGGGACCAGCCGAAGATCGGCTTGAATCGCCACACGGCCCCGCTCGAGCCGCACGGAGCACTTGGTGGCGCCATGGGCCAGAACCTTGGTGACCCCTTCCGCATTGACGAAGAATTCGGCGACCGCTTCCGGTTCCGAGGACGACACCAGAAAGTCGAGATCGCCAATCGTCTCCTCGCCGCGCCGCAAGCTGCCCGCGTAGGCCGCACGCTCGACGCCCGGCAAGGCGGCCAGCGCCTCGTGAATCTCGCGGGCGATCGGTAGCGCCTGTCCGATCGGCGTACGCGAGGCCGTCTGCGCCCGAAACGCTACGGCCTCCTTGATGTTGGCGATCGTCTTCTCGCCCATCCGCGGCAGGGCGCGGAAGGCCTCTGTGTCGATCTGCGCCATCAGATCGTCGACGCTCTCGATCTCGAGCTCCTGCCACATGACACGGGCAGCCTTGGGACCGATCCCGGGCACGTCCAGCACGTCGAACAGCCCTCTGGGCACCTCTGCCATCAGTTTCTGGTGCTCGTTCATGGCGCCTGTTTCCATCAACTCCACGATCTTCTCGGCCGAGCCCTTGCCGATTCCGGGCAGGGCACAGAGCCGGGCGACGGCCGTGGCCGGATCCTCGTTGACGAGATCGGCAAGATTAGTGGTCATGTCCCGGATCTCGCGCGCGACACGGCTGTTGGATGCCGTGCGGAATCGATTGGCGCCCAAAAGCTCGAGAGCGGTTGCCATGTCGGCGAACGCGCGGGCGACCTCGTCATTGGTCACTGGTTGTCTGGTCACAGGCTGGTCTCGGGTTGGTTGGTCTCCGGCATGGTCGGTATTATGCCCTCTGCTCACACCGACGAGCACCACCCATTTTCTCCCGTTCGCCTACTCGACCAACTGATCGCATGGTCCGGTCACCGAGCAGGCGCCAGGAAAGGAGCGCGCATGGAACTCGGTTGTTTTTCCGTCAGTCTCGCCGTGAAGGACCTGGAGCGTTCGCGCGCCTTCTACGAAGCGCTCGGATTCGAGACCCATGGCGGTGACGCGAGTCAAGGCTGGCTGATTCTGCGCAACGGTGACGCGAAGATCGGACTCTTCCAGGGCATGTTCGCAAAGAACATCCTGACGTTCAGCCCCGGATTGGACGAACACGGAAAGAAGATGGACAGCTTCACCGACGTACGCGAGATTCAGGCGAAGCTGGAAGAAAAGGGCCTCGAGCTGACCACCAAGGCAGATCCCGGAACCAGCGGCCCCGCGTCGGCCACACTCACCGACCCGGATGGCAACCCGATCCTGATCGACCAGTATTTCTGACTCAGGCTGAATTTGGCTGACGCCGGCCGGCGCGGGCTCAGTCGGCGCTCAGCGCCCGATAGGCCCGGTTCCAGTACAGCAAGGGCGACACATCCGGACGGCGCACCTGGCTGGCGACCACGGATCCGACGAAGATCGTGTGGCTGCCGGCCGGCTGCCGCGCGCTG
>CALFAM010000037.1 GCA_937948815.1 uncultured bacterium
GGATGGCGCCACGGGATGCCGCCCATGGTCACGAGCAAGGCGACGGCTGCCTCGGGAATGCCCAGGGCCGCGCGCGTCTCGGCCCGTGTTGCTCGCGCGGCACGTGCCACGGTTTCGACCTGTAGGATCGGCGGCCCCGGGTGTTCCGCGGGTGCTGCGTCGGCTGGTTCTTGGGCTGATTCCGGGGTCGGTTCTTCGGCTGGGGCGCAGAAGGGCGTGACCTGGCAGCGGAGCCCGGCGTGGCGGAATGCCTCTTGGGCGCGACTGGCGTGGGTGAGGAAGGCCGGCTCGCGCTTCGCGAGGCCGCGGTAGATCCAATCCCAGGTGAAATTCTCGATCAGCAGACTCGGCAGCTTCGCCTCGCGCGCAGCCAGCAGCGCGGCTGGAGCAATGTCGGCGATCACCAGATCGACGCGGAGGGCGTCGAAGCGTGCGGCAAGCTGCTGGACGCGTGCGGGCGCACTGAGGTGAAAAGCCTCCAGCTCGGTGATGCTCCGCACCAGATCGATGCGCAGCGCATCGTGCTGAACCAGCCCGCGGTCGACCAAGACGGGATGAACGGTGATCTCTCCGTCCAGGTTGTCGAGGAAGAACCACGGTGGAACGGTGCTGAAGATCTCGAAACGGAGGTTCTTCCGCTGGGCCTGAAGCGCCTCGATGACGGCACAGACGCGGGCTGCGTGCCCAAAGCCGTGGCTGGTCACCGCGATCGCGATGACCCGAGGCGTAGGCTCCGCGGCGGCTGCCCCTGGATGGGTCGAAGGCGGGCTCGTCGAAGGAGCTGGCGTCAAGGGGCGAGTCGCTCGATGATCCAAGAGGCCGCGGCCGGAACCGCGTCAATGGCTGGTTCGGCTGCCTGGCGGTAGCGGAAGCGATCGTGAAGCCGGCTCGGCTGCCCCTGCCAAAACTCGAAGCTGGTGGGGCAGAGGCGGTAGCCGCCCCAGCGAGCAGGCAGTGGAATCGGCTGGTCGCCAAAGCGCGCTTCCGCGTCGCGCAGCAACGCTTCGAAGGCATGGCGGTCGGGCAAGACCTCGCTCTGCGGGGACGTCCAGGCGCCGATCTGGCTGCCGCGCGGGCGCTGGCTGAAGTAGGCGTAGGACGCCTCGTCATCGAGGGGCGAGACCGTGCCAGTGGCGCGTACCTGGCGATGCAACCCGTGCCACAGAAAGCAAACCGAAGCGCGAGGGTTTTCCGCCAGCTCACGCCCCTTCTGGGAGTCGCGGTGGGTGAAGAAGCACAGGCCGTCGGTGTCGAGCCCTTTGAGCAGTACATTGCGCACCGAAGGCTGGCCGCTGCGATCCGCGGTTGCCAGCGCCATGGCATTGGCATCGGGCTCGCCGGCCGCATGGGCTTCGCCGAGCCAGCGTTCGAGCAGGGCGGTCGGCCCCTCGAGCAAGTCAGTCCGGCGCAACGCCGGACTCTGGTAGTCGTCGCGAAGATCGGGGAGATTCGGTGCGTCGTGGCTCATCGGGCGCTCACTGGCCGTTCGTCAGGTGTTGGGCCCATGGGAGGGCTGTCGTGCCGATCGATGAGGGATGCAGCCGAGGCTGCGCGCGGCATCGCGCCATCTCCGGGCGTCAAGACATGGGCGGTGAGGGCCACGAGGACGATCCACAGTGCGTCGGCGAGCAGCAGGTGGAGAAGTTGAATCGCTGCTGGTGCCAGCAGGGCGACGTTGATGAATCCGAGGGCGACCTGGCTGAGCACCAAGACGGTCAAGGCGTTTGCCAGCCGCGCGGCGCGCGGCGGTGCCAAGCCAGCGTCGTGGTCCCGCCGGGCGGCTCCAGCGAGTAGCAAGAGAACCGCGGCCGAGACCAGCGCGATCGCCGGATGCAGCAGGCGCAGGCGGATCAAGATATGTGAGCTGGCCGCCAGATCTTGGCGCAGCGCCTCTTCCAACGAGCTGGCCGGGAAGAGGGTGTCGCCCAGGGCAGCCACCGCGCCACTCGCGCCCAGGAGCATGCAGCCCAGCAGCCCGAGTCCGAGAAAGCGAACGGCGTGCTGGTCAGCCCGCCAGATGCCTCGCCAGAGCCGGCTCCAGGCCGGGCGACCATGGCCTCGACCTTCAGCGCTGGCATCGAGGGTCAAGACGAGGGCGCCGAGCAGGAGAAAGGTATTGCACAGATGCACGGCCATGAACATGGCGCGCGCCATTGATGCGTTCTCGGCGACCAGCTCGAAGAGAACCAGGCCAGCGCCCACGGCCGCTTCGCCGAGCATGAAGAAGAGGGTCCAATAGGCGTAGCGTCGTGCGGTGTGGCCGGCCGGGAAACATCGCCGTACGATGACCACGAGCGCCACGACCATCAGCAGCGCCACACCGCTGGTCAGACGGTGCGAGAGCTCGATCAGCGTTTCGGCGCTTGGCGCCCGCGGCACGAGCTCGCCATTGCACAGCGGCCAGTGGCTACCGCAGCCGGCTCCAGAGCCCGTGACGCGCACAAAGGCGCCCCACAGGATGACGAGCACGATCGCGATCAGGGTGATCCAGGCGAATCGATGGGCGCGGGCGGCCGGGGACGGAACGTGCGCCCGCGGCTGAGCTTGCGATGAGGGGCCGGTCGGCATGATGCCCTTTCGAGTTGATGGCGCTTCGACGGCTGACGGATCCCGTGAATGAACCCTTTCGACGACTCTATGCCAAGGGTCGAGGAGCGGCAAGAAGGACATCGCAGGTCCGATCCTGAGCGATGACCGATACCTTCTGTGTGCTAACAGAGCGGAGCGTCGTGACGGCTGGGAGTCGGTGGCGCGCCCTGCCGCGGCACAAGGGTTTTCGCGCGTTCGTTGGCCGGCCGCGATAGCATGACCGATCTCGCGAGCGGCGTGTCGGCGTGTCGACGGATGGGCGCGGTTCCCCGAAAGGATCGGAGCATGTTTGATGGGGCGGCTCGAGGAGCTGTTGGGTAGTCTGAAATTAGCTTTCGAGCCGAAATGAGCATCGAGCCGAAATGAGCATCAACGGCGTCTTGGAAGATCTCCCCCTCGCGGATGTGGTCCAGTTCATCCACATCGGCCGGCGCACGGGTACGCTGTATCTGTGGCGTGATGATCGAGATCGGGCCGAGATTGGTTTCTACAACGGCCGCATCGTCAGTACCTGGAGGCCGGATCGTGAGCCCCTGGGCGATCAGCTCGTCACGGAAGGGCTGGTCGACTCTGTCGCTCTCGAGGCTGCCCTCAAGTGATCTTGAGCCATTCATCTTGACATACAGCCTCCA
>CALFAM010000038.1 GCA_937948815.1 uncultured bacterium
CCCCAAGCAAGTCTCGCCGCACGGCCAGGGCCTGTTCCATCAGTGGCTGGGCGCGATCATAGAGCCCCAGCTCCAGGCAGATGCGACCGAGCGCGTGCAGAATTGTCGCCTGCTGACGAGGGTGCGCCGCAAGCTCCCGAGACACCCGAGAAGACTCGACATCGAGAATCTTCTCCGCCCGCCGGACTTGTTCGGGAGGAGAACCTTCAGTGACGGCGTGAAAGACATCAATGACGAAGTTGGAAACTTGTTCCGCGGCGCGGCGCTCCTGCTCAGATGCCAGCTTCTCTCGGGAAAGGCGTAGGGAAAAGACCGTCAGCGCGGTGACAGAGGTGAGGATCAGGAGCCCGACGACCACCGCCGAGACCACCCCGAGACGGTGCCTCCCGATGAATTTCCCCCATCGGTAGCGAAGGGAATCCGCCCTCGCCTCCACTGGCCAACCATCGAGGAAACGACGCAAATCAGCGGCGAAGGTCTCCGGCGACGGGTAACGGCGATCCGGCTCGAAACGCAGAGCCTTCAGAATCACGACGCCCAGGTCTCCCCCCAGCTGGCGGCGCAGCTGGCGGCGGCTCGTGCTCCGAGAAAATGCAATCTCGTCCGCCGTCGCGACCTGGTCTCGGCAACCGTCTGATGGGCCAACGCTCCGGCGACCTTCTTGGTCGCAATCGTCCACGACACGATTCTCGCGTGCTCCCCGCTCGAGAGCCTTGCTGGGAAGCGGTGGCGGCGCGGTCCGCAGGCGGGCTTCCATATCCTCGGCGGAAGAGCCTTCCGTGGCGTACGGGCGCGTGCCTGCTAGCAGCTCGTAGAGGACGACTCCCAAGGAGTAGACGTCGCTCGCGGTCGTCATGATCCGGCCAGCCATGTGCTCCGGGCTGGCATAGGCCAGGGTGAGCAGGCGCCGGGTCGGGGCTGTGGTCTCGCCGCCGCGTTGCCGATCCGGCGTGAGAACTTTGGCGATCCCGAAGTCCAGTAGCTTCGGGATGCCATCCTCCGTGACCAGGATATTGTTCGGCTTCACATCTCGGTGAATCACCAGGTTTCGGTGCGCGGCAGCAACGGCATCCAGGACGTGGAGAAAGAGCTGGATTCGTTCTTCGACCGTGAGCCGATGACGATCGCAGTAGACATCGATCGGCACGCCGTCCACTGACTCCATGACGAAGAATGGTCGCCCCTCTTCGGTCGTGCCGGCGTCGAGTATCCGAGACACGTTGGGATGATCCAACGCCGCAAGAATCCGTCGCTCGGTCTGGAAGCGACGCAAGACATCCTCGGTGTCGAGCCCCGGCTTCAGAAGCTTGAGAGCGACCTCTTTGTCGAACTGTTGATCCGACCGGAAGGCGCGGTAGACGACACTCATCCCGCCACTGCCCAAACGCTTCTGGACCGACCAGGGCCCGAGCTGTCTACCTTCCAAAGAGAGCGTGCCGGTCGCGGCGACTTCTCGAGCACTTGCTCGCACGGTGTCCGTCAAGACCTCCCCGGCGGCGGCGTCATACTTCAAGAGTCGGGTGACGGCAGCCAACAAGTCAGCGTCCCCGTCGCAGGCCTCCTGCAACCATTCCTCTCGCTCCTCGGTTGGCACGCGGAGCCCTTTGCTGAAGAGTGCGTCGATCTGTTGCCAACGTGAAAGTTCCATCCTCAGCCCTCGGACCCCATGAGCTCCAACAGCCAGGCGCGTGCAAGACGGCTTTCCACATGCACGGTCTCGGCGGAGACTTCGAGAACGGACGCGGTTTCCTTCACGTTCAAGCCCGCGTAGTACCGCAGCTCGAGAATCCGGGCCTTGCGGGAGTCGAACTCGGCCAGGCGCTCGAGAGCACCATCGAGACTCAAGAGGTCCAGAACTGGCGGCGTCTTGGCTGCAATCTGCGGAAGGTCTTCGATCGACAACCTGCCCCAGCCGCCGCCTCGCTTGGCCGCTGCGCGCCGGCGCGCGTGGTCGACCAGAATCTGCCGCATGATCTTGGCGGAGAGGGCGAAGAAGTGCGTTCGATCACGTGCCGAGAAGGCGCGCTCGCGAGACAGCCGCATGTAGGCTTCGTGAATCATCGCCGTCGCCTGCAGCGTGTGATTGGCGCGCTCTATGCGCAGGTAGCCTTCTGCCAATCGATGCAACTCGTCGTAGACATGGGGAATCAAGGCATCGAGGGCGCCTGGGGCCCCTTTCGCCCAATCCACGAAGATCTGGTCGATCTCACTGCGTCCCTGGCCCACGTGTTCCCCTTATCCACGACGCTCGTCGCAGCCGACGTCCCCACGCGTTCGCAGATCTTCACCACACGGCCGAGACGCGCGGCGAGAGCCGACTCGTCGCGTGGCCGAAACCGCTTTTCCGTCGAGTGACCGCGGTGAGTATCGCATGGGGCCGACGCGTCCGCGACGGACGCAGGCCCTTCCTCACCCCCGTCGCAAGGGCGCTTCGAAGCGGCGTGAGCGGCTGGTTTGAAGACGCCCCGCCTCGGCGAGGCGAGGTGAGGTGCTGATCTCAGCGCTCAGGGGATGGTCATGGACCAAGCGCTCAGGTCACCGGATTCGAAGCCGTCGGTATGGATGAGCAGAAGCGCGGACAGGGTTCGATCGGTCGAGGTGTTGTCCGCTCCATCGTCGCCAGGCGGAACCGTGACGCTGGCGGTGTTGATCAGAGGCTCCACGCCGGTCGGGGGCTCATAGGTACCGACCACGATGTAGGTCACCATGGCCCCGGCATCGAGGTCGATCAGGTCGCTGATGTCTCCCACCCCAGAGGCCGTACAGGACGCGCCAAGCGACGCGGTGCACGTCCACGATACGCCCGTGAGCACGGCCGGCATGAAGTCCGTGACGGTTTCACCCGTGGCATCTCCACCGCCGATGTTCTGCACAACGATCGTGTAGGTCACGGTTGCTCCTGGCGACTGGAAGGCCACCCCATCGGTCTTGGTGATCGTCAGCTCGGGGAACGGCTCCAAGACCGCGTCGCATACTCCGGCGACCGTGGCTCCGCCGCAGAGATTCGATGCGTTGACGCATGCCGTGTAGGGACCGATGCCCGGGTAGGTATTCGACGGATTCTGCTCCGTGGCGGACATGCCGTCACCGAATTCCCATTGCCACGAATCGGCGAAGCTCGCGGATGCCGCGAAGTCGACGGTGAAGGTCGTGAAGTCTTCGCTGAAATCGAAGCCAAGGTTCTGGGGCACCTGCCCGACGTGCTGGATGCGGGTGTCCGAGCACGTCGTACCATCTCCCGGAGCAAGGGTACCGACGAGCTCGACTGCGAAGGGGCCGGTGCCGGCATAGCTGTGTTGAGGTTCGGTGCCGGTACCCGTCGCACCATCACCGAAATCCCAGGTCAGCGCATCTTCGAGCACGGCATTGTAGAAGCGACTGGTCAGGATATTGGAGCTGCTGGACTGAAAATCGATCACACCTGGCGCTACCAGGCAGGCAGCAGGGGTGGTGAAGTCGGCGCGCAGCTCGGTTTCGTACTGCGGCGTGACGAGCCAATCAGCGTCAAAAGGCATGCCGCCAAACGTCTGATTCAGGCCATTTCGCCAGGATCCCGTGAAAAATATGGAAGAAAAACCGTCTCCTTGGCCGTCCATCGTCATGAAGTTGCTGCTCACGATCTGGATGACATCGACCGAGTCATTCTCAACCACCAATAGATATGGACCGTCGACGGCAACCGGTGCCGGGAAGGTCGCGATGTGACGCAATTCGGTCAGGTTGCCGGTTCCAAATAGATTGTCCACCACGAGCGTCGTAGTCGCCAAGGCCTCTCCCATGGGGAAACCATCGGCATCTGGTAGGAAGACCGAAGCTGTCACCTCGACAGCGGGATCACCTTCATCGATCCACGCAAAGAAGTTGAATCCGTTGATCGTCATCTCTTGGGGTGCATCGAACCACTGAGCGGCGGCCTGCACACCGACATCGTTGTTGCTCACAATTCCGAGAAAGGCCGTCGCACGAATCAACGTAAAGAACGACCGGGCGGAGCAATCGGTGGCATCGCCGATCGACGAGCCTGCAACCGAGGCCGGCGGTAACAGGCTCAACCAGAGGGCCAAGGCGATCGCGGATTTGACGTAGTTCGGTAGGTGGACGAGACGGTTGCGAGTCATGAAGATGCGGTCCTCTTGATTCTGACGACTTCCGTGGTCGTGTCGTGCTCGCCAGGCAGTCGTCAGCTTGTTGCTCGACGCACGGATACATTCCAACGCGCCCCAGCAACGTCGGATCAACGGAGCATGCTCTGACTCGACATGCGTAGGAATCCACCGGGTTGAACCAACAAGAACCAGAAATCATCGGCAGCGCTCACGAATCGCCCTTCCCTGCGGAAGCCCCGTCGCTCCGTACGAGCGACTGACGAGCACGAGTCCCAGCTCCTGGCAGCTGGAAACCGGGAGCATGCCGCGCGTCTGCTTTCCATCGACGGGACCACCCTCTGGCGCCGAAGCAGACCCCTGGCCGGTTGGGGTACGTCATCACCCATCCCAGCGGACTGCCTTCCCTTGCTCATCTACTGAGATTTGATTATCATTAGTGTCCGCGATCTCGATTCAGTCATCGAGCCGCCCAATTGCAAGCCTTCTCGCCACATGCGAATCAGACCCGCCAGCGTAGCCACCAAGAAACGTGCGACCGCCGGACGCGTCCAAGAGGATCCGAAATGACCGAGCAACTGCCTGAGACTCTGACGGAGAAACGCCTTCCCGTGACCGTCCTTTCCGGATTCCTGGGGGCCGGGAAGACGACCTTGCTCAACCACGTACTGAACAACCGAGAAGGTCGACGCGTCGCCGTGATCGTCAACGATATGAGCGAGATCAACATCGATTCGGCCCTGCTCGAGCGTGGTGGCGCCCAACTCTCGCGCACCGAAGAGAAGCTGGTCGAGATGACCAACGGCTGCATTTGCTGCACCCTGCGCGACGATCTGCTGGCCGAGGTCTCACGTCTTGCTCAGGAGGATCGTTTCGACTACCTGCTGATCGAATCGACTGGCATCTCGGAGCCGATCCCGGTGGCGCAGACCTTCACCTTCGAAGACGAGCAAGGGGTCAGCCTCGGTGATCTCGCGCGCCTCGACACCATGGTGACGGTGGTCGACGCTGCGAGCTTTCTGCACGAATACCAGGCCGCGGACTCCCTGGACGAGCGCGGCGAGGCTCTGGGGGAGGAAGATGAACGAACGGTCACCGACCTGCTCATCGACCAGATCGAATTCGCCGACGTCATCATTCTCAACAAGGTCGACCTGGCCGGTGAGGCCACGGCGAGCGAGGTGCAGGCGGTCCTGCAGGCGCTGAATCCAGGCGCCCGAATCATTCGCGCGACGCGCAGCCAGGTGGCGCTCGAGAACGTGCTCGAAACCGGCCTCTTCGACTACGACAAGGCTGCCAGCTCGGCTGGCTGGATTCGCGAGCTTCAAGGGGAGCACACGCCCGAAACCGAGGAATACGGTATCTCGAGCTTCACCTACCAAACCCATCACCCTTTCGACGCCGAGAAGCTCTGGGCCATGCTCGATGATGGAGACGTGTGGCGAGGCGTGCTGCGCTCCAAGGGCTTCTTCTGGATCGCCGCGGATCCGCGAGTGGCCTACGAGTGGGCGCAGGCCGGCGGCGCTGCCACGGCGTCACCGGCGGGCTTCTGGTGGGCCGCCGTCGATCGCGAGCACTGGGACCAACCCGATGGCGAGCGCCCCGACCAAAAGCTGGACTGGCATCCTCGCTTTGGTGACCGCGCGCAGCAGCTCGTCTTCATCGGTCGGGGAATGGGCGAGGCAGCGCTGCGTGCTCGCCTCGACGCTTGCCTACTCGATCCGCAGCTCGCGGAACGCCCCACCGACGATTGGTCGCACCTCCCCAACCCGTTCCCGGAATTCTGTCCGGAAACCGCTGACGCGAATTGACACACGCACGGGCATCAGCCGGTGCCCGTGCGTCCACCGAGGCGGCAGGTACGTATCCGTCGCCTCGGCGACCCAACTCGACTCAGAGCTGGACGTCGACTCGACAACTAAGGCTGCAACCTCCCATCCAGTCTCTACACGTCGTGGCTGGTGCCGCGAGATGGGCTCCATCAGTTTCTTCGCTTCCCGTACGGGACCGCTGTCCCGGTATGAACCGCGAAAGACGATCGTCTTCTGCGCCATCTCTGCCTCTCAGGAAGCGAGCGTCCGGCCAGCGGCGCCCGTCTGCGCCCGCAATTTCGTCGGCACTTGAAGTCGAGAGAACCGGAACCGGACGTTCACCCTCGATTGCTTCCCACGGTCAACTCTGCCTCAGTCCCGAAAGCTTCGCGCTCCTCATGCACCCACGCGCCCTCGCGAGCTTCCTGGTGCGTGACTTTCTTGTAGTCGTGCCGCGCAGTGAGCCACTCCGACGGCTGCACCAGTGGATTCAGAACGCACCAGCTTGGCGCCGGACAGCCCCGGCAGCGTCTCCAGGAGGCTCTCTATTGCCGGAGGCTTTCCGAGTCAGTCATGGGCCAGAGTGTGCATTCCCGAGGCGGATAAGGATCAAGAGTACCCACGCGCCAATTGGACGCATCGGACGGACGCCTGCCCAGCAGGCGCGGTGGAGCTCGACTCGTTGTGTCGCTTGCTTATTGCGACTGCTCCGAAACAAGCGTCCATTGCTTCAGGGAGTCTGGCAATTCATCGCAGGCTTGCAACGTCAGCGGCTTCTTTACCCAGGGGCCGGCTGGTACGGTCTCAGGCACTACGCCGACACATCGATTCATATCTTCCGCAAGATGTATCGTCTCACTCTCAGAGTTGAATATGAGACGCTGGCGAGGATGATCACTGCACTCGAGAAGCGCGAATACCGTCAATTCGCTGGCAATAAGCGCCTGCATGCAGAACCCCTCGAACGCAAAGGACGCGATCCGCTGAGATTGCTCGTCATAGTAGAATCGCGTGTCGTTCCCCGCGAAATCCCGAGGCTCTTCCAGATTCTTCGGCTTGCAAGTATGAGTCTGCATTAAGTCACTCTTGCCCGGGCCCTACGTCTCGACGCAAAGCCGTAACCATGCGGTTCGTCGAGATTGTCACTGAGCACGATGTGCGGCGCAGCAGAGGGCACTTTCGGCTGCTCCGCCCATGAAGCAGGCGCCAGAAGAATCGCTAGCAATGCAGCGAAAATTCCTTTCACGTTTTCGTCATCCGTACCCGCTGTGCGATTGAAATCGCAACATCGGTCAAGTTTCACATGGAACTACCGTGGAGGGTGCGGCACGGGTCCAGTTCCAGCGGCGGCCCAAGGCGCCCGCTGCAAACTGTGGTTCGGCACCCTTACCGGCATCTCGCCTTAGTCCATTCCACAAACGTCGCTCGCAGACAGGAGCCTTTCACTTCTGTGCTGGCTCTGGCTTCAACACCTGGAGAAATGTCTTCCTGCCCTGCACCGCTATCGCGCCGATTCCTGCATCCAGCTTCACGCAGCCGAATAGCTCGCTTCTCAATGGCAGGATCGGCGTGAGCATCTGAATACGCTCGACTCTAACGGCAGCGGAACGTGCTGAATGGGAATGAGCCGGGCACCGTTTTCCAGGCGCCCAGCGACGTGCGTCAGGGTGCCGCGGTATCGGTGTCGGTGCCGAGCAAACGGTTGATCGCCTGCAGCTCGTTGTCGATTCGCTCGAGGATCGACACGTAGTGCTCGACCGTCGCGGCCAGCCGTTCCGGGTCTCCCTTCTCCACGGCGTGACGCAGGCCTGGCAGCATCCAGGCTGCATAGCCGGAGTCTTCGTCCGTCGCCGCGTAGAGATTGCGGAACCAAGGACGCCCGGGAAGGCCCCGCGGATCGAGCCAGGCCCGATCGAGGGCCATCAGTTTCGGGTTGATCTCCGCGAGCACCCCCGGATCAGGCTGGTGATCGGCCTGCCGGAAGGTATCGATCGTGGGTACCAACGCACGTACCGCTTGGGCCACGTCCGCGAGCTGCGGAGCGATCCCCTCACCTTTCGCGAACTTGCCCAAAGCGCGCCCACGTTCCGACAGTCCTTCGAGATGGCGCAGCACGTCCTCATCCAGTCGATCGGGGCCCAGCGGGAGGAGCGGCTCGTCGGCCAACATCCACGTGGTCGCGGCGAGCACGCGGGTCACCATGGTCGCCGGGGCATAGTCGTCGCCGACCACCTTGCGGTACCACTCGAGATGGTCGTAGAGGGAGTGGTATGACTCGCCGCGTGAGCCACGTCCACCGAGTCCCGCGGCGGGTACACCGGCCAGGGCGAGAAATCCCACGTGGTCGGAGCCGCCCCCCAGATCACCGAAGCGCGGCCAGTCCTTGGTGCCGCTTCGACGCATCCAGGCGTCCAAGACTGTGCCTTCGCCATCGATTGCTGGCACCATGCTCGCGGCCCGCCGGATCACCGGCTGGAGCGATGGCGATGCGCTCGACCCGAACTGCGGGCCCATCGCAGACGCGTCCAGGTTCAGATAGGCCACGGCGTTGGCCACGATGTCGTCGAGACGGCTCTCGACCCACTCCACCGAGCCGATGATGCCGTACTCCTCGGCGCCCCACGCCGCGAAGCGGACGCTGCGTCGCGGTCGCACGCCCTGCCGAGCCTGATCGGAAAGCAGCTTGGCGGTCTCGAGCACAGTGATCAGCCCAGCGGTGGGGTCCACGGCACCGAACCCCCAGGCATCGTGGTGACCGCCAATGACGACGTACTGATCAGGCGCTTCACGACCCTCGAGCGTCGCCACGACGTTGTGCGTCTTGCGGATCTCTCGGGTCTGCTCGACCAGCAGTCGCACAGTCAATTCGTCGCCGCCCGTCAGACGGTAGCGGAACGGTAGGCCACCCTGCCATTCGTCCGGCACTTCGGCACCCGTCATGTGACGCATGATGGCCTCGGCCGCTTTCCAACCCACGGGCTGAACCGGGATCGTCGGCAGCGCCACGTCCGCCGGATCCAGCCGCTCGGCGTCCTCCGTGGCCTCGATGAAGGGCGTCAGCGGGTCGCCCGAGTACGGCAAGGTCATGATGGAGCCGCGCTGGATGTGCGTCTCGTTGGCGTAGCCACCCTCGGGCCAGCTCAGACCTCGGCCGTAGCCGGAGTCTCGCGGATCGGTGTAGATGATCAGCCCAATGGCACCGGCCGCCTCCGCAAACTTGGCCTTGTAGCCACGGAAATTGCCGCCATAGCGGGCGATGACGATGCGCCCGGTGACGTCGACACCCAGCTCAGCGAGCCGCTCGAAGTCTTCCTTGGTGCCACGGTTGGCGTAGACCACCTCGCCGGTGACCTCCCCAGACCCCGAGTAGGCATTGAAGCCAAAGAAATGACGCGCATCGTCAGGGGTGTCGTCCCCTTCCACCGCACGCTCCCGCACCGCCAGACGCTGGCGCTCGGGCGAGATGATCTCCAGCTCGGCAGCCTTGGGGTACGCGAGGTAGGTCCAGATTGGATGGGCCTCGACCTCGAGGCCCATCTCCGTGAACGCTTCGACCAATGCTTGGACCACCTGCTCATCACCCGGTGTTCCCGCCACGTGCGGAACTGACGCGACCATGTCGTGCCATGCCGACAGTCGCTCCGGCGACACCTGGTCGATGAGTTGGTCCGGGCCCGGGGTTGCCGTGGCCATGAGTGGCGCCATGATCGCGCCGAGCAGCGTCAGAGTGTGCAGCATGATGAACTCCAGTGGAAGGTCGAGGCTCCTTCGACGGTTGCCACGAGAATCGGCCAACGTGCCTCGACGTGGTGGCGTCGTGCAGCATCCGACGTATGGCTAGACCGGAAGGAAATGATCCGAGCCCGAATCACTCATGAGCTCCCGGCTGCGAGCCCGTATCTACCTGCGTCTGCTGCGTTTCGCTCGCTCAGGCTTCCTAGACGTAGCGTGGCTACGCCCGGGGCGCGCAGCCTTCGTTGCCTTCGCTCGCAAGCCTTGCAGCCACACGCATCTACGTGACCTCGCTCCGGGCGCCATGAATTCCTCAGGCGAGAAGTCTACCTTGATTTTTCTGTCGCAAACCTGCTGTCGACCGCGACACATGGGTGGGGCAGCACGGCTTCCGTGAGCGGCATCGGCTCCGCCGAGCCAGAGGAGACCGCGTTGTCGACGTCCTCGGCTCCCCAAGTGAAGTCCGAGATCGCGGACCAGGGTGAGAGATCTTCGTGGACTCACTCGCAGCCTGGAGCACCGGCTTATTGCTGAAACCATTCGCCTCGGGTTGCCGGTCGAGCAGTACGCGCTTCGACTTCGAGGCGACGTTCCGAAAACCGGCCAACACCCAGGCGATGGATCTGAGCGCGTCGCGTTCTCGCGTCGCGACGGCGTGCTCGGTTCGCGACCCGACCTCGAAGACGGCCGGGCTCACGCTCGCAGGACTCGCCATCGAGCCGAGAGGCACCGCGCAGGCTGAGCAACAATGTGACTTCTGGGGACGCCTTGTGCGAACTGTCGCACAGCCAGGATTAAAGAAACATGACGTGAATATCTCGATAGAGGTTCCGGACAAGATCGCCGATCAGATCGAAAGTCAGTAGAGTCGTCGAGTAGAACTTGGGCCGCGTGCCGAGCGTGCGACTCGCGTGAGCGCTGCGATCGTGCGGAGATCGCTGCGGCTCGTACACTCGCGGACTCATCATCGAGAGCTCGGATCAACGCATGCCACGTGTCCTTGTCCAATGAACCGTGTCGGCGGAGGTCCTGGTCAGCTTCTAACCTTGTCTCGGGCGAAGCGTCGCTCATCAGGCGCACCCTCAGCTCCGCGACTGTCCCCCCGCGCTGTAGCCGAACCACGAGACGTCGATGCCGCTGAGCAATTCATCCAACCACCTCTCATACCAGGCGAGAAATGACTGATCCGGGACGAACCTGAACGAGCTGTCGGTTTCCAGGTTCACCAACCTGCCTCGGTGCGGCCCCGTCAAGATGATGAAGGTGTAGAAGGTGCAGCCTTGGTCGCAGCTCGCCATCGTGCCTGATGGCCGCTCCTCATCGAAGTCCTCGAGCTCAAACGAGTCACGATCCTCCAAAGCGGGGTCTAGTACACACGCCCGTGCCATCACACCTGGCGGCGGCTCTTCGGCCTCGAGAGGCAAAAGGCCGTAGTACGGACCAGGACCGCCGCATCCAAACCGAAGCAAGAAATCCCTGTAGCCGGTGGGAAGGACGACCTGATGGCGAC
Source organism: uncultured bacterium (assembly GCA_937948815.1). Classification (GTDB taxonomy): domain Bacteria; phylum Acidobacteriota; class Thermoanaerobaculia; order Multivoradales; family J023; genus J023. The sequence goes on from CALFAM010000038.1 coordinate 11,157, forward strand.
GCTCGAAAGCACCAATCCCATCTTCGGTGAGGGGCCTTGCGAACGAAGCGTCATCGGGGCGAACCCCGACGCCAGAGCCGTAATGGGGGGAACGGTCAACCGCTTGGTCCGGGTCGACCAGCTCATACGAGAGCGTCGGTCTTGTTCCCCAACTTCCGGCTTTGCGATCGCACAATCCTCGAAACTCCGGCGCTCCGTGCCTCCGATGCCTGCCACGTTTGCATACCCATTGGCCCCAGTGACGCTTTCTCAGACCCTATGAGGATGAATCGCGATGCAACCGAGCCCCGCCAAATCACTGAAAACAAGATCGATACAATGAAACTACCGGGAAGACTCGAGCCACTGGCCTGTTGACTGTGAATCCGTGAGCCCTGGAAAGGAGGCGACGGCAAGCTGCTATGTAACGTCCAGCAGATAGTGTGCATGTGCGAGGGCGGCGTGGGGACGAAGAGTCAGTCGTGATGGAGTGCAAGAGCCGTGTTCTCGTCGAACGGACCACCGACCCGCCAGACAGTCCTTGGCACGCGGATTGCTGATTGAGGTGAACATGATGAGACTTTCTATGCATGGCTCCCACCACGCGTCCCTCCTCTTGGCGGCGTGCTCGGTTCTGGCCGCGTTGACGTTGACCGCTGCTGCCGCAGAGGTGCCGAGCACGGACGTTGACCTTTCGCCGACGCTTCGAGCAGCCGACGAGAGGCTGGCGGCGGTCCACAGCCTGCGTGCCAGCTTCGAGCAGGAAAAGCGCATCGCGCTGCTCAAGCGTCCGCTGACTTCTCGTGGAACGGTGTCGATGCAGAACGGCAAGGTTCTTTGGCAGACCGAGAGCCCACGACCGTCCTCCATGCTGGTCGACGATGGCGAGATCCGCATGTACGACCCGGAAGCCGGGCGTGTCGAGGTCTATCGGGTGGAAGAGCGCTTTAGCGACATGGCGGCCTCGCCTGTTCCACGCCTGGATGTCCTGGCGAAGAGCTTCGAGATCGAGGAGGTCGAAGAACCGGGCGCTCTCGTGCTGCGCCTTGCGCCACGTACGGATTTGCTGCGTGACCAGCTCGCCGAGGCCACGTTGTCGCTCGACGCGGAACTGGGCTACGTCAAGGAGATCGAGATCGTCGACCAGGATGGTGATCGCACGACCATTCGCTTCACCCATGTCGAAGTCAATCCCGAGCTCGATCCCGGCGCGCTCACGCTGGATGTGCCGCCCGATACCGAGGTCGTGATGCCTCAGGGCGACGCTTCTTGACCGGCCATCGCTCAAAAGGGTTCGGCTCCTCAGGACGGCACGCCAGAGACCGGCATACCAGAGGCTGGTACTCCTCGAATCGGCCCTTCACGGGCTGGAACCGTCTCGCCTGCTGGTCGGGCTGCGCCGTGGCCTTGCTGACCCTCTCGTGCGCGGGGACGACCGCGCCGACCGCAACGGCACCTACGACCACGACGGCAACCGAGCCTTGGCAAGGTGACCCGCGCGAGGTGATGGCGGCAATCGACCGTCGCGTTGCCAGCATCGAGACCCTGGCCGCCGAGTGCCGCCTGACATTCCATCGGCCGGGCAAGGATTCGGTCAGCCTGCAAGGTGCGCTGGTTGCTCAGCCTCCCGACCGCTTGCGGCTGCGCGCCTGGAAGCTCGGCCATGCCGTACTGGACCTCACCGTACGCCCCGACGGCGTGTGGCTGTGGACGGCCAAACGCGCCGACGAGGCCACCCGCAAGTTGATCGATGGCGAGCTGTCGACGGGTCCCTGGAAGTCCGTCTGGCCCCGCCTGGGAAGCTTGCTCGGCGAGGCCGACGTCGCGACCACCCGTACCGGGCCGAATCACTTCGTCGTCCGCGGCGACCTGCCCGACGATGGCTACCTCGAAGCGGAGATCGACGGCCCGTCACGCACGGTCCTCGCCTACCGACTGTTCGATGCCGCGGGCAAGGGCCTGGGCGTTCTCCAACTCGACGACTATCAGAGCATCGCGAATGAGCCCTGGCCGACCCACCTGGAAGCCAAGACCGATCGCGGAGTCCTCGAAGTCACGCTGCACGAGATGAGTCTCGACGAGCCGCTGCCCGAGACTGCATTCGAACCGCCGAAACGGGCGAAGAGACGCGACTGACGTGCTGGTCTTGCAGCGCCTGCTGACGGCGCCTGCCCGCCGGCCGGGGCGCACGCTCCTGATCGCGCTCGCGGTCCTTCTTCTGGCGGCGCTCAGCGCCTCCCGCCTGCGCCCGACGACCTCATTGGAGGACATGTTCCCGCGCGATCGGCCCGCGGTCGACGCACTGCATCACCTGCTCGACGATTTCGCTGCCGCTGAAGAGTTGCTGCTTTGGGTTCACGCTGCCAGTAACGCACCCACCAATGATCCGCCGGCGGACGATCGACCGGCCGCCCAGGTCTCGGCCGCGCTGCTCGAATTCGCGGGCCGGCTGGAAGCGGAGCTCGAGCAGGATCCAGTGACCGCCAGCTCGGTGGCGACGGTGAGCTACCGTAGCGGTGCGGATAGCCGTCGCTTCGTCGAGGAAGTGGTTCAGCCAGCCATGCTCTACTACCTCGACGAGGGCGGTTTCGCTGCTCTCGAGGAACGCCTTTCCCCGGCGGGAATCCAGGCGCAGGTCCGGCGCAACGAATCGCTACTTGCAAGCCCTTCCCTGGCGGCCGACGTGGTCGCGCGGCAGATCCTGCGCGATCCCTTGAGGCTCTTCGAGCTCTTGCAGGATGCGCTCGCGCCGGTCCGCAACGACCTCGGTGGCCGTGGCCGCGGCGGTGCTTTCCTGAGCCCGGATGGTCGCGGTCTCTTGATCCGCATCACCGGCACCCAGCCGGCGAGCGCCATTGGCTTCACGCGTCAATTCATGCCGGCCATTCGCCAGGCGATCGAGCGGGCGGAGCCCGGCAACCTGACGGTCGAGAGCACGGGCGCCTATGCCTTCGCCGAGTTGAGCGACCGCGAGATCCGCAAGGACATGCTCCTCAGCCTCGGGGGCTCCGCGGTGCTCTTGATCGTGCTCTTCCTGGTCGCCTACCGAAGCCCGGTGATCCTGGCGCCAGCACTGGCACCGGTCGTCGTCGGCATCGTGGTCGGCTTCGGTGCCTTCGCGCTACTGGCCGACCGCTTCACGCCGATTACCGCCGTGGTCGGTGCCATCCTGGCCGGCTTGAGCGTCGACTATGCGGTGCACTACCTCGCGCACTTGGCGGCGGAGCGCGGGCAAGGCATTCCCCTGGTCGAGGCGACCGACATTCAGCACGGGCCGGGGCGCGCGCTGGTTGCCGCGCTGGTCACATCGCTCGTGGCCTTCGCGGTCATCGCCGCGTCGAGCATCGCGGCTTTGCGCGAATTTGCGCTGGTCGGCACCTTTGGCTTGATCGCCGCTTTCCTCGCCACCATCTCCGTGACACCGGCCTTGGTCGCCCTGCTCGATCGCCGCACGGGCCGCCGCTCCGCCTTGACGGCGCGGTTCGACCCGGCGTCGGTGGTGCGGTGGATCGCGCGCCACCGACGGGCCTGTCTCGCGGTCGGACTCGCGGTGCTGTTGGCCGCTTCATCGATCGTCCTCCTGCCAGGCCATTCGCTCATCACGACCGAGCTGTCCCTCATGCAGCCTCGGCCCAATCCGCCACTCGCGACGCAGGCCGAGATCGCGCGCCAGTTCGGTGCCAGCCCGGACAGCCTGATCATCCTGCTGCGAGCCAAAAGCGAGCCGGCGCTGGTCGACCTTTCTCACCAGGTGTCGACCCGCTTGCGCGCGGCGCGCGGGACCGAAGAGGATCTGACCACCCTCGGCCTGAGCAGCGTCCTGCCGTCGAGCGACCGGATTGCGCGAAGTCACAAAGCGGCACGCGCGATCGATGCCGAGCAGGTCATCACCGACTTTCGCACCGTCCTCGAAGACAGCATCTTCGAGACCGATGCCTTTGCAGACTACGAGGCCCACCTGCGCCGGGTCCTGGCGCCGCCACCTCCACCAACGATCGCCGACCTGGCCGCCGTCCCGTCCCTGGCCGGCGCGATCCTGCCGCACGACGCGTTCGACGACCCGGCCACGCGCACCGGCCCATTCCAGGCCCTGACGCTGATCTCTCTCGGCCGCGCCCTCGAAAATCGCGTCGACCGCGACGCCGTGATCGGAACCGTGCGCCAGGCGCTCAACGGCCTCGAAGGCGCCACCCTCACCGGGCTCAAGGTGCTCAACGCCGACCTCCAGACCACGGTGATGCGCGATCTCGTCCGCCTGCTCACCGCGGCATCGGCGATCGTCGTCGTCTGGCTCCTGATCATCTTCCGGCGACCGACGCGGGTTCTTCTGGCCTTGGTACCAGCAGTCTTCGGATTGGTGGTCTTGGTGGCCGTCCTCAAGTGGACTGGCGTCGGCTTCAACACCATGAACCTGGTGGCCTTGCCGCTGATCGCCGGCCTTGGCGTCGACGACGGGATCTTTCTCGTATCGAGCTTCGCGCGCTCGGGCCGCCGCAGATTGTCGCTCGACGAAGACCTGGGCGCCAGCTCCCACGCCATCACCATGACCAGCGTGACGACCACCATCGCCTTCGGCTCTTTGACCCTGACCAGCACACCGGCCATCGCTTCCCTCGGCTTGGTGGTGGCAGTCGGAATCGCCGGCGCGTGGTTCGCCTCGCTCTTCGTGCTGACGCCGATGCTCCTGGCCTTCGAAACAACCTCGAAACGGACCAGCGCACCTTGAGCGCTACTCGCTCTGACCGGCAGCACAGTCCGGATCGTCACAGGAAAGGTCGCCGTTGGACGGGTCGGCGCGGGCTGATTGGCGCGTTGGTGGTCGTCCTGGCCCTGGAACTGGTCTACATCGTGGGGGCGAACCTCTTCCTCAACACCCCGCTCGCCGACTGGGCGATCAACCGCAAGCCCGAAAAGATGCTCGTGGCGTGGCGTGGCGGCTGGACGGTCGTGCCGGGCATCGCCCACCTGCGGGGGGTACGGCTGCGCGGTCAGCAGCGGCCGGTGCAGTGGTTGGCCGAGTTCGAATCCGCGCGCGTCCACTGCGACCTCCTGTCCCTGATGACGAGGACGTTTCGCGCGCGTTCGGTGCGCGGGAGCGGCCTCGACTTTCGCTTACGGCGGCGCCTCGAACCGGGCGAGATCGATGAGAGCTCGGGTGATGTGCCGCCGATTCCCGGCTTCGCCAGCCGTCATCGCGATGCGCTCACCGACCCCGCTCCGAAGGCGAAGCGTCGGTCTCCTTGGGCCATTGTCATCGATGACATCGCGATCGACGAGGTCGAAACGGTATGGCTCGAACGGTACCGCTTTGCGGGTGACGGCCAATTGAACGGCGAGTTCGCGTTCGAGATTCGTGGCCCCCTGGCGGTCGACCGCGCGCGGCTGACGCTCGCCGGCGACTTGACGGCGGGTGACGAGCAGGTCGCGCGTTCGCTCGATCTCGACGTCGAGGCACTCATCGAGTCGGTGGTTACAGAGGAGAACAAGGGTGCCGCGTTTCTGCGCTTCCTCACCACCACCATCCAGCTTCGCGCACCGCAGGCCAACCTCGGCTTTCTCGACGCATACTTTCGAAACTCGTCTTGGCTCGGGCTCGACGGCACGGGCGCGGTCGATGCGAACGTCATGATCGAGCGTGGTGTCTTGGCTGCCGGCAGTCGGATCGCTGCGGAGGACGCCTCGTTCACGTTCGACTATCTCGACTTCCGAGCCCAGGGCGACGGCCGACTCGAAGGACGCGTAGCAGCCGGCGACGATGGCCCCGAAGCGATCATCGAAACCCGTTTGTCGCGCTTCGAATTGCGAGGACGTGATGCTCCCACACCGCATGCCCGCGGCGCTGATCTGACGTTCCGCATCAGCAGCCCGACCGTCGACTTGACCGAGCTCGAGCCGACCTTCTCGATGGCGCTCGACTTGCCACCTTCGGAGGTCACGGACCTGACCTTCTACAACAGCTACCTACCGCCGGGCGCCGGGATCGAGGTGCTCGAGGGAACCGCGACCCTGGCCGGTCATCTCGAGCTCTCCACGGAGAATGGCCGTGGAACGGGCCGTGTCGAGTTCCAGGGCGAGCAGATTCGCGCCCGTTTCTGGGATCTCGACCTGACGGGCGATGTGACGTTGACGACACACCTGGCCAACGCCGATGTCGAGTCGCGCCGCTTCGACCTCTCGGGGAGCCGAATGGCCCTGGATCGCGTGTCGATCGGTGATGAAGAGGATGCCAAGGGAAAGTCCTGGTGGGCTCGGTTCGAGCTGACCGAAGGCAACATGCGCTGGGCGAATCCTCTCGAGATGGATGTGCAGTGCACCGCTCAGGTACGCGATTCGCGACCGATCATCGCCTTGGTTGCGCAGAAAAAGCCGCTGCTGCGTTGGATGAAGCCCATCCTGGCGGTCCAAGACCTCGATCTCGCCATGGGGGTGCAGTCGGACGGCACCACGCTCATCGTCGATGACTTGTTGCTGACGGGAAAGGGCCTCGAAGTTCGCGCGGACCTTAACGTCGTCGACAAGATTCCGCAGGGATTCGTCTTCTTGGACCGCGGGCCTCTATCGGCTGGCCTCGAGCTCGCCGATGGTGAGCGCGACTGGAAGCTTCGGCGCCCACGGCGCTGGTACGAGGAGCAAACGGGTCACGTCGTCGACGCCGATGAGCCGTGACGCTGATAGCCTGCTCGGTGGGCTCGCGCAGCGAACAGTGATCACCCCGCTTCCTTCTGCCTAGCAACAGCGCCGGTTCCGCGTCCGAATCGGGCGATGTCGCGAGCGAGCTCTTACCTCGATTCGGCAGGCCGCCGGCCCAGGGAGAGGCAATGAGCGTGAACGAAAAAAGCGTTCGTATGTTGTGGGGCTATGCCGCCATCGTGGGCGGCGTCGGCTCGCTGATGCTGGCTCCGGTCCTGGTGACCATCAAGTACATGACCGGCTGGGCCATCATTCCTCAGCCATCCTGGGTGACGCCCTTTCGGGACGGCATGGGCTCGTGGCTCCAATTCGCACCGCCGACACAGCTGTGGACGACCTATGGCATGGCGTACTCGGTGGCACTATCGTTGATGTTGGTGGGGTTTATCGGGCTCATCATCCACCTGCGGCGGGAAGCAGGGCGGCTACCCTCGAAGGGCTACTGGCTCGTCCTCGCCGGCCTCTGTCTCGTACTCCCAGGCGACGCGATTCACAGCTGGACCTGGCATCGAACCGGCCTGACCACCCCGACCCCGGGCACCTACCCGTTGGCCAACACGGCCTACGCCATTCACATGATGGGAATGAACATCGTGATGATCGGCTCGCTGATGATCGGAATCGGCGCCTTGCCACGGAAGGCCACGGCACGCCGGCTGGGGAGGTCGTTCCTGCTGGTTTTCCCGGCCGCCTTGCTGGCCTCCGCGCTGCTCCTGCCGACCACACCGAGTGGTGCACTCTGGTGGCTCAGCCTGATCATGATCGCCAGCGGCTTCTTACTCGCAACGGGGCGGGGAGACCGCTTGGTCGCATCGACCGCCTGAATACGCGCTCCTTGCTGACTGCTTGATGCTCTCGATACCGGGAAGGAAGCCCAATTCGCCAGAACGGAAGATCGACCCGAGGACAGATCTTGCTGGCCATCGGACACGGAGCTGCTGCCAGCGAATCATTCTCTCAACACGGGGCGATCACCAAGACCTCGCTCCCAGCAGCGCCTACTGAGTCGCGTTCCGCGCCGACAAAGTGTCTCGCGGAATGGGGGTGCCGTGGAGGATGACGGTGTGGATGGCTGCGAAAGCTTCGACGGTTTCGAGCGGATTCTGTTCGAGTAGGAGAAGGTTGGCGACTTTACCGGGCTCGATGGTTCCGTAGCGATCGTCGAGGCCGAAGGCCCGGGCGTTGTCGAGGGTGGCCGCGGCGAGGAGACGGCGGGGCGAGATGCCGGCGCGGGCGAGGGCGCGAAGCTCGAGCAATCCGTTGAGGCCCGGTGGGTTGGCGTAGGTCGGCCCGGAGGGGGTGTCGCTGCCGAAGAGGATGGTGCCTGCCTCGGCAAAGACCGTCAGGCCCTGGACGGCGCGATCGACGGCGCCTTGGACGCGGGGCCGGATGGCACGGTCGGGGCCGCCTCCCCAGCTCGCGCGCATGTCTTCGCGGTACCAGCCACCAGCTTCGCTCTGGTACCAATCGACCAGGGCATCGGGAACGGCATCTCGCAGCCCTGGGTCAGCCAGAAATGCGGGGTCGAAGACGTCGCGAATGCCTTCGAGCACTCGCAGGGTCGGCATCATGGCGGTACCTTGCTCGGCCGCCTGGGTGAGCACGTCGGCCACGGGCGCGGGAACGGTGCCCGCTTTCTCCGCGACCGCACCGCCCCACTCCCACAGGCCGTGGACGAGCACGTCCGCCTTGCGTGCCAGGGCGAAGCGATAGCTTTCGAGACCGTTGGCGTGAAGGGCGACGGTGAGGCCCCGACGCTGACTCTCCGCCACCACGCGATCGATCGTATCGGCGGTCGGTGTGGGCCAGATCTTGGCGTCGCCGAAGCCGTCCTCCCAAAACGCCTTGACGCAGATGCCACCGGCATCGGCCACCCGCCCGACCGCCGCCTCGGGACTGTGCGCCGCCGCGTCGTAGCGTTCGGGAATCGCCTCGTTTTGACGATCGTCCCAGAGGAAGTTGGGATAGGCCAGGAAACGAAACGGTGGCGGCGCAAAAACCATCGGATAGCCATTCGCCAGGGCGAGCGCGCCGTCACAGTCGAAGACATCGGGTCGCTGCGGAGCCTGCGCAAAGCGGTCCAAGAACGCGCGATCGACGACGTTGAGGTCGATCAGGGTGGTGAAGCCGAAGAAAAGGTAGGACCGTGGGAGCTGCTGCTCGTAGGCTGCGATCGCCGGGCGAAGCGATGCGGGTGCGGTTGCTGGGGCCGCCAGCCCGGGAATCGAACGCAGGTGCACATGGCTGTCGATGAGACCAGGTACCAGGTAGCGCTGCTCGGCATCGTGCGCCGGCCAGTCCGCGTAGGTGTCCCACCCACCCTGGCCTACCTGCACAATGCGGCCATCCTCGACCGCAACCCATGCATTGTCGAGTGGCTTGGCGCGCTCCGACGACACCAGGCGAGCCTGATGAATGAGCAGCCGGTCCGGCGTCTTCGTCGAAGGCTGCGCCGAATCAGCCGTGGCCACAGCCGCATCCGCCACGGAGGCGAGTATCGAGGCGAAGATCAGGGAAGCGATCGAGACGGCGGTGCAAACTGGCGTCCTCATGGCTTCCCATACGCCCGCAGGTGGACGCGGTTTCGCTTCAGAAGCGCGGGCTGGCCGGACTGGCGCGGGATCAACGGCCGCATGCAGCGGCGAGCAGGGATTCGAAGCGGTCACCGACACGGGTGAGATCGTGGCGATCCTGGACCCACGCGAAGGCAGCATCGGCCTGCCGGGCAGCAGCAGACGGGTCCGACAGCAGACGGACGATAGCGTCGACGGTGGCAGCGGGATCGTCTGCGATCGAGATCGCCTCAGCCGGCAGCGCTTCGAGACCGGTCGCACCACGGCGGGTGGTGACCACCGGCAGGCCGTCCGCCATGGCCTCGAGCACTTTGATCGGCGTGCCCGAACCCGCGCGCAGAGGCGCGATCGAGACCGTGGCCTGGCGTCGAATGACACCGAGGTCGGGTGGATTCGCGATCACCCTCACGCCAGGGAGTGCGGCGAGTCGCTGGATCGCTCTCGCGGGTCGCGCGCCGGCGAGCCAGAACGACGCCTGGGGCAC
>CALFAM010000039.1 GCA_937948815.1 uncultured bacterium
CTGCGGCTGCCGACCGAGGCCGAATGGGAGTTCGCGGCGCGGGGTGCGACGGGCCGGCTTTATCCATGGGGTAACGAAGCGCCGACATTCGATCGGGCACTCTGGAAAGATCATCCGACAGCATTGACATCCACCGCGGACGTAACCTGCTGTAAGGCAGGCGCGTCGCCGTACGGTGCGCTCAACATGGCGGGGAACGCCTACGAATGGGTCGCCGACACCTACGAAGCCCGCTACTACGCACGGTCTCCGTTGAGGAACCCCGTGAACCTCAGCGAGGGCAAGTACCGTTCCCTTCGGGGTGGCGCATTCGTGCTGCCCGAGGGAGAGCTTCGTAGCGCCTACCGCTACCGTCTCTTGCCGCGCGATCGCACGCCGTACATCGGCTTCCGGGCGGCCATCTCGGCCGATGCTCCCGCAAGCTCGGAACGAGAATCTGCGGCAAGGGAGCCTGCATCAAACTCAGAAGATGGAGCGAAGCCATGAGGCGGTTCCTGCATCGACACCCGCGCCCCGCCCTGATCACAGGGACCTGGACCACCGTTTTACTGCTCGCTGGAGCCGTCACCCCGATTGCCGAGGGGCAGTCGCAGGCGCTGGCGAACCAAGCACCAGCAGCACAAGCCCAGCCAGGCGATCCAGCCACGGGCTGGCATGGTGAGCCGCTGCCACGTGGCTTGATCCGAAGCGAGGTCGAGGGCGAGTACTTGTGGCAGTCCGATGGCTCGATCATGGTCTTCGTGCCGCCCGGCCCGTTCAAGATGGGGCACGACCACGGCGACCCCGACGAGCAACCCGTGCACGAAGTCTGGCTCGACGGTTTCTACATCGACAAATACGAGACCACCTGGCGCCAGTGGCGCTTGTCTGGCCTCCCGCTCCCGGTCGACATCAACGGCTTGCCCATTCGTCCCGCCAAACCGATCTGGGGACGTGGCGACCGCATGCCGGTCTCATACATCAAGTGGACCGATGCCAAGCGCTACGTGGCGTGGGCGGGCAAGCGGCTGCCGACCGAGGCTGAATGGGAGAAGGCCGCACGGGGCACTGACGAGCGAATCTACCCGTGGGGCAACGAGGCACCGAGCTTCGAACGCGCGGTTTGGCGCGAGCATCCGATCGGCAAGGACGAACCCACGCCTGTCGATGCCAGTCCCGAAGGCGTCTCGCCCTACGGGGCTTACAACATGGCGGGAAACGTCTACGAGTGGACCGAAGACGTCTATGACCGCGCATTCTACGCACAAGGCCCCGAGCAGGGCGCCTGGCGCAACCCGCGCAACGATGGGCCAGGCGACAAGCGTGTTCTGCGTGGCGGATCGTTCGTCTTCGACGCCAGCAGCCTACGCGCCCCCTTGCGCTACCCGCAATGGCCGCGCGAAGGCCAAGACTACGTTGGCTTCCGGGCCGCGCTCTCTGCCGCCCCGACCGCCCAATCCCCAGCGCATTGACGATCCCAGCTCCCTTGGTGTCGTGACCGGAAGGGTCGCGGCCACCAAGTCGGTCGGCCGACCACCAGCTCTGCCACGGGCGGCACCCCGCCCCCCGCTGCCGCCCGTTCCGGCGGCCGCGGGAGGCAGGCGGTTGGCGCGACCACCTTCCCCTGCGTTCTCCGCCTTCCGTCCGCGTCTTCCGTGCCCAGGTTCGGGGGCGCGAGGCAGTGCTGAGCGTCTGCACACGGCCTCTGAAGCAAGGACCGGTGATCGGCCGAAGAAGCGCAGTCCCGGAGACCCGGCCGTGCACGCCCCGATGCGAAGCCTGCCGGTGCCACGGGGCCGTTTGGATTCCAACCTGTTCTGACAAGGAAAAAGGCCTGCCACCGAAAAGGTGGCAGGCCTTGATGCGAGCGAAAGCTCGGGCTTTCCCCTCGGACGGGGAGGTGCTCTACTCGACGGTCACGTTGCCGAAGCCACCGACCGTGGACTCGACACAGATGGTCGTGCCAGGCGCGACCTCTGTGTTGGCACGGAGCACGAAGCGACCGTTGCTGCCACGTACCGGTGCCGTACCGATCACGTCGCCGGTACAGCCGTTGGCATCCGCGGCGCCCTTGTAGACGGCCACCCAGCTCGAATAGTCACCAATCTCCAGCTGACTCAAGCGACCACGAATACGCGTCGTGCCGCCGCGGCTCGAAGCCTTGGCATCACGGACCTCGTCTCGCGGCACGGAGGGCTCGAAGAGCGGGTGCGGCGAGAAGATGCTGTTGTCGTGGAAGAGATCGTCGAACTGGTAGAAGACCTGACCCGACGAACGGGGCAGCTCGATGGTCGCGGCCAACGACTTGCCCGCGAATACCGGCGTACCGTGGCTGTAGGTCAGATCGGCCCAGTGTCCCTTGCTCGGATCATCCGGATCGATGAACAGCGTTCCGTTGTTCGGGTTGGTCCACAGGAAGGGACGCCAGGCGCCCGTCGGCGGAATGATGTCGCCCGCGTCGTCGCCGATCTGATCCGGGTTGCGGAGGAAGGGCGGGAAGCGAAGCTCGGTCGGCTGGTCCGGGTTGCCGTTAACGCCCTGGAGCGGCGGCGGCGGCCAGTTGAGCGTGCCATTCGGATTGTAGGCGGCGATGTTCGTCTGGCAGAAGCCTGGATAGGGATCTTCCGGACACATCTTGCCAACACCGTAGCCCTCGGTGTGCTGACCGATGATCAGGCCAGGCTTGCCATCGACATCGCGCAGCAGATCCGAGCTCGGATTCGCGGCATCGAAGCCGATGACGAAGGGCGGCGGGTTGAAGCGGAAGTCACCGCCACGCGCCTCCTCCGAATACTGGTACCCGAAGAAGGTTCCTCCCTCACCGCCGGTGTACGGTGTCAGCTTGACGCGATCCGCGGTGCGCGGGAAGACGTCGGACTGCTGCACCACATCGTAGTGCGGCCGGAAGCCCCAGCCAGCCCGCCACTGCATCTCCGCCACCTTGGGCGCGCCAGAGCTGGGCTTGAAGTTCATGATCTCGAACGAGGTGTCACCACCACCGCAACACCGCAAGATGTCGTCGTGCAGACGCGTGCTGAAGTCCACATTGCGGAAGTAGTGCGTATGATCGTCGAGGTTGATCAGCTTGACCTTGAAGACCTCGCGCTGCTGCCAGCCCATGATCTCGTTGATGAACGGGCCTTCGCCGTACATCTCGTTGTTCAGGAACACCGAGACCATGTTGTAGTCACCGAAGTCACCACGGCTGATGCCTTCCTCGGCCAGCACGTCCCAGGCCTCGGGCGGCAACTGGGTCTGGACCTTCGCCAGGTCGGCCCACTCGATCCACGTACCGCGCGGCCCCTGGTTCTCCCGGGTCAGCCAAGCGTCGATCGTCGCGGGGGTCGCGCCACCCTGGATTCCACGGATCACCTCGAGCATCTTCATCTCGGGGGCTGCGGAACCGATCGTGTCGAGGGTCAGATCTTCCCGGTTTCGGAATGCGTAGCTGATCCCCTGCGGGTCGAGCTCGATCTCACCCGTATTGGCATTTCGGATGTCGTAGACCGGCTGCAGGAACTGAATGCGCGGCGGATGATCGCGCCAACCCCAGGTGTAGACACCGCGGACCTGTCGGACCGGCGGATAGTCGACCGTCACGTTGGTGATCTGGCCCGGCTGGAAGGCGATCCACACGGAGTCGATTCCCTTGTAGGGGAACTGCACCGTGTTCAGGGCAACGCGCTTGTCGAGCATCACCAGCGTCGGCGAGAAGTCTTCCTGGACGAGCGAATAGATGCGGTAGTTCACCCGCAGCGTATCGTCGTCGTGATGACCGTACGGGAAGCGCAGCAGGAACGTATCCGAGTCGATCTGCCCGTCGTAGTAGAGCATCGAGATATCGACTTCCCAGATGCGCCGGTTCTCGCCATCGTACGGACTGACGAAGGTCTCACCCGTGTCACGAGCAACCTTCATTTTGTACTCACCCGGAACGATGCCGCTCTGGAAGTGCTCCGCGGTAATCGAGGGCTCCTTCCAGCGGTTGAAGTTCAGCATCGAGAAACCGTCGTAGATCCGTCCCTGGGTCGTCCCCATGAGGATCTGCTCGAGCTCGGTCGCGGCCGCCTGCATTGCGGCGCTATCGCCTCCGCTCGCGGCGCTGGCCATACGCGCGAGCACGAGGCGCATATCGTCGTTCGGGCTCGCGACATGCGTGATCGGATGACCGAGCGAGCTCGTCGTGCTGAGGGCGTCCTCGAACACCACGTCACCCTTGATCGCTGACTGCTCGTCCCCATCGACGGATTGATCCGTGTTGGGAATGCGTACTTCCTTACCTTGAAGCACGGTCAGCATGGGCTCGAGAATGCCCGGCTCATTGGGATCCATGCTATCGGGGATCTGTGCGTTGACTGACGCCACCCCAAATACGAGTAAAAGCACGACCCATCCGCCCCATCTCCTGGAACTTAAAGGCTGGTTCATCTGGGACCTCCTTGAAATGCCGTCGCTGCGGGAGCTTCGTTGTCGCCACAGCCGCAAACCGTGCTGGCCTGCGTTCCTCTCCTGACGGCTCGAAAGGCAAAACCGAAACTTGTGACCATGCTCATTTTAGCCGCAAAATGCAGCACTAGTCAACCAAATTGCTCCTGGGCTACGAGATGTGAGCAGGCCCTGCCATTCCCATCTCGTAGCCATCTCGTGGCACAATGACCGTTGGTGCCATGGGCGCGATTCGCCCTGCACGCAAGGAGATCCGAATGGACGCGCGGGACCTTCCCATCCACACTACGAACCTGGCCTTCGTCGAAGCGCAGTGGGCGCGGTACCTCGAGGATCCGGCCTCGGTCGACAATGCCTGGAAGATCTATTTCGACGGCCTCGACGGCAACCCCGTCGACCAGCGCTCTCTCTCCGGCCCGGGCTTCCAACGAGCCAGCATCTTCAATCCACCGAGTGCCGGCCGCAGCGAGTCGAAGGGCATCGTGCCGCTCGACGAACGCACCCTGCCTGCGGTGGATTCGGAGCAGTTGGCGCAGCGCGCCACACTTCTGGCTGGCCTGCGCGTCTTTTCGGGGGTTCCCCGCGAGGAGCTTGGCCATGTGGCTCGCCTCGCGACGGAGCGTCGCCTCGCGAAAGGCGAGGTGCTTTTCCGAGAGGCCGAGGAAGGCAACGAGCTCTTCGTGCTGGTCGCCGGTCACCTGGTCGTTCGCCGCTTTGGCGATGTGGTCGCGACCATCAACCCTGGCGAAGTCGTGGGCGAGCTTTCGGTCCTCGATGCCCAGCCACGATCGGCAGACGTGATCGCACACAGCGACGCGAAGGTTCTTTGCGTCGTCGGCAGCGACCTCGAGTACCTGCTGCACCGTCGGCCAGCGCTCGCTCGCAGCGTCATCACGATGCTCACCAGCCGCTTGCGCCAGCGCAGCGACCGGCAGAATCGCGTCAACCAGCTCATTCACGCCTATCGGGTCCGTGGCCACCTGCGCGCGCGGCTCGATCCCCTGGGCAGCGAGCGCCCGGACGCCCCCGAGCTGGCACCGGCTCACTACGGCCTCGACGAACGGCACATGGACTCGCTGTTCTCGAGCACCACCAGCGGCGGCACGACCCTCCTGACCCTGCGCGAGATCCTGTCGATGCTCGAGACCGTCTACTGCGGCTCGATCGGTGTGCAATTCATGCACATCGACAACATCGAGGCCAAGGACTGGCTGATCGAGCGGCTCGAGAGCTCGCGACACAGCCGCCAGCTCAACCGCGAAGAGAAGCTGCGCATCTTCACCAAGCTGACCGACGCCGAGATTTTCGAACAGTTCATCCATCGCAAGTTCCTGGGCGCCAAGCGTTTCTCACTGGAGGGTGCGGAAACGCTGATTCCCCTGCTCGATCTCGCGGTCGAAGAAGCCGGCGCGCGGGACATTTGCGAGGTCGTCATCGGCATGGCGCACCGAGGCCGGCTCAACGTGCTGGTCAATGTCATGGGAAAGAGCCCACGCCACGTCTTTCGGGAGTTCACTGACGACGCGCCGGAGCTCTACCTCGGTAAGGGAGACGTCAAGTACCACCTCGGCTTCAGCTGCGACCGGTCGACGGACTCCGGGCAATCGGTGCACCTGTCCCTGTGCTTCAATCCCAGCCATCTCGAGTTCGTCAATCCAGTCCTCGCTGGCCGGATTCGCGCCAAGCAGGATCGCTTCGACGACCCGGAACGTCGACAGTGCATGGGGGTCCTCATCCACGGCGACGCCGCGTTCGCCGGCCAGGGTGTCCTCCAAGAGCTCTTCAACATGAGCTGCCTGCCGGGCTACAACGTCGGCGGGATTCTCCACCTCATCGTCAACAACCAGATCGGCTTTACCACCCCAGCGGAGGAAGGCCGTTCGACGCACTATGCGAGTGACGTCGCTCGGATGCTTCAGACGCCGATCTTCCACGTCAACGGCGAAGACCCCGACGCCGTGGCCCGTGTCGTCCACCTGGCGATGGCCTATCGCGAGAAGTTCCGCCAGGACGTGATCATCGACATGTACTGCTATCGGCGGTACGGCCACAACGAAGGGGACGAGCCTTCGTACACCCAGCCGTTGATGTACGAGAAGATTCGCCAGCGGAAGTCCGTTCGAGATGGCTATCTTGCCAGCCTCGCCGACGAGGGTATCGGCGAAGCGGACGCACGCCGGATCGAGGCCGAGCAGCGCGACAAGCTGGAAACGGAGCTGAGCGAGGCGCGCAGCAGCGAGCATCCCTTGCGGGGCCCGACTACCGGCGCAGGCATCTGGCGCCCGTTCAAGGGCGGACGGGACGCCGACACACCCGAAGTCTCCACGCAGGTTCCCGTCAAGCGGCTGGCAGCCCTGCTCAATCGGTTGACCGAAACGCCGGAAGGCTTCAACAGTCACCGAAAGCTGGAACGCGCCTTCCGCGATCGACGCGCGATGGCAGCGGGCGAGCGTCCCCTCGATTGGGCTGCCGCGGAAGCCCTCGCGTTCGCTTCGCTGGTGGTCGAAGGGCATCCGGTGCGCATGAGCGGCCAGGACGCCCAGCGCGGGACGTTCAGCCACCGCCACGCGGCGCTCCACGACGTCACCGACGGAAGCATCTATGTGCCGCTCGCCCACCTCACGGAGGATCAGGCGCGCTTCGAGATCATCAATAGCCCGCTCTCCGAGGTCGGCGTGGTCGGCTTCGAATATGGCTACAGTCTCGACACCCCGGAGGGGGTGACCATCTGGGAAGCCCAGTTTGGCGACTTCTCCAACGTGGCCCAGGTGATCATCGATCAGTTCATCAGCTCCGGCGAAGACAAGTGGCAGCGACTGTCCGGGCTCGTCATGCTCCTGCCCCACGGCTTCGAAGGGCAAGGCCCCGAGCACTCGAGCGCACGTCTCGAACGCTTCCTGATGCTCGGCGCCGAAGACAACATTCAGGTGGTCAATCTCACCACCCCCGCGCAGCTCTTCCACTGCTTGCGCCGGCAGGTCGTACGCCCCTGGCGAAAACCACTGATCGTCATGTCGCCGAAGAGTCTGCTGCGCCACCCCCAAGTCGTGTCGCCGCTCAGCGATCTCGCGGACGGTGGCTTCCAACGGCTCATTCCAGACGATGGCCGCGCCACGCCCGCGAAGACCCGCAAGATCATCCTGACCAGTGGCAAGGTCTACTACGAGCTCGCAGCCGCGCGGGAAGCGCGGGAGATCGATGACATCGCGCTTCTCCGCCTCGAGCAGTACTACCCGCTTTCCCAAGATCTCTTGACCGAGATGCTCGAGACCTACCCGGACGGAACGCCGCTGGTATGGGTCCAAGAAGAGCCACGCAACATGGGTGCCTGGAGCTTTTTGAATCGGGCGCTTCGTCGCGAGCTACGAGATCGATGGCCCGTAACCTGTATCAGCCGTGCGGAATCGGCAAGCCCGGCGACCGGCTCCGCAGCGGCTCACAAGATCGAGCAGGCTGACCTACTCGATCGGGCTCTGGCCTGATCTCGCGGGTCGTCACTTGCACGCGATACGCGGTCACACGCCGCCCACACGAATCCACAAACCGTACGGTGTCAGTACGACTGGCAAGAAGGAAGCCGTCATGATGCGCATTGCGCGGCAGGGAGTCTCATGAAAGCCGTCATTCTCGCTGGAGGACGCGGAACCCGCCTCTCGGAGGAGACCTCCCTCCGACCCAAGCCGATGGTCGAGATCGGAGGCAAGCCGATTCTCTGGCACATCATGAAGACCTACTCCCACTACGGCATCGATGACTTCGTGATCTGCTGCGGTTACCGCGGCTACATGATCAAGGAATACTTTGCCAACTATTTCCTGCACAACTCCGATGTGACCATCGATCTGGCCTCGGGCGGAATGACCGTTCACCAGAATACGGCAGAGCCATGGCGGGTCACGGTGGTCGATACCGGGGAACATACAGCGACCGGTGGGCGCTTGAAGCGTGTCGCCGAGTTCGTTCGAGATGACGACGCTTTCTGCTTCACCTACGGAGACGGCGTCGCCAGCGTCGACATTGGTGCACTCGTTGCACACCACCGTGCCCATGGCAAGCTGGCAACGATTACCGCCATCCAACCACCATCGAAGTACGGCATTCTCGGATTCGACGGTGACACCGTCACCGAGTTTCAAGAGAAACCGGACGGTGAAGGCGGCTGGATCAATGGCGGATTCTTCGTGCTCTCGCCCGAGGCGATCGACATGATCGACGGGGACGACGTCATGTGGGAGCACGAGCCCATGCATCGCCTGGTCGGCAAACGTCAGGTCGAAGCGTACCGTCATCGAGGGTTCTGGCAGTCGATGGACACCCTGCGCGACCGCAATGTTCTGGAAGCCGAATGGGCGAGTGGCAGCCCACCCTGGAAAGTTTGGGACTGACAGAACGGCCGGCTCAGAGCCGGCCGTTTCCGTCTAGAAGGCCAGGTTAGTTCCGCGGATAGAGATCCGTCCCTGGCGGAATCGGATCAAAATCCGGGATGCGGCTATTGATCAGTGCAACCACGGCACTCGGATCGCCGCTCGCGACGGCCTGTTCGAACTCGAAGCTATTGAAGAAGCTCAGGAACTTGAGCTCATGTACCCGCGCACCATGATCCCGCACGAGCTCGAAGAATCGTGTATCCCCCCACAGTCGGCCTGGGCGGCTCGGCTGAGGCAGCCCAGCCATGGCAAAGCCCATGTCTTCCGCTACGCGATCGAAGAAGTTTCGCAGCACGACAGCAATGTTCAGCTCTGAGAGTGGATTCTCCGGATCGAGGAACTGCTCGATGGGATTGTCGAGAAAAGCGAAGGTCCAAGTAGCGAAGAGTGCCTCGAGATACTCCAAGGTCATCTCGACGTCGCGCGGATAGCCAACGTTGAAGTGCCCCCAACTCGCAACGTCCCAGCTACCCGCCTCAGCCTCGCCAGCCAAGAAGCGAAGCATCTGGATATAGCCGAACATATCCCGCGCCACACTCATGTCGACGAAGGGAAGCCGATCCGACTGCACGATATCGACCGCCATCAACACGCGATCCGGCGTGATGACGTAGGAGTCCGCCGACGTGTGGGCCGTGCGCACGGGTGTGTTGAAGGTAAAGCGCTGACCTTCGAAGAAGAAGCCGCCAAAGCGAGAGCGGATCTTGCGCGTCGGCCGTGCTAATGGCAAGTTGTTGAGCCGCACTTCGTCGTCGTACCAACGGCTGGCAATGATGCGAAGGTTCGGGAAACGCTGCTGCAAGAAGACACTGTTGCCGCAGTGGTCGGCATGAGGATGTGTGATCGCCAAAGCCTTGAGCGGCAGCCCGTCACCGACCTCGGTCGGACTGTCCCAGCCTCCGATCCTCGCCAGGCCCGCCATCAAGCGCTCACGCTCGACCGCACCGAAGTGGCCGCCACAGTCGATCAGCAGAAGCCCACGATCACCTTTGTAAACCAACGAGCTGAAGACGTTGTAGAGCAAGGTGTACGTCCGCCCGCGCAGCAACTGCACGTACGGCTGCTCGATCGGCGCTTGCCCAGGCGTGACCGATGGCGCACCCAATAGGAAGCCGATGTCACTTTCGGGCAAGGCCAGACGCACATTCGGCGCCAGCTCCTCGTCGAGACTCAGAGATGGTGAGACAAAGACCTCATGAGCGAGATCCTCTGACGGTGTGAAGTTTACAATCGGCTCCACGACCTGGGGCTGAGCCGTTTGCCCCTGGGCCGATACCGACCCCACGAGTACGCATCCAACAGAAAACAGTAGAAGATTCCGAGCGTGACTGAACATGCCTCTCTCCTTTGGCATTTCCGATCAATGGGTTTCGTTCATCTGTCTCGCTCCTTTCCCCTGCTTGCGCGTTCGCATGAACACAATTCGACCGGGCAGCGAGGCACATAGGCCTTGCCGCGTGCTGAAACAATCCCCGAACAGCTGCGAGAGATTACGAGCACCTCTACAAAGAAGTCAACGAACTTGTCTCTGCTGATGTTTCTCGGCATGCGACGCGGCGTCCTGCCCGTATTTGGACGCTTCGAGAACATGCTTCTTTGTGTTTTACATGGACACGAAATCAGTGAGATCGCAGAACCCGATGAACCGTCCTCTCTCTCAATCTTCCGCATTCATAGAAGTCTCCTTCTGTGCCGCCTTCTCGGAAAGAAAATACTGTTTTCCGACCTTCGCAACGCGCCTGGCGTGGAAAGACCGAGCGATCTCACAGTACAGGTACATTCACCACGACTTGTCACTTCGACTGGTTACACGTGCCGCTGGCACGATGAGAGGGATTGGCCGAAATGATCCACGCTTCCCAGGGCCAGTTCGGCGTCGCGAGCGCGGCGCGGATACAGGCAGGTACTACGACGCGATGGCGCGTGACGGCGTCATCGACCGTTCGAGAAGCGCTTCCAGGTGGTCGACGGTCTCGAACACTGCCCGATTGTCCAGGTCGGCCACCCTCTCCCGGAAGGCCGCCAACGCATCCGGCGCGATCAGTCGCGTGAACGCGGCGATGAATTCATCACCGCGATCGACGACGAGGCCGACCGCTTTCTGTCGAATCCACTCGATGTTGAAGCGCTCTTGAGGCAGGTAACCACCACGGCCATCGATCAGCAGGGGCAAACCGGAGACGAGGGCTTCGCTGATCGAGCCAGGACCGGCCTTGCCGACGAAGAAGTCAGAGCGCGCCATCCACTTGCGCATTTCCGTGGTGAAACCAATCACATGCTTCTTGTAGCGCGTCGGCAAAGCTCGAAGTGACTTGCGCAGACGATCGTTGCGACCACAGACGTAGATCATCTGGACGCGGGCGCGGCTGGCTTCGATCTCGCGAGCAACGCGCAACATCCGATGAGACCCTTGGCCACCGAAAACGACCAGGCCGGTCGGAATATCGGGATCGAAGCCCAACAAGTCGCGCGCGCCCGCGCGGGCCCCTTGCTCACCGCCATCATCGCTCGCATAGAAGCTCGGGTGGATGATCATGCCGGACACGGGAAGGATCTGGCCGGGATCGAGCCCGATGTCGAGTGCCTGGTCGACCGCCCGCTCGGTGCCACAGACGACGTGCTGGTCTTGCTTCTCGATCCAGAAATGGGGTGGGTAGTCGGCCAGATCGGTCAGCACGGTCACCAGCTCCGTGTTCGGCAACGAGGCCTGGAGGCTCTCGAGGATCGCGCGGTTGAAATGCGGTACGAGCGAGACGACCACATCCGGCTGGCTCGAGTCCCATCGCGGTTCCAGCAAACGGACGATCCGTCGATGATTGGCGCGGATCACGAAGTGCAGGACCGTCAGAAGATGGTCGAGGCCACGGGTTACCTCCCGCCGAAGCAGGGTGTTGTACACATCCTGCATGCGAACCCGGAACCATCGCCGCATGACGTCGATCGGGTCCAGTGTCTCTTGCAGATTGTGGAGCACCACCTCCCACCCGTGGCGCGCCTGGATCGCCGCGGCCAACGCCCGGGCAGCAGCGCGGTGCCCACCGCCGGCATCGAAGAAGATGAGCTCCAGCTTCGGGTTTCGTTGCGCCATCTTCACAACCTCATGAGTCGACGAGGAACCGTCACACAGTGCCCAGAGACCGTCGGACGTCCGGGCCTTGTCCTGGTCGGGCCACGATGAGTCGCGCGAGGGCCGAAACCGTGGCGAGCCGGAGGATCTCGTAGCTTCGTGAAGGAAGGGCAACCATCGGGGAAAATCTCGATCAGGATCGGCATCCGAAGGGGCGGTTCGGCCAGCGTGCCGCAGGTCGGCACAAAACCCGACAAGCGTGTAGGATCCGGAATGAGGGCTGCGGCCGCGGGCAGATATGCCGAATAGGCCAGCAAGAGAAGAAATAGACCAAGAAGGTTTGAAGATATGCCGATCGAACTTAAGGTCCCCAATGTCGGCGAGTCGATCACCGAGGTGGTGATCGGCGAATGGCTGAAGTCCGAGGGCGCCGCCGTCGTGCGCGACGAGAATCTCGTCGTCATCGAGACGGACAAGGTGAACGTCGAGCTGCCCGCGCCGGCGGACGGCGCTTTGACCAAGATCCACAAGCAGGCAGGCGACAGCGCCACGGTCGGCGAAGTGATCGGCTTGATGGAAGAAGGTGCCGCTGGCGCGCCTGCACCGGACTCCGAGGCATCTCAGGCGCCCACGTCTGGATCAACCCAGGCCACCACGGAAGCCCCGGCAGCAGCGAAGATCGACGCCGCTGCGATCAAGGTCTCTCCTGCGGCGCGCCGCCTGCTTGCTCAGGCAGGTCTCGAGGCCACCGATGTCGAAGCTCGCGGACCGGGTGGACGGCTGCTCAAAGAGGACGTCCAACGGCATATCGACGGCCTGGCGTCCGAGGCCCAGCCCCCGGCCGAGAGCCCCGCAGCCAAGGATCCAGCCCGATCGGTCGACGCGGCACCGGCAACAGCACGTAGCGGCTCCGCCGAGGGCGCGCGGGCCGAGGAAGTCGTGCCGATGACCACGCTCCGGCGTCGGGTCGCCGAACGCCTCGTTCAGGCTCAACACGAAGCCGCAATCCTCACGACCTTCAACGAAGTCGACATGTCCCAGGTCATGGCGCTGCGCAAGGCCTACCAAGATCGCTTCGTCAAGCGCTACGGAATCAAGCTCGGCTTCATGTCGTTCTTCGTCAAGGCCGTCATCGACGCGTTGAAAGAGGTTCCCCGCCTCAATGCTGAGATCCGTGGCCACGACATGGTCTACCGAAACTACTACGACATCGGCGTCGCGGTGGGTGGCGGCAAGGGCCTGGTTGTGCCCGTGATCCGCAACGCCGAGCGCCTGAGCTTCGCGGAGGTCGAGCAGACGCTTGCCGAGCTTGCCACCCGCGCCCGCGAGAACAAGTTGACCCTCGATGAGCTCCAGGGCGGCACCTTCACGATCTCGAACGGCGGAATCTACGGTTCCTTGCTGTCGACACCGATTCTCAATCCGCCCCAGAGCGGCATCTTGGGGATGCACAAGATCGAGCAGCGCCCCGTCGCGGTGGATGGTGAAGTGGTCATCCGTCCGATGATGTACGTCGCCCTGTCCTACGACCATCGCATCGTCGATGGCCGCGAAGCGGTCGGCTTTCTGGTGCGGGTAAAGGAGAGCCTCGAGGATCCAACCCGCATGCTCCTCGAGGTCTAGACCGTGGCCAGCAAGAAGGCAATCCCTACGATCAAGCACGATCTGGTGATCATCGGCGCCGGTCCCGGCGGCTATGTCGCCGCCATCCGCGCCGCGCAACTCGGGCTCGACGTCGCCTGCATCGAGCGCGCCAGAGACCTGGGCGGAACCTGCTTGCGAGTCGGGTGTATTCCGTCCAAGGCGCTGCTCGAGGCTTCGGAACGCTACGCCGAAGTGGCTCACGGAGCACTCAAGCGGTTCGGTGTCCGTGCCTCGGACGTTTCGCTCGACCTCGACGCGATGATGCGCCACAAGAAGTCTGTCGTCACCGCCAACACCAAGGGCGTCTCTTTCCTGTTCAAGAAGAATGGCGTGACCCGGTACCAGGGGCACGGTCGGCTCGACGGCCCTGGCACCGTCGTGGTCGACGGCGAGGATGCGGCACGTCTCGAGGCCAAGCATGTGATTCTCGCCACGGGCTCGTACGCTGCGACGATCCCAGGCGTCGTGCTCGATGGTGACCGGATCGGTACCAGCGATCAGGCGATCGCCTACGATCAGGTACCTGACCACCTTGTGGTCATCGGCGCCGGCGTCATCGGTCTCGAGCTCGGCTCGGTGTGGGCGCGTCTGGGCGCCAAGGTCACGGTCTTGGAGTACCTGCCGACGATCCTCCCTGGCATGGACGCCGAGACGGCGCGAATGGCCCAGAAGATCTTCAAGAAGCAAGGCATGAGCTTTCACCTCGGCGCCCGGGTCACCAGCGCGCGGGTCGAAGGCGATGGCTGCGTGGTCGAAGTCGAGGGCCTCGAGCCTTTTGCGTGTGATCGAGTGCTGGTTGCCGTCGGGCGGCGTCCCTACACGGAGTCGCTCGGTCTCGAGTCCGTCGACCTCGAAGTCGACGAGCGGGGGCGCATCCCGGTCAACGAGCACCTGGAAACGTCGGCACCGGGCGTCTACGCCATCGGCGACGCCATCGTAGGACCGATGCTCGCGCACAAGGCCGAAGAAGAGGGTGTTGCATGCGTCGAACGAATCGTTACGGGGTACGGTCACGTCAACTATGACGCCGTCCCCGGGGTCGTCTACACCGATCCAGAAATCGCCTCGGTCGGCAAGACCGAAGAGGAGCTTCAGGAAGCTGGAACGGCCTACTCGAAGGGCACGTTTCCGTTCAGCGCCAATGGCCGGGCACGCGCACTGGCGCGTACCGAAGGCCAGGTCAAGATTCTCGCCGATGCCAAGACAGACCGCATCCTCGGCGCGCACATTCTCGGCCCACGCGCCGGCGACCTGATCGCGGAGGTAGCCGTAGCCATCGAGATGGGCGCGAGCGCAGAAGATCTGGCACGCTCGGTTCACGCTCATCCCACGCTGGCGGAGGTGGTCAAGGAGGCTGCCCTCGCCGTTGATGGACGGTCGCTCCACCGATGATCGTGGCGCCTTCCGCCACCTCGACCTTCCGCCTGCCCCGTCAGGAGGAATAAAGGTGCTAGGCTGGGCCTTTGGGGATTTTGTGGTGGCCTCCTTGAGAGGTCTCATTCCGGCCGAACACTTTTCGGCATGGGATCGTTCATGCCCCAATGAGCCTGTGGGAGGGTTCACATCATGAGCACGCGCAAAGCACGTGTTCTGGTCGTAGACGACGATCTTGCGATCTGCCGCATGGTCGAAACAGCGCTCGAGCGCGAAGGTTTCGCCATCACGACGGCCCATCGCGGTGACGAGGTTTTCGGCGGCTTGCCGCTGCAACGCTTCGACGTCATGGTCCTCGACCAGCAACTACCAGGACAGACCGGCCTCGAGGTTCTCGACCGCATGCGTGCGGCCGGACGATCTCCTGAGGTCATCATGGTTACCGGCTTCCCTTCTGTTCAGACCGCGGTCGAAGCCATGAAGGGTGGCGCCTTCGACTACATCAGCAAACCCTTTAGCCTTCGCGACCTGGTTCGCGCCGTACACAAGGCCGCCGACCGTCGCCGCTTGACGCGCGAGAACGCGACGCTTCGCAGCATGGTCGCGCAGACACCGTTTGCGGGGCCGATCGTCAGCGACAGCCCGCAAATCCAAGAGATTCTGGAGCGCATTCGCCGCGTGGCCTCTGCTTCGGCTCCCGTCCTGATCACCGGTGAGACCGGGACAGGCAAGGGTTTGATGGCCAAGACCATCCACAGCCAGAGCGACCGGTCGGACGAGCCGTTCACCCAGCTCAACTGCAGCGCCTTCCAGGATCAGCTCTTCGAGAGCGAGCTCTTCGGACACACCAAGGGCGCCTTCACCGGCGCAGCGACCACCAAGCCCGGTCTCTTCGAGGTCGCTGACGGGGGCACCCTCTTCCTCGACGAGATCGCCGAGCTCAGCCCCGCCATGCAAGCCAAGCTGCTCCTTGTCCTGGATACTGGCGAGCTGAGGCAGGTGGGCGGAACGGCCGTGCGCAAGGTCGATGTCCGGATCGTGGCAGCGACGAACGAAGACGTCGAAGCACGCGTCGAGTCCGGAGCCTTCCGGCGAGATCTCTACTTTCGACTGAATGTGGTTCACCTTCATGTTCCGCCCTTGCGGGAGCGGCGCCAAGACATCGACGGCTTGATCGAGCATTACCTCGATCGGTTCCAGCGCCAGGGGCTGCAGCGCAAGCCGTTCAGCCCGACCGCCCGCGACATCCTGCGAGACTATGCCTGGCCTGGCAACGTACGCGAGCTGGCCAACCTGGTCGAGACCATGCTTCTGCTGGCACCGGGTCGAATGATCGAGGCGGCCGACCTACCGTCCCATCTCTCCCCCGGCAACATGCCTCCCCGCGAGAGCATGCCTGAGCAGCCGATGTCGTTGTCTGAAATGGAAAGGCTCCACATCATTCGGACGCTCGAGCACACCACGGGCCTCAAGGCACGGGCCGCGAAGATTCTTGGGGTCGATATCAAGACCCTGAATCGAAAGATCCGCAGCTACAACATCGATCTCCAGCAGCTCACCAGCGCGACGCCGCGCAGCTGAGCCCACCGCAATGCTGGGCATTTTGCCCACCCCCCCATCCAGGACACCTACCCTGGGATGGGGCGACCTGCCCGCTCGCTGCCAACGCTCGTCAACGAGTGCCGCTCGAAAGGTCTATTTAAACTCATTTGAGTGCCTCAAATTTGCTTTTCGACATTTTCAACAACCTGGCACTTGCCTTGCTCTATAAGCTCTCGTTCTTGACACCCCACTCGGGCCCAACGCCTCAGGTAAAACGGTTCGGGAGGGATGAGAGCTTTTTGAAAGATTCGTTTCGGTTTCCCCCCATACCGAGACGCCAAGTTCCGAGCGCAGGCGGCCTCCTCCCCCTCCGCATCCCACCTCCAGGAGGCTGCCTGCAACTTTTTTCCCAGACATCTGTGTCTTCATGCCCGGCTGCGATCTGCAGCCCAGGACAGGTACCCAAGGCCTGACGCCTAAGCCATAGGTTGAGATAGGGTCGAGGGCATGACGAGCAAGAAGACGTCTGTGACGCCCGATGCGCGGCGACGCATCAAGAGCTTGATCCAGAGCACGGGATGGATTCCAGATCCGCCGAGTCCGCACGACTTCACAGCGGATCACCCCGACATCATCAAGCTGCTCAAGAAGACCGGCGCCATCCTGCGGCGAAAGAAGCTGCGTCTTCTCCCGAGTAAGGTCGACTTGCGACCCTGGTGCTCACCAGTTCAGTTTCAAGGGCAGTACAACACCTGCACCGCTCACGTGGTGACCAGCATGCTGGCCGTGTTGGAGAACAAGGCCCACGGTCGATACGTTCCCGCGTCTCGACTCTTCCTGTACCAGGTCACCAAACGAATCATCGGCTCCGATCAAGCCGACCCAGGGGTCTATCTGCGCCAGATGATGGGGTGCCTGGTGCTGATCGGCGTCCCCCCAGAGACCTATTTCAAGTACCTCGACACGTCGATCAAGAACGACCCCAGGCTCTCCGAGGCGCCGGATGCGTTCTGCTACTCGATTGCGCACGACATGCAGGCCGTACGCTACGTGAGGCTGGACCCGCTAGGGGACAAGCCCAAGGACGTGCTCAACCGCATCCGGATGTTCCTGGCTGCCGGCTTTGGCTCTTCCATCGGTTTTCCGCTCTACATGTCCGCGCTCGAATACGCGACCAAGAGCGGGGATCTGCCCATGCCCAAACCCGGCGAGGATGCGGTAGGCAGTCACGCGGTTCTGCTCGTGGGCTTTGACAACGACCGCGTGATTCAGGGCAGCGAGAAGGGCTGCAAGAAGTCCACCGGCGCCTTCTTGATCAAGAACTCCTGGGATACGACGTGGGGTGACAAAGGCTACGGCTGGCTTCCCTACGACTACCTGCTCGATGGCTTGGCGCACGACGTGTGGACGCTCATGCAGGCTCGCTGGGTCGAAACCGACCAATTCCAGATTGCCTGGGACCAGCCCGCGCCGGGAGCGTGAGCGGGCAGAAGCTCACCCCGCCGAGCTAGCCCGATCCGAGAATCCGGCGGGCGTCTTCGACCCGGTCCCGATCGATCCCGCCGGTCTCCCAGAACGACAGGAATCGCGCGAGATAGCGACGCGCGCGAACCGGGTCACCCTGGAGCGCCAGGAGGCGTCCGGTGTGGTAGAGACTCCGGATCCAACGAATCGGATCCTCGTGATGGTCGATGCCGCTATCCGCGATTCGACGATAGCGCTCGAGTGCCGCAGCCAGATCGTTGTCCAGCTCGGCAGCCTCCGCCGCGCTCATCAGCACCGAGATTTGATCCGGATAGCGCACCCAGTCCCAATGAATGCCACGCGGCGGCAGCAGCGCGATCGCCTTGTCGATCTTGGCGCGCCCGGTGGCGAGGTCTCCGCGGGCCACCGCCAGGCGCCCCTCGAGATGACTGTGGTAACGCCGCTCGACGATCGACAGCTCATCGGCTTCGGGAATCTTCGTGGCAAAGCGCGCAGCAGCTTCGTCGGCACCAGCCTCGTCACCGACGGCCTGACGAGCCAAGGCTTCGAGGAAGATGGCCTCCCATCCCGGCCAGTCATCCGGCGCCTCCTGCTGCGATAGCTCGAGCAAGGGAATCGCTTTGTCTGCCTGTCCCAGAAGGACCAGCGCCTCGCTGTGTCGGTTGAGGGCACTCGCGCGTAGCAACGCGTCTGCATCCGGACTGCTGGCCGCGGTCTCGAGCTGACGCCACGCCGTGGCCCGCTCGCCGCGATAGAGCGCCACGATGCCCGTCTGGATACTGCCATGGTAGCGCCAGGTCGGGAGCTCGGACTCCATCAGCTTGGCCGCCGATCGCTCGGCGCCGTCGAGATCATCGCGCAGGACCAGGGAGCGCCATCGGCTGTAGTCGATCATCGGCTCGCCTGGGCGGATCGCCTCGGCCTGTGAGAAGTAGGCCAGCGCCTCGTCCTGGCGTTGCCAGTGGGTCATGTGGACGCCGAGGGTCAGGTAGTTCACCCAGTCGTTCGGATGCCTAGCCTGCTCGGTCTGAAGTACCTCATAGCCCGCGGCAAAGCGATCCAGAAGACCTTCCATGTGGGCGATGGCGTTGGCGATGCCCGGCAAGGGCTCATCCTGCTCGAAGATCGGCAGGTACTGCGCCAGAGCGTCTTCGAGACGCTCGACGTAGCCGTAGAGATGCCCTAACGAGCGGCGGGCCGCATAGTGGTCCGGAAATCGCCGGATGGTCTCCTCGAAGGCCGCAATCGCCCGGGGATAGGTGGCGCGCTGCGCGCTGTAGTACTCACCCTCGATGTAGCCGCGTTCGCGATCCGGCAGGCGCTCACTATGCTCGAAGGCGAGTGAAGCATAGTCCTTGGCAGCACCGAAATTGGCCCGAGCGACGTGCGCGGCCACCAGACGCGCGTACGCCATGGCGTAGCCAGGATCGAGCTCGACCGCTTCTTCGTACAGGCTGATGGCTTCATCGAGCTTGATGCTCCGATGCAGGTTGACGCCCTCGAGATAGAGGCGGTACGCCTTCACCGATGCGGTGGTCACCGTCTCGACACTGCGATCCGTAGCCGGCCGAGCCGCGGCCGCGCCGCCTTCGACCCGCACACGGACGATCTGGCTGAGATCGTCGACCAGGCCAAAAACGCTGCCTTCACCTTGTCCTTCCTTGGCGGCGGCTTCGAGCACTTCTCCCGAGTCGGCATCGCGCAGCTGGACATCGATCCGGATCGTGTCTCCGAGACGTGCGAAGCGGCCCGTCACCACCACCGTGGCGCCGGTCGCGGTCGCGACGGCGCGTGCGAGCTCGGCGTCATGGCGACGCGCGCCATCCAGGGCTCCGAGGTCACCGAGCACGGTGTAGATGCGGTCTGCGGCCACCACTTGCAGGGCCCGTGACTGCGAGAGGTCCGTAATGAACATGTCTGCAAGGCCATCACGCAACCAGTTGAGGTCATCATTCCCGGCAGTATTGAAAAAGTGGATCACCGCGATCGCCGGCAGCGAATTCTCGGGGGCTACACGCGCCGTTGGCGCTGCCCCATCGGTGACGGTGTCGCGTCCTACCGCCGGTTCGCCGGGCCCGGCTCGGCTCAATAGCCAGATACCGCCGAGGGTCGCGACCACCAGGGCAACGCCAACCACCAAGGCACGCCAGCCGCTGCGGCCACCACGCCCGGCCAGGCGCAAGATGGCATCGGAGTCGTGCTGCTTCTTGAGCGCGATCAGATCCCGGGCGAGCTCCCCTGCGTCCTGGTAGCGGTCGTTGGGCGCCTTCTCCAGACAGCGCGCCACGATCGTCCGCAAGGCCGGCGGCAGGTCGCGGCGAAGATTCTCGATCGGCTCCGGCGGATCGCGCAAGATCGACGAGATGACCAGGGGCTGGGTATCCCCCGGAAACGGATGCCGTCCGGTCATCATCTCGTAGAGAACCACGCCGAGGGCGAAGACATCAGACCGATGGTCGGCCGGCAGCGCCTGAAACTGTTCCGGCGCCATGTAGGGAACCGTCCCCAGTACCTGCCCTTCCCGCGTCAACGTCGCATCGGGAATCTGCGCGGCTTCGTCGTCAAAGGACTGGCGCAGCTTGGCCAAGCCGAAATCGACCACCTTGACCAGGTTGTCTTCGGTAACCATGATGTTGGCTGGCTTGAGGTCGCGGTGGGTCACGCCTCGCTGATGCGCGGCCGCCACCGCATTGGTCAACGGAATCGCCAGGTCGAGGCACTGCTCGGTGGTCAACCCTTCATCGGGCACCAGGTTGTGCAGCGTACGCCCCTGGATCAACTCCATGGTGATCAACCGGCGTCCGTCCACCTCTTCGATCGAGTGGATGGTGACGATGTTCGGGTGGTTGAGCGCGCCGACTGCGGCAGCCTCCCGCTCGAAGCGGTCGAGGGCGTCGGGGCGTGAAGCCAGTCGCGGTGGCAAGACCTTGATCGCGATGTGCCGATGCAGGCTCAGGTCTTCCGCTCGATAGACCTCACCCATGCCGCCACCGCCGAGCTTGTCGACGATGCGGTATCGGCCGAGCGTCATGCCCGTCAGGTCCGTTTGAACGGACGGGCGGACCTCAGCGAATCGATGGAACCTCTCGGTGGGCGCTTCGGAAATCGGGCCTGCCTCCTCGCGAGGACAGCGACATATGGACCGCTGCCCAACGGACGATCAGACCGCTACCTTAGCCGATCGCGACGCTTCCAGGGTGGCTGTCAGGCGTGAAGCCATCAATTCGTCCCGGCGTGCGGTCATGAGCGGTGGGACATAGAGCGTCGACACCACGCTGACCGGCGCCCGATCCAGCCGCCGCAATGGCACGCGGTGGACCACCGGCTGGAAAATCGGCAGGTGCGCCGCTTCGTAGACCCAGACCGGATGCTCGGGCGGATAGTGGTGCGCCAACGCCTCGGCCAGCGCGCGCAGCCCCGGCGCATAGGCCTCTCGTTCGGGGCGATAGTGTGCAACCCCGACACACCCTGGCTGGAGCACCACCAGCGCCGTGGTGGTATCGAGCGTACGGGGGCGGGTGACCAGGTCCGTCGCTTCGAACAGGGAACGCCCTTGTTGGGCAGGGTCCAATCCGAGGTCGGCGATCAGGCAGTCTTCGAACGACACACCAGGCAGCAGGCGCGCGGCATGGCCTTCGGCGCGCACCGCCGCCATCGCCTCGTGGGCCATATGCAGGAAGATTCCCGGGTGACCCGTGAACGCTGCGACAACTTCCTTGCCCGCGGTCACGGCGTCTTGAATCCGCGCCACCATCTCCTCGACCGCGCGTTCCCCGGACTCGCCTTCCCGGTAGCCGCGGTGCAGCGATTCTGCCGTCGGATTGAGGTCCCGCAGCCAATCACCCGACACCGGATCTGTTACCAGAAAGAAGAGCTGCTCGGCCTGGGTGATCAGGGCTTCGGTCTGCAGTGTGACCTGCCCGGCGACCGAGTAGCCGAGCCCGACCACCGTTAGACGTCCGGGCCGCTTGGCTTCGGCGGGTGGCCGAGCCAGCACCGTACCGGCCCGGCCGCGCACAGGTGCTTGCGGCAGGCCGAGCCGAGCAACCGCGCAGGCCTTGGCATCGGGCACGCCGCGCGGCGGTACCAGCAAGGTCGACGCGATCGAAACGTCGGCATCGCCTAGACCGCTGAGCGGAATTCGGTCGATCTGCGGCGGACAGACCGGCAGGCCAGATGCCCGATAAACCACGACCTCGTGATCCGCCGGATAGTGCTGCTGCAAGGTATCCGCGAGTAAGCGCAGGCCTTCACGATTCCAGATCGGCTCACGCTGAAAGGTCGACACACCGATGCCGCCGATCTGCCAAAGAACCAGCAAGCTCGTGGGATCGAACGTCCGTTTGCGCAACAGAAAGTAGCTCGCCTCGTAGCTCTGACACCCGAGCTGCCCGGGATCGATCTCGAGATCCGCGAAGAGGCAGTCCTCCGCGGATACGGCTGGCAGCATGCGCGCCTGGATTCCGACAGCGCGCGCACGCCGAATGGCCTCGTGACCCGGCGTGGCAAAGACGCCAGGATGTCCGTAGAAGGCTGCACAAACACGCTGCCCCTTCGCCAAGGGAGCGAGCATGCGCTCCACCATCTCGGCATAGGACTCCGAACGGCTGACTCCGTCGCGGTAGGCGTCGTACAACGATTCGTGTCGGGGGTTGAGCGTCGCAAGCCAACCGCGCGTCGGCTCGTCGGCGACGAGATGCAGCAAGACATCTGCCGACTCGACAGCCGAACGCATCTCGGCCGTCGAGTGGCCGGCGATCAGGAAACCCGTCCCGACGACCGTCAAACTGGGTGGCACCGCGGGCTCCTCCGCTGATCTGTGCTGGAAATGGGCCGGTAGCAGGTGTCGATCGAAATCAAACGACCAGCACGAGGCATCCTGGCGGACCCTCGTCACCGCAGTGACTGCGGATCCGCTCCGCGTCGCCGCTCTTGAGAACTTCCTTGTCCTCGTCGGTCAGATCGTGAACTTCCATCACGCCGTCCGGGTCCTTGGAAAAGTTCTCCATGGCCTGGGGGTTCTTCGACAGAGCTGTAACGAACTGGGCGACATTACTTGACATGTGGCGTTCTCCGTTCAGTGCACGACGGCATCAAAGCGTCCCGGGCCATCGAAGCCCGGGTAGACAACGAGTATGAACTCTTGATCAGACCCCTACGACGTAGACATTTTCAGAACCAGACATCCAGGGGGGCCGGCATCTCCGAGATGGTTCCGAATTCTCTCCGCATCGCCACTCTTGAGCACTTCCCGGTCGGCGTCCGAGAGATCGTGCTCCGCCATCACAGCGTCAGGATCCGATGCAAACGCTTCCATGAGCCGCGGATCCTTGGAGAGGTTGACTACGAAATCGGCTACGAGCTTCGTCACGGTCTGCCTCCGACGCCGCCCGCCCGCGAACAACCGCCGAGCCAATCGCGCGGACCTGGCGCCGAGGCTGATGCCTCGTGGCGGTGTGCGGCAGGGGGTCTCTGCATGAATTGATTTCGACAATCGTATCACGCCCTGGTCATATCGATTACTGGTATCGGTAGCAAATCCCTTTCAGAATGAGTTTGCCAAGAACGCATGTGTGGCGCGATCCGGGCCACCAGAACCGCAGTTCCGGCGCCCCGAAGCGCCGTGCTCGCTCAGACTGCTGGCGCCGAGGCGAGGTCGAGCTTGATCAACACCTCGTCACGAATCAAGTTGTCCGCAGCACCCTTGAACTCGATTCCGAAATCGAAACGCATGATGGAAAACTCAGCTTGGGCCCGAAAGCCGTCCGCTCCGAGCTCGATCTGTGCCGGGAAGCTGATCTGCTTGGTGACGCCTCGCAACGTCAGCTCACCCGTGATCGTGTAGCCACCATCGGCGGCTGACGCAATGCTCGATGACGTAAAGGTCGCGGTCGGATGATTCTCGACATCGAAGAAGTCTGCGCTCTTGAGATGCTCCGTCAGCTTCTCGGCGTCAGACCAAAGAGAGGTCGTGTCGATCGTCACATTGACCGTTGCGGTCTCGGGAGTGCTGCCTGAGAGGGTCACCGCACCATCGAGCCGCTCGAAGCCACCATCGTGGCTGCCGGTCACCTTCGAGCCGACGAAGTCGACCTTCGACTCCGGCGCAAATTCATAGCTCGCTGCCGTCGCGGAAGCGGGTGCTGGCTCGGTGGCCGGCGCCGGCTCCTGTACCTCGGCAGCCGGCGCATCCGCCGCCGGATTGTCAGCACACGAAAGGAACATGACGGGAAGGAAGGCAGTCAATCCAAGTAGAGCGAATCGTTTCATATCGAGCATCCTCATTGGGTCGTTTGATCGTCAGACAACAAAGCGGCCGATGATATCGCAGCTTGCCTGGCACCGAGCTCATCAGCGTGCTAGAACGAGTCATGCGCTTGCTTCGTCTTCTCTTGTTGCTGCTGTGCGGTGCCGGCCTCGGCCTCGCCGTGATCATGTTGTGGGTGCGCCTCGACGGCCGCGAGGTCTTGATCGTCGCACCACATGGCGCACCGACCGAAACCAGGCTCGCCTTCGCGCCCCCGGCCGATCGAGCCACGCGACCAGACGGCGGGAGCGAGGCACGACCACCGGCCACACCGCTGCTTCGGGAGGATACGCCGACTGCGATCGCCAGCTCCTCGCCCCAGCGTCGCGCACGCGGTGTCGTCTTGGTCATCGCCGACGGCATGGGTATCTCTCATCTCTTCGCGGCCCGGGCCGAGCTCGTCGGCCCGGCGGGAAAGCTGTTCGTCGAGACGCTGCCGACGACGGGCTGGTTGACCACCTACGCTGAGCGCTCCATGTACACCGATTCAGCCGCTTCGGCCGCCGCGATGGCAACTGGGCAGAAGACCGCCCCGGCACTCCTGGCGCTCGACGGCGATGGCCAGCATCTTCGGACGGTGGTCGAGGCTGCCAACGAAGCAGGCCTCGCGACAGGATTGATTACCGATTCCTACGTCCTGGACGCGACCCCAGCGGCATTCGTCGCCCACGCGCGGAGACGCGACTACGGGCTGATCGCCGAACACGTCGCAGCGGCTGGCCTGGACTTGATCGCGGGTACCGTTGGCAGCGAAGCAGCGTGGGCAGGAACGCTGAGCTCCGCCCTCGCCGAGAACGAGATCACCGTGGTCGACGACCTTCCGGCGTGGAAGATCACCTTGGACGCGAGCACGCCGGTCGCCGGCCTTTTTCCCAGTGAGAGCATTGCCGACCCTGACCGCGCGCCCAGCCTGCTCGACCTCGCCACCAGCGGGCTCGCACGCCTCGTTCGCGAGCCGGACGGCTTCTTCCTGTTGGTCGAAACCGAGGAAGTCGACTCGGGCGCCCACAGAGGCGATCTCAGGCGTGTGATCAGCGGTATCCGCGCGCTGGACGACGTGGTGCGCGAGGTGGTGACGATCGCTCGCCGCGAAGGCGACGTCTTGGTCATCGTAACCTCCGACCACGAGACCGGTGGCCTCGGCCTCACCGGCGGAACGGAGGGCACACCGATGTTGGTGCGCTGGGCAACCAGCAGCCATACGGCCGAGCCCGTTCCGGTCTTCGCATTCGGTCCCGATGCCGAGAAGCTCTCAGGAGTCCACGACAACACCGACGTCGCCCACGTCATCGCCGGCGCCCTGGGGCTCGACCTCGGCTCGTTGTCGAAACCTGGGGCGCAGTCAGAGCCGCAGGCAGAGCCTGAAGCACAGCCGTAGCCCCAATGCGGTTGTGGATCGATACAGATCTCGCTCCCGGTGCGCGACGCGGCGATGTGGACGATGGCTTTGCCCTCGCGGCCGTGCTTCGAGCTCACGGCTTGAAGGCCGGATCGGTGCTACTCGGCCCGTCCGCCCGGTTGTGGGAAGCTCGGATCAGGTTTGGGGATCCCAGATCGCCACCTCGTCGAGCGACTTACGGCGCAGGTCCGGTACTTCGGCGTCCGGTGCGGGATAGCCCACTGGGAACAGGATGTAGGGCTTCTCGTTCTTCGGGCGCCCCAGGATCTCGCTCAAGAAGCGCATCGGGCTCGGCGTGTGAGTGAGCGTCGCGAGCCCCATCTGGTGGAGCGAAGCAATGAACATCCCGCAGGCGATCCCGACTGACTGCGGTACGTAGTAGTTCTTCCGCTTGTTGCCGGCATCGTCGAGACCGTAGAGCTCCTCGAAAACAATGACCAGCCACGGAACCGTCTCCAAGAAAGGCTTCCGCCAATCCGTGCCCAGGGGTCGCAGGGCCTCCAGCCACTCGTTCGGCATGCGACCGCCCTCGTAGCTCTCGTACTCTTCTTCCTCAGCGGCAACCCGAATCCGGTGCTTGATCGCCGCGTCGCTGACGGCAACGAATCGCCACGGCTGGCGGTGCGCGCCGGAGGGTGCCGTGGATGCCGTCTGAATCGCGCGTTCGATCAACGCCCGCGGCACCGGCTCGTCGGTGAAGTGGCGCACGCTGCGTCGGGCATCCATCGAGGAATAGAACGCATCACCTCGCTGCTGGCTTTGGTCCTGCGTCAGGCGATCAGGCCGATAGGGAACGAAGGGGTGTGAGTCGCTCACGAAGAGATCTCCTCATCGCCTGGCGCGAGGCCCGGGATGTTCACTACGCGCACACGAACCTCGTCGCACTGCGCAATCCTGCTCGACGGAACCATTGCAGAGGAAGCGTGGGGCGTTACCCTGGCACCCTGAACAGCACTGGCAGCCGAAGCGGCTGCCAGTTGACACGCCGCGGGGCTGCGGCGCGGAGTTGTCGCCGCCGGCCAAGGACCCGCGGCACTATCAGGTGTCCGAGTCAGCCTTCGAGCTCTTCGTCGATGATCGCAGAGATCTGCTCGAAAGGCACCGCGCCGTTCAGGAAGCGGCCGTTGATGAACATGGCTGGGGTGCCCGTGACGCCAGCGTTGGCGCCGTCGGCCATGTCACGCTCGACCTGGGCCCGGAACTTGTCCGACTCCATGCACTTGTCGAACGCCCCCGTGTCCAGGCCCTCGATCGCGCCGGCGATCTTGGTCAAGCCGTCGCTACCGAGGTTGCGCTGGTCCGCGAACATCGCGTCGTGCATCTCCCAGAACTTGCCCTGCTCGTCGGCGCACAAGGAGGCGATGCCCGCGCCCATGGCGTTCGGGTGGATCTGGATCAAGGGGAACTGACGGAAGACGATACGAACCTTGTCGCCATAGGTCTTGGTGACCTGCTCGAGCGTGGGGTTGACCCGGCTGCAGTACGGGCACTCGAAGTCCGAGAACTCGACGATCGTGACCTTCGCATCTTCAGGCCCTTTGCCGGGGCCAGTGGCCGCGACATCGACGCGGAAGGGCTCCATGTGGGTGCTGATCTTGGCACCGCTGCGCAAGCTGTTCTCGAACGCCTGCAACGCGAGATACTCGCGAATACGCGGCTCGATCTGTTCCTTGGGCTGAATGCGGCCGCCCGAGCGCTCCTTCTGCTCCTCGTAGAAGCCATCGACCTCTTCCTGCGCCAGGGCCTCGGCCTTGGCCGCGACCTCGGTCTCCCGGAGCTCATCGACCGTGATGCCACGCTTGGTGGCCTCCTGCTCGAACAGCGTCTCGATGATGGTCGACTCGACTGCGCCTTGGATCATGTCGTGACGCTGGCGATCGAGGGCCAGCAGGCGCCCCGCGAGGTTGGCAACGATGCCTTCCTCGGTAATCTCTTCACCATTGACCGTCGCCAACACCTTGTCGCCGGTCATCCCGCTTTCCGCCGCGATCGAAGCATCGTCGCCGACCACGAACCAGACCATGGTCGCCATGGCGACGGCGGCCGCCAGCAGCAAGACGCGCTTCAGCATGT
This sequence comes from uncultured bacterium, assembly GCA_937948815.1. GTDB lineage: Bacteria > Acidobacteriota > Thermoanaerobaculia > Multivoradales > J023 > J023. Next base: position 27,744 of record CALFAM010000039.1, read on the forward strand.
TCTTCTCTGTATCGCTCATTCTGTCTCTCTCCGAGTTGCGGTTCCCACCAAGGTGCCCGGGACGGGAGGATTTCGGCGACGCTGACCCGAGCATACAGACATGAGGCCGCCAATCTTGATTCTATTCGCCTGTGGGAGGCAGCACAAGCAAGGCCCGCGTGCCCGCCACCAGCACGGACGCCATTTTACGGCCGCGCTTCACACCGACGGCACGGCTGGACGCAAAAATCGGTCTGCTCAGCCCGCAAGACGGCGTGCCAGCATGCCCTCGAGCAACCGCGCCTGGCTTATGCCGCGAACTCGCCAGCGTGGCGCGTCCAACAGATCAGAGGCCAGATCGAGCAAGGCGCGCCGGGCGCGCGGCGCACGTTGCCGGTCGCCGACATCCCGAACGATGGCGGCGGCGGCCAGCGCCCAGGGGCGCCGCGCGCGTGGATCTTCCCAGCCTTTGCTGGCCAGCAACGCCTCGGCGGCGAGCAGCAGGTCGACGGGCGAGCCATCGGAGAGGTAGCGATCGATCGGCCCGCCGAAGCCTTCGGCGAGCTCGCGAACGGCGTCCTCGTCGAGTGCCGTGGCGGCGCCGAGGTAGATGGAGAGCGACCGGCTGCGCAAGGTCGGCAGGAGGTCACGCCGGGTCGCTGACAGCAGAAAGAAGTGTCGCGGTGACTGCCGAGGCGGCTCTTCGAGCAGCTTGAGCAGGGCGTCGGCAGCCTCCGGCGTCAGCGTGGCCGCCTCCGACACGACGAAGACTTGCCCTGACGCCTCGAAGGGTGCCTGATAGGCAGCCTGAGCGAACTGTTTCGTGGCCTCCGCCGAGGTGGCGGTTCGCCGATCGCGCAGCAGTACGTGAAAATCCGGATGAAACGGTGCGCCATCGGCTTCGGGCCAAGCGATGCGCGTGCATCCGCGACAGGCGCCGCACGGCCGGGCAGCCTCCTCGGGTGCGGCACACAGCAGCGTGCGGGCCAGGGCGACCGAGGCTTCCTGGCGCACGGTCTCGTCGCCACCATCCAGAATCACAGCAGGATAGAGCCGCCCGCTGCTCGCCAGGGCTTGAATGCTAGCGAGATCCATCCGTTTCTCCGGGCTCGGCGACGGCAGCACTTGCCACCGCCGAGGATGGCGCCCCGCCGGGAAAGAGCTTCTCGAAAACCGCCTCGACTTGACGCCATGTCGCCTCTTTCTCGCCGCTGGAATCGATCACGCGCAGGCGGTCGGGCGCAGCCTCGGCGATCGCCAGGTAGCCCTCGCGCACGCGCTGGTAGAAGGCGAGCCCTTCGGCATCGAGTCGATCGACTTCCTTGCTGGCGATCCGGTGCGGCGAATGGCCGCGGGCACGCGCGACGTCCGAAGGCAGGTCGAACAGCAGTGTCATGTCCGGCACGCGCCCACCCGTGGCCAGCTGATCGAGCTGGTCGATCCAGGCGAGCGGCAGATCGCGTCCGTGTCCCTGGTACGCACGGGTCGAGTCTGTGAAGCGGTCACAAAGCACCGTGATCCCCGCATCGAGGGCAGGTTCGATCCTCTCGATCAGGTGCTGACGGCGACTGGCAAACACCAAGAGGGCTTCGACCCGGCCATCGGCCTGCTCCCACCGATGATTCAGGAACAGGCCGCGAATCGCCTCACCCATGGCCGTACCACCCGGTTCGTGGGTCACGCAGGTCGCCACGCCTCGGGCCTCGAGCCAGGCGGCAACACGCTTCAGGTGCGTGCTCTTGCCGCTGCCGTCGAGCCCTTCGAATGTAATGAAACGACCTCGCATGATGTGCGCCGGGACGGTACCACAAGGTGGTGCTCACAGCGGGTAGCCACAGAGGGTCGCCACAGAGGGTCGCCACTGAGGGCCCAGGTGGCGAGCTGGTATTCTGGTGACGGTCGGGCACGGCCGTATCCACCCTGCTGCCCGCCGGGGAAACACCATCGATGAACAGCTTCGTGTACGGCGTCCGCCCATCGACCGCCGCCGCCCCATTCAGGTTCGCTCGTCTCACCGGAGCCAAGCGAGCTGCGGCGCGCGCCACCTTGGCAATCGCCATCCTGACAACGGCGACTGCAGCAGCCCAAGATCCGACATCGCCGGCCGGTACGTCCGCGTCGGCCCCTGCGCCGATCGTGCTTGTCACCCTGGACACCACGCGCGCGGACCATTTGGGTGCGTGGGGCTGGCCACATGCCCGAACACCCCATCTCGATGCCCTGGCCGCGCGCGGCGTCCGCTTCGACCGCTGTGATGCGGTCGCGCCGATCACCCTCCCGAGCCACGCGACCATCCTGACGGGGCGCTACCCGCCCCGCCACGGGATTCGCGACAACGCGATCTTCACCCTTCCCGCGGAAGAGGTCTCCGTGGCCGAAGCGCTGCAGGCAGCCGGATGGGAGACCGCCGCCATCGTGTCGGCCACGGTCCTGGCCCGCCACTACGGCCTCGCCCAGGGCTTCGACCACTACGACGACACCATGACCGTGGGTCCCCGAGGCCAGGGAACCGACCCAGGGGGCAACCGGGGTGAAGCCGTCGAACGGCGGGCCGATGCCACCACCGATGCTGCCCTCGCCGTGCTCCAGGGTCTGCGCGCGCCCTTCTTCTTGTGGGTGCACTATTACGACCCCCACGAGCCCTACGCGGCCCCCTCTCCCTGGGCGAAGGAAGCCACCGGTCCGCACGCGGCGTACGATGCCGAGATCGCATTCATGGACGACCAGATCGGTCGCCTGGTTCGGGCCCTGCCGCCCAACGCACGCATCATCGTGGTCGGCGACCACGGCGAAATGCTCGGCGACGGCGGCGAGCCTGGACATGGCTTGCTGCTCGGCCCCGGCGCCCGGCGCGTACCGCTGATCATCGTCGGTGACGAGGGCGCGAGCGAGCCCGGCGTGGTCGACTGCCTGGTCCGCACGGCCGACGTGGCACCGACGATTCGCGCTCTCGCCGGCCTCTCCGCAGATGGCCCGACAGGCCAGGCCGATCAGGCGATCGACGGCATTAGTCTTCTGCCGCTCGCCCGAGGCGCAGCCTGCGAGCTGGACGCACTCAGCTACACCGAGTCGTTCCTGCCGTTCTTCTCCTACCGGTGGTACCCCCTCCGGACCCTCTCGGACGGCAACGAGCTCTACCTCCACGGTCGACCGCCGGCCCTCTATGACCTGACGAACGACCCGAAAGAATCGAACGATCTCGCCGAGGAACGCGCGGACGCGGTCGCCGCCTGGGGCCGTCGCCTCGAGCAGACCCTCACTGCCATGGGTGCGAGCCTCGACACGTCGCCGGGCCAAGCGCAACCCCTCTCCGACGAGGAGCGGGCCCGGCTCGCCAGCCTCGGCTACGTCGCGGGTGGCGCCAGCGGTGGCGCCGTGGACGGCGACCTCCCCGATCCGCGGGACATGGTCGACGTGGCGCAGATCATTCAGGCATCTCACGAGCTGGTCGAAGCCGGGCGCTGCGACGAGGCGCTTCCCAAGCTCACCGCCGTGCTTCGCCGCGACCCCAACAACGTGCCGGCCTACAACCAGAGCGGCCTGTGCCTGCAAACCATGGGGCGCCTGCGCTCGGCCCTCAATGCCTTCCGGCGCGCGGCCGAGGTGAACCCCCAGTCGGTGGTGCCGGTACGCAACGCCGGCAATGTCTTGATCCAGCTTGGTGAGTTGAAGGCAGCGGAGGAAACCTTCGCGCAGGCGCTGACCCTCGATCCACGCAGCCCGGGCGTGGCCGCCAACCTGTCGAATCTGCGGCGCTCACGGGGCGACACGGCTGGTGCGCGTGCCGCCCTCGACACGGCCGAGGCAGCCGGCAGCCAGCACCCAGGAATCGCCATGGAACGCGGCATGATCGCGGCCGCGGCGCAGGACTTTCCGGCTGCGTTCCGCGCCTTCTCTACGGCGGTCGACCGGTCCCCACGCGATCCAGTCGCCCTCGAGAACGCTGCCAAGGCCGCGGCGCTCGGCGGACAGCCCACGCAAGCCGCAGATCTCTACCGTCGAATGCTGGACGTCACCCCCGAGCGCACCGACGCCTGGTTCGCGCTCGCCACGGTGCTCTTGCAGCAGCTCGGCGATAAGGATGGCGCACGCACCGCCCTCGAGCGTGCCATCGAGCTGGAGACCGATCCGGCCAGCCGCACGCGGCTGGAGGGCTACCTGCGTCAGCTCAACTGAGCCCGCAGCGTCAGCGGCCGCGTTCCCAAAGCAGGTGCGGGAGCTCTGGAATGATCAAACGATCCATGGCCAGGCGCACGGCGTTCGGTGAGCCGGGCATGCAGAAGACCACCGCATTGCCAGCCAGGCCGCCGACCGCACGGCTAAGCATGGCCGCGGCGCCGACCTCTTCGTAGCTGAGCATCCGGAACAGCTCGCCGAAGCCGGGAATCGGCCGCTCGATCAGCTTTTCGACGACCTCGATCGTGGTGTCGCGACGGGCGATGCCGGTGCCACCGGTCGTCAGCACAACCTGAATTGCCGGATCGATGAGCCAGGCTCGAACTTGCGTATCGATCGCTGTGGGCTCGTCGCGCACGATCGTGCGCGCGACGAGCTCATGCCCCACGTCCGTCAGGGCACCAGCGATCACATCGCCGCCCGAGTCGGTCGCCGGCGTCCGGGTGTCGCTAATGGTCAGTACGGCACAGCGCGCAACCTGGTCGCGCGCGGCCTTCCGATGGGCTTCTGAGGATGGAGATGGCATGCGCCAGATCCTACCTCCCTGACCGGCCGGCGATCGGCTGCCGGCGTCCGAGATACATCGCCAGCGCCCAGGCGCGCCTCTCCGTGGGCTCGACACCGAGCAGCTCGGCCCGCAGGCGATGTGTAGAACGCGGGAGCGCTGGAAGCCGCTATTCTTCCGTCTCACCATGCTCGGACCAACGATACGAAGCGACGAGGTAGCAGCCGTGAGCACGATCCTGACTTCACCCAACTCCATGAACGCGACACGCCCACGACATTCCAGCATCCCGACCTTGCTCTGCCTCGGCTTGATTCTTGCCGGCCCCACCCTCCCGACTCGTGCCAACGGTCCAGAAAGCGGCACTGAGCTGGGCCGTGCCGATGGCGCCGGAGCCGGAGTCGTCTCCCCGGTCCTCGACGAGATCGACGTCATCGTGCGCGAACACTTTTTCGATCCCGCACTGCGCGGAGTGGACTGGACCGCGAAGCTCAGCGAAGCTCAGCAGGCATGGCGTAATGCCACGGACGAGGCCGCTCGTGACCTCGTGGTCACTCGACTCCTCGGCACGCTCGAGACGTCACATACCGCGCGCTACACGCCGAACCAGGCCGCCTATTTCCAACTCGGCGCCTTGTTCCGGTCGTCCCTCGAAGCCCGATTTCCCGAGCGCTTCGCGCGCCACCTCACCCCGCACGCGGCGGACGATGCGCGCGACAGCGAGGTTCCGGTGCAATACGTGGGAATCGGTTGGTTTACCCGCTCCATTCCGCGGGCAAGCAGCACCGGCGAGGAACGAGATGGAACGGAGACCGTGGTCATCGGTGTGCTCGAGGGATTTCCAGCGGCACGTGCCGGTGTCCAGGTCGGCGATGTCGTGCTCATGTTCGAAGATCAGCCGTATCGGGGACTGGCGTCCTTTGCCGACCAAGCGGATCGTCCGGGCCGGCTGACCGTTGGCCGACGTGCCGACGGGGACGCCATCGAAGTATCGGTCACGCCCCAAACGATCGATGCGACGACCATGTTCGAAGAAGCCATGCGGGCCAGTGCACGCATCATCGACCACGCGGACACGCGGATTGGCTACGTGCGGCCCTGGTCTTACGCTGGCCGTCAGTACCAGGATCTTCTCGAAGAGCTGCTTCAGGGCGACGGCACCCTGGCCTCAGCGGACGCCCTGGTTCTCGACCTTCGGGGTGGCTGGGGTGGTGCCGATCCGCGCTACTTGCGCTTGTTTCAACCGGGCATCCCGCGCTTGACCTCGATCCAGCGCGACGGCACCACCTTCGAATACGACCCACAATGGCGCAAACCCCTCGTCGCGCTCGCCGATGGCGGCACGCGCAGCGGCAAAGAACTGCTGATTTGGGGCATTCGTCAGAACAAGCTCGGGACGGTGGTCGGCGCGCGTACCGCGGGGGCCGTGGTCGCGGGAAGCCCCTTCCTGCTCAGCGATGGCAGCTTGCTCTACCTCGCGGTCGCGGATGTGCGGGTCGATGGCGAGCGACTCGAAGGCCGCGGTGTGGCCCCCGACGTCGACGTGCCGTTCACCCCTCGCCATGCCGCAGGGGCCGATCCCCAGCTCGAACGCGCCATCCGCGAGGCCGCCTCCCGCGCAAGGGCGACCGGCTGATCGAGGGACCGCTAGACGAAGAAGTCGGGGAAGAGCTCCTGCCCCGGTTCGACGGCGTAATGCTCGAAGTCCTCGACACCTTCTTCGCGCAGCACATCGACGTCGATCGCGAAGTTGCCCGTGTAGGCGTGGCTGTCGCGAGTGAGCATGGCGTGTGCCGCATCGGCCATGATCGAAGGCTTGCGGCTGCGCCGAATGAGCTCGTCACCTCCGAGCAGATTCTGCACCGCGGCCGTGGCGATGGTGGTCTTGGGCCACAAGGCATTGACCGCGATGCGCTGCGGCTTGAGCTCCTCGGCCATGCCCAGCACACACATGCTCATGCCGAACTTTGCCATCGTGTAGGCAACATGGGGCGCGAACCACTTGGCTTCCATGTTGAGCGGTGGCGACAGGTTGAGGATGTGCGGATTCTCCGCCTTGGCCAGGTGCGGAATGCACTTCTGTGAGCACAGGAAGGTGCCCCGGGTGTTGACCTGGTGCATCAGGTCGTAGCGCTTCATTGGCGTGTCGACCGTGCTGGTGAGCATGATCGCGCTGGCGTTGTTGACCAGGATGTCGATGCCACCGAAGGTCTCGACCGTCTTTGCGACGGCCGCCTCCACGAGCGATTCGTCGCGAATGTCGACCACGCAGGGCAAGGCCTTGCCGCCCGCCTCCTCGATCTCCGCCGCCGCGGAGTAGATCGTTCCGGGGAGCTTGGGATGGGGCTCGGCAGTCTTCGCCGCAATGGTCACGTTGGCACCGTCGCGCGCTGCCCGCAATGCGATTGCCTTGCCGATGCCGCGGCTGCCGCCGGTGATGAAGAGGGTCTTGCCTCGAAGATTCGGTGTCAAGGTGAAAATCTCCCGTAGTCAACCAAAGAGGCGCATGATAGCGCAGTGCCGAAAGGCACTAGACTCCGTCACATCATGACGAGAACGATGTCCACGCATCCCGCCCGGATCCTCGCGCGATGGCGCCTTCTCGCCTACGGCCTTCTGGCACTGGTCGCCTACGGTGTCGCGATGGTCGGCGGCCGCGGAACCGGCTTCGCGGTCTTCCTCGGCGTTGGCGTCGTCTTCGAGGTGCTGTTCTGGCTGGCGCTGCTTCGTCGCGTGCGCACCCGAGGGGTGTCACCTCCGGAACATGATCCCGGCGACGCCAGCCTCCGGGGCTGACTGCGCTGGCGTCGCCAGCGCTCCGATTTCATGACTCTGAGCCAGGTGCCGGTGTCGACAACGGGTCCGAGTGCTGGCGGTACAGCCAGAGACGGGCCAGTCGCCAGTCGCGCATGGCCTGCGCCGCGCAGGCCATGAAGTGCTTCCGGTTGCGCCAGCCCGATGCCCGTTGCTCGAGCAACCGAACCTAGGCTTCGTTGACCAGAGCCGTCGGCTGCAGCGTGCGTCCGATGCGCTCTGCGCGGAGGAAGCGGTCCGCCAGTCGGTGCAGCATGCCGTAGAGCGCGTGCAGGGCAGCCTCACCGCTCGCTCCATCCCCTGTACCAAGCCTGCAACCAGTCCGTAACGTCGTCGCCTGCACCGACCCTTGGCGTCTCGGTCTTCATTGGGGTCTCCCCGTTCGAGTCATGATTCTCGTGGGCTCGTAGGTGGAACGCCTACGCTGCTGCTCCCCGCGCTGCAGTCGTCGCTCATTCAACCACCCAGAGGACTAGGCGAGAAACGCTCCGAAGGCGCCTCATTGGGCGACATCGTCTGTCTTCTGGCGCAGAATCCGCCCCGGCGGAGGCGTTGCACCGAATCGGCAGCCCCTCAAATCGCTCCCCTTAGAATCCGAGGGAAACATCTCTCACTTCCCCTCGTATTCTTATGGGAAGAAGCAGAACCGCCTGGAACGACGAGGGAGCCTCCATGCCGATCACCCGCCTGCGACCGTTCAAACGCCTGCTCGATCTCCGTCGACGCGGTGCCTATCGCCAGGCAATCGACGACGAGCTGACGTTTCACATCGCCGAGAAGACGGATGCGTTGATCGCGCGAGGGTGGAATCCGGAGCAGGCGCGCGCGGAAGCTGAGCGCGCATTCGGCGATGCTGAAGCGATCCGCGCATCGTGCCGTGAGATCGGCCAACAACGCGAGCGTTCGGAGCGTCGAAGAGGCTGGATCGACGAGGCTCGTCAGGACGTCGTCTTCGGCCTCCGCCAGCTTCGTCGCTCGCCGAGCACCACGGTCGCCGCCATCTTGTCCCTCGTGCTCGGCATAGGTGCGGCAACGGCACTGTTCAGCGTCGCCCACGCCACGCTGATCCAGCCACTGCCCTTTCGCGACGCCGATCGCCTGGCACGGCTGTGGACACGCAACGCCGAAACAGACGACATGCAAGCCTCGTCGCCCGACTTTCTCGACTGGCAAGCCCAAGCCACCACGATCGAAGACATGGCGGCAGCAGGGTTCCTGGCGCTCGCGCTGACAGACCGAGAGCCTCCTTTGCGGCTCAACATCGCGCCCGTCTCCGCCTCCTTCTTCAGGCTCTTCGGCTTCGAGCCTGCCTTGGGTCGCGGCTTCACCGCCGAAGAGGATCGGCACGGTGGCCCCTCGGACGTGGCGGTCTTGAGCCATCGTCTCTTTGTCAGCCGCTTTCAAGGTGATCGGTCGATCGTCGGTCGCCCGCTCGATCTCGACGGTCGCAGGATGACCGTCGTCGGCGTCATGCCCGAAGACTTCGCCTTTCCTGCGTGGGCTGACCTGTGGATTCCCCTGGCACCCAACCCCGGTGCCGAGCGAGACGACCACGACCTCACGGTGGTGGCCCGAATCGCTCCGGGTCATTCCTTCGAACAGGCTCAGGCCGAGCTCGATCAGATCGCGGCCGGTATCGCCGCGGCGCATCCCCGAACCAACGAGGGCTGGGGCATTCGCGTGAGCTCACTCGAGCACTGGTTGATCGGCCCCCGCTTCGCCCGCTCGATGTACGTCTTGCTCGCCGCAGTGGGCCTGCTCGTGCTGCTCGCCGCCGTCAACGTCGCCAATCTGCTGATCGCCCGCGGCGTCGCCCGCCGCCATGAAATCTCCCTGCGTGCCGCCCTCGGCGCCGGGCGCGGCCGGCTGATGCGCCAGCTGCTCACAGAGGGCTTGCTTCTGGCCATCGTCGGCGGGGTCGGTGGCGTGGTATTCGCGCACGGCGCGGTGAGCTTGCTCCACTACTTCGAGCCTTCCTGGATTCCCTTTCTCGAGACGGTCAAGGTCAACGGCAGGGTCATCACGTTCGCCTTGGTGGTCACCCTGGCGACGGGCATTCTGTTCGCGACCGTCCCCACCCGCCACACGATCGGTGCACGCCAGAAGGCCGGGCGCGGAACCCGGTTCGCCACGCGCTCGCTCGCTCGGGGCGGACGTTCGGCAACGGGCCGGGGTCGTTCGCTGCGCGCAGCCTTGGTGGCCATCGAAGTTGCTGTCGCCACGCTGCTCCTGATCGGCGCGGGCCTGCTCTTCGACACCTTCTTGCGCCTGCAGCAAGTCGATACCGGCTTCCGCTCGGCGGGCGTTCTGCTCGCCCGCATCCAGCTGCCGACCCATCGCTATAGCTGGCAGGAACGCGGCTTGACAGGCGCCCAGCTCGAGGAGGCGGTCCGCGCGGTCCCGGGGGTGACCGCCGTCGGATTTACCAATGCTTCGCCGTTCGGGGCCTTCCGTCCCACCAATTCGCTGCGGATCGTCGGCCGAGACCAGGGCGAAGTCTTCATGTCCGACTGGCGCGCGATCAGTCCTAGCTACTTCGACACCTTGGACATTCCGGTTCTCGAAGGCCGGGCGTTCACCGATGGCGACCACGGAGATGCCCAGCCCGTGACGATCATCAGCCGCGCCATGGCCGATGCGCTGTGGCCTGATCGAAGCGCGGCCCCTGAAGGAGCCGGAAGACCTGGCGCGGAGCATCATGGCGCGATCGGGGCCCAGATCGACTGGGGCAGCCCGGGCGGGCGACCGCTGACCGTGATCGGGGTCGTGGACAACGTTCGTGACGTCGATCTCACCCGCGACCGCTGGACCCTATACCGCCCGCACAAGCAGCTCTCGTGGGCGGCCTTCGACCTCCTCGTTCGTAGCCCACGCCAGGGAGAAGCATTCGAGCGAGAGATCCGCGAGGCCATCTGGAGTATCGACCCCGATCTTCCGGTCCCCACCCTTCAGCCACTCGAGAGCAGCCTACGAGGCGCCACCGAAGGCTCGCGATCGACCACGGCGCTGCTGCTCGGCTTTGCCAGTATCTCGTTGATCCTCGCTGCCTCGGGACTCTATGGCCTGACGCTGTTCGCGGTCGAGCAACGGCATCGCGAGCTCGGCATCCGCCTGGCACTCGGTGCGCGGCCGGGAAGTCTGGTCACCATGATCGTTCGCGGCGGCGCGCGTCTCGCGATTCTGGGCGGTGTCGCCGGAACGATCGCGGCCTTGATTCTGGCCCGATTTCTCGACGCCTTGCTCTATGGCACCGGTGGCGTGGACGTCAGTGTCTACGGATGGGTGCTCGCCCTCTTGCTGACCGTCACCATCCTGGCGTGCTACTTACCCGCTCGGCGGGCCGCGCGTCTCGATCCCGCCATCACGCTTCGTGCCGAGTGATTCCGCTTTCATCAACCTGGGAGACACCTGTGGCAACCCCTGACAAACTGGACCTGCTGCGCGGAACCCTCGATGTGCTGATCCTCAAGTCGCTCTCCTGGGGCCCTGCGCACGGCTACCAGGTCGCCAGCACGATCCTCCAGGAGAGTGGCGGCGTGCTGTTGGTCGAAGAGGGCGCGCTCTACCCGGCGTTGCACCGCATCGAGAAGAAGGGGTGGCTCGAGGCGGAGTGGGGATTGTCGGAGAAGAAGCGCAAGGCCAAGTACTACCGCTTGACGACCGAAGGACGGGCCGAGCTCGCCCGCCGTACCCAGACCTGGACGCGCTATGCCACGGCCGTGACCCGCATGTTGCAAGCGTGAACGCACAAAGCGTCGGAACGTGCCGAAACACGTTCCGACGCTGAGGTACGCGAGACCCTAGAGCGAGCTCGCAGCCTTGTTCTTGATCTTCGGCCAGTTGCCTTCGGCCTTCTCGATGTTCTTCGCGAGATCCTTCTCCCACGTGGTCTTGATGTCTGGATTCAAGTTGAAGTAGAGCTTCCCGCCGACAATGCGGTAGACCTCTGGATCGCCGTCGAACTTCTTGCCTACGGACGTTCCATAGGCACAGAAGCCGCCGAATTGGGGCGCAAACTTGGCGGGCTGCTTCTTGAACATCCGCAAGTTCTCAGCGCTGGCGAACCGATAGACGGCGCCCTCCCACAGGGTCGAGTGTTTTGCCAGCCCGCGACGAGGCGCGCCATCATTGTGGTAGGAAACGGCATCGTAGCCGTGAATCGCAAGGGGGCCACCGGCCGCGGTGAGGCCGTTCGACGTGCTGGTCGCTTCACCGCCGAAGGCAGCGCCAGAAACGGTAGCCAGCAGCATCGCAAGCAGAACGGTCTTGCTGAGTGATTTGGCAAACTGTGTCATGTCTCTTTCCTCTTATTGAGCGGGGCGGACCCCGCGTTTGGTCATCAATCGACTACGTTTGAAGTATGCGCGCCACAGCGCGAACGCTGAATGCTCGATGGCCTGAAAAACCCGCTCGATCGTTCAGAATCCACTGGCCAACCAGTACGCACGGTGCGATCAAGCTTGCGAGGGTAGGCTGTCTGGAAGCAGGAATCCTGCGGCAGCGATCGACGCGCCCAGGGCGAGGTGCAAGAAGTTGTCGAGCTGGTTGATGTGCACCACACCCAGCAGCATCGTGCTGGTCGCCCCTCCGAGCAGAACCAGGCCGAGAACGCCGATCAAGAAGTAGACGATGCCGAAGCCACGCATGAGCATGCGCGAAGCGTTCGACCCGAGCTGCGCGACGACCGCGAAGACCACGGCCGTCGCCAGGTGGACGGCGTTGTGCGCGCCGTTGGTGACGAAGAGCGCGTCTTCACCGATCAGTGGATTGGGAAGGTAGGCGGCAACAGCGGTCAGCGCAAACGCACCAGCGATGAACCGCGCGACCGGAACCACCAGAGAACCTCGATCTGTCATGGGAAGACTCCTATGGACTCGATTCGCAGGGGCGGCGGGCGGCATTGCTCTCTCGCCCGCCCACGACGACACGCAGTATTCGCTCGCCACGCCGTACTGCAAATGCTCGCTCGGCCGCCTTTTCTGCTCATGCGTTCAGAACGGGTGTCCGTTTCGGAACGCTGTAGTAGCCTTCGAACATGGACGTTCTCAGCCACATCCTCGACAGCGTCGCCATGCGCGGCAGCCTCTACTTCCCGACCGACTTTCGAGCGTCCTGGGGGTTGATGGTGCCTGCCAACACCAACGTCTGTCGCTTTCATGTCGCCGTCGATGGCGGCTGCTTCCTTTCTGCTGGGGGCTCCCACGCGTGGCTGAGCCGCGGCGATCTCGCGCTCGTTCCCCACGGCCGTGAGCACGTACTGCAAGACGACCTCGAGACGCCGGCCGTCGATCTCGATGCTGCGCTGTCAGAGGCGGGCTACCGCGGCCAGGGCAATTTCGAGTGGGGAGGCGAGGGCGACGCCTGCCGCCTGGTCTGTGGCCACTTCGACTTCGACAAGGACGTGACGCATCCGCTGCTCGATTCCCTGCCGCCGATCGTTCACGTCAAGGCGACGCCGACCTATGACTTTCGCTGGATCGACCAGATGATGCGCTTCATCGGGGAGGAGACCAATGCCGCCCGTCCTGGCAGCGGCGTCATCGCCCGTCGGCTCTCGGAGGTGCTCTTCGTCCAAGTCCTCCGCCACTACGCCGAAACCGCTCCCGAGCCCGTGCCCGTGCTTGCCGGCATCACGCACCCGCAGATCAGCAACGCCCTTCGCGCCATGCACACCCAGCAAGAGCGCGCCTGGACGCTCGAAGAGCTGGCACACGAAGCCGCGATGTCCCGCACCGCGTTCACGGTGCAATTCTCCAAGCTAATCGGCATGACACCCATGAACTACCTCACCCAACAGCGCATGCGGGAAGCTTGCACGCTGCTGCGCCAGGGCGAGAGTGTCGGCGTGGTCGCCGACCGTGTGGGCTATCAGTCCGAGGCCGCCTTCAGTCGCAAGTTCAAGGTCTTTTCCGGCCAAGGCCCCGGCGCCTATCGCCGCAGCCACCGCGCTCGCCCACCCTCCGCCTGACGGAAGCAGGCGCGAGAAGCACGCGCGCAGGTCGTGCCACCCGGCTATCATCGGTGCGAGCAACATGGACACTGACTTGCCGAGAGCGATTGGCTCCTACCGACTCGAAGCACGGATCGGCCGGGGAGGCATGGGTGAGGTCTACCGCGCGTACGATCGAAAACTCGACCGTCACGTTGCGATCAAGCACGTTCGACCAGATTCGGGCGATGCTGCCAATGCACAGGCACGCTTGCACCGGGAGGCACGCGCCGCCGCCCGCCTCAACCATTCTGCGATTGTGCAGATCTTCGAGCTGATCGAGGGCGATGATGGCGATTGGATCGTCCTGGAGTTGGTCGAAGGAACGACGCTGGCCCATCGCCTTCGGACGGGTGCCCTCGACTTCGCCGAGGCCCTTTCCACCGGCCGGCAGATCGCCGACGGCCTCGCCGAGGCGCACAGCAAGGGCATCGTCCATCGCGATCTCAAGGCCGAGAACGTCATGGTCACGCCCAATGGCCAGGTCAAGATCCTCGACTTTGGGCTAGCCAAGACGATCGTCAAAGGTCAGAACGACCCTTCGATCTCCGTCCGCGGTCAGGTGCTTGGTACCAGCCACGCCATGTCGCCAGAGCAAGCTCGCGGCCTCGACGTCGGCGCACAGTCAGACCTCTTCTCTCTCGGATCGTTGCTCTATGAGATGACGACCGGCGTTGCCCCGTTTCGCGGCGACAACCTGCTCGACACCCTGGCGCGGATCAACACCCATCAGCCACGCCCTGCGGACCAACTCAATCCCGAGCTCCCTCGCGCCTTCGCTCAGCTACTCGCTCGTCTGCTGGAAAAGGCGCCCGAGCTGCGGCCCCCAAACGCGAGAGCGGTCGCTACGACGCTCGAGCACATTGCGCTCGACGGCTCGCGTCCAGAACCCGTGAGCCCGATCGCAGCACCGGCTACGGCACCAGCAACCACAGCCGACGCCGAAACCCTCGAGCGGCCCGGCCCATTGCGGAAACAGCGCGGGAGCGCGCCGAGGAAGGCTTCGGTGATCGTCGCGATCACGATACTGGCCAGCACCGGCCTCGTCTCGACCCTCCTCCTCTCTCGCCGGGACAATATTGGGCCAGACGGGCCTACCTCGAAGACACCGACCTCGAACGGGCCAACGTCATCCGGGCTGTTGTCGCCCGATGGTTCACCGATTCAAGGTCGCTCTGGCGAGCCCCCGCCCACGGTGCCCGAGCTCTACGACCAGGGTATGGCCCTTCTCCGCCGCTTCGACCGACCCGGGAACCTCGAGCGGGCACGTCACGCGTTCCAGCGCATGCTCGCCCAGCAGGCTGATTCCGCAGCAGCCTACGCTGGCCTCGCGCGCACCGACTGGCGACGCTACCTCTTCGGGAATCTCGAGCCTGTCCTTCTCGAACAAGCTAGAGCAGCAGCGGAACAGGGGGTTCAGCTCGATCCTTACCTCGCGGACGCCCGCGTCAGCCGCGGCCTCGTTTCGCTCTATCAGGGACGAGCCGAGGCGGCGGAAGACGACTTTCACGAGGCGCTGGCACTCGAACCCTCTCATGCCGACGCCTACCGCGGCCTCGGCGAGCTCAATGCGTCACGGAGCGACTTCGCCCAAGCCGAAGAAGCGTTTCGAAAGGCGATTGAGCTCGAACCAGACAATCGGATCTTTCACGACGACTTGGGCTCGCTACTGTTCAATACCGGACGCTATGCAGAAGCCGCACGATCATTCGAGAAGAGTATCGAGGTCGCACCGGACAGCATCTTCGGCTACCGAAATCTCGCCTCGACCTACTTCCTGGAGGGGCGCCACGCGGAAGCCACGGAAGCGATTCAGCAAGCCCTCAAGATTCAGCCGAGCGCCACACTCTACTCCAGTCAAGGTACGATCTTCTTCAGCCAAGGGCTGTACGAGAAGGCCGCCCAGGCTTTCGAGCGCGCGCTTGAGAACGGTGCCAACAAATACCTTCACTGGAGCAACCTCGCGGACGCCTACCGCCGGATGCCCGATCGAGACGCCGATGCCCGGACCGCGTATCAGCGAGCGTTGCAGCTTCTGTCCGAGCAAATCGACAGCAAGCCTACCGACGTCAGCCTGTGGAGCCGGAAGGCGCAGATGCTCGGCAAACTCGGCCATTACGGCCTTGCGCGAGACGAGTTGGATCGGATCGAAGATGCCGGTGCCGCCGATGCCTATAGCCACTACCGCGTAGCGGTCACCCACGAAATCTGCGGTCAACGCGCCGAGGCGCTCACCAGTCTGGAGCGTGCCCTCCACGCCGGCTTCGCACTCGCCGAGGTACGCCGCGATCCAGAGCTCCTCGACCTCCGCAAGGACCCGCGCTTCCACCAGTTGATGGTCCGTCGAGCAGAGCCAGCGCCTGCCGGTGGGAAGCCGTGAGACGGGATACACTGAGACGAGACATCATCGTGCCGTCAGGCCTCCTCGGCCTGTGTCGAATTCCCCGAGCCGACCTCCATCTCCGGGTCGACCGAGTACGAGCGTAGCTCATTGGCGACGGGATCGAAGACGATCACCGACGCCGAAAACTTGAACATTCCTGAATGGACGATCGGTTGCACACCAAGCGACCACGTTGGCGCACGCAGAACGTTGTAGGCCCGATTGTTCTCGACCGTGCGTGTTGCCGCGAGCTCGAGGGCTGCTGAAGAAAGATAGCGCGACGCGAGAGGGCTCGCGGCAGCAGCTCCCGACGGATCCGCCCGTGAGCTTGCCGCAGCAAGTCCTGACCGATCGGCCCGTGAAAAGACAACCAAACTGCTGATGAGCTCGAGACTGGGCCCCTCTTGGCCCGTCATGTCGACAATGGCAACCCGGAGCTGGTCGCCGACCTTCATTTGACCGAAGAAGCTTGCCATCTTTCGTTGACTCTCACTCGTGGACTCCGTGAGGCAGAGCTGAAGCTGGGCAAAAGGCGTCAAACGAATCAAGGAGCGACTGTTCCAGTCGAAAGCAAACTCGAGATTGAATTGTGGCATGACAGATCTCCTGGTAAGGCCGGTCCGTTTCAGGTGGCCCCCAAAACGAGGCAGCGCGACGAAGCTCTCGGCGAGAGCTGAAAGGTTCTCATCAAACGGGTCGCTAGCGGTACTTGATCACGTAGTTGACGGTGATGTTCTTGGCACGGGTTTCAGACGAGACCAGTGCTGGGGTATTCGGTGAGCTCGTCGCCACGCTCGTCGTGGTCAATGCGGCAGCCTGACCGGAATCCGAGACCGTCGAGGTTGCGAGTGCGTTGTAGCTGTGGGCGTGATCTTGCAGGGCACTACATTGAAGCGACCCGACGACATTGGACTTGCCTTCACCCGTGGGACTGAGCCGGTCTCCTGTATCGGGGTCCATACCGGCGCCCGCGTCGTTGCCGCGCAGAAAGAGGCCACGGTAGTCCGGAATGACGAACCCGGCCGCGCCATTGGCCGCGTTTCCTTGTCCGTAGAGACTGCCGAGCACCGCGTAGAGCTCCGGGTAGTCGGCGATTCCGAGAACACGGCCGTCGCAGAGCATCCAGCCCTGGGCTTCGAGAGCGTTGACCGGCGCGTTCGGATCTTCCTTTCCGTCTTGGGGATCACTGGCTCCGCAAGCACTCGACATCCACACCTGATTCATATCGCCCGTGATCGGGCTCACCTGGCCAGCAAAGGCGCATACCGTCCCAATGGGTAGATTGCTCATCGCACTTCCTTTCCGAGAATGATCAACAAGGGTCAAGAGCGCGCCTCCGCGCCCCAGCGAGCCGCCGAGTCTTCTGCTTGCGCCAAGAGAAACGCTTTGTTGAGCGCCAGGGTCGTGTCGACGGTCCAGGTATTGTCGGCGTTCAGGATCGCTGCCATCGAATAGACGTTGGGCGCGTAGGGGATCTCGACCGCGTGGCCCAGCACCTCACTGCCGAGCACTTCGCCGGTCGTGTAGTCGCCAAAGGCAAGCCAGATGTGCGGACTCGGGGTAAAGATCATCGAGATGTTGGGCTCCGCCTGCGCGAGGAAGGTCGCAGCTCCACCCATGCCGATTCCTGCGGCTGCCGTATCGGCAGGAATCGTCCCGTTCTGCATCAGGTAGAGGTTGCCCGCAGCGCTGCCCGCGACCTGGTTCTCGAACGTGAAAGCGCCGCCGACGTAGGTCAAGGTCACCTGGTTGCTCGTTTCGAGGTCTGCCGGCCAGACCTGCGCCGAGGCGGCAACGACCCCCTCCGCAAGCTTTCCAGTCTTGGACCAGGCAAAGTCATAGCTGGCCTGCCAGCAAAAGGTCACCCGGGTCGTCGGATGCGCCGGCTCGACCAGCCAGGCAACACTTTGTGCATTTGTCACACCCAAGCTCGGATCTTGTTGGAAGACACAGAAGTCCCCACTCTGGCTCGAGTTGTTCTGGCAAACCAGCGTAAACGTCGTCCCACCGGCATTGGTCATCGGTCGCCTCCATGGCCTTAACGAGGGAAAGCGCAGGCGCTTTCGAAAGGCCAGCGACGGCCGAACATCCGCCGCTGGCCCGCTCACAGGTTACGCATTCCGACAACTAGGCAACTCGTCCCCAAAGCGCATTCGGATTCTTTTTCCGAGCTTCGAGAAGCGCCGCATTCGTCGCCGAGGTCTGCTCGACAGTCCAGGTGTTGTCGGCGTTCAGAATCGCCGTCATTGAATAGTTGTTCACGCCGAAATCGATGTTCGCGTCGCTGGTGATCTGCGTGATGTCCAGCACCTCGCCTTGGGAGAAGTCGCCGAAGGTGATCCAGTACTGCGGATGCGGTGTGAACATGGCCGTGATGTTGGGTTGCGACTGGACCGCGAAGGTGCCGGATCCGGACATGCCGATTCCCACCGATGCCTGGTTGGGGGTAATCGTGCCGTCCTGGTTGACGTAGAGCGTACCCGGCTGGGGCCCTTGCTGCTGATTCTGGAACGTATAGGCACCTCCGACCTTGGTGAACTGGACCTGGTTGCTCGAGGTCAAGTCCGCCGGCCAGTCCTGCGATGCAGTGAACATCACACCGGGTTGCAGCTTACCGGTCTCCGACCACACGAAGCTGTAGTCGATGGTCCATTCGAACCGGACGGTCGTGGTGGGCGTCGCCGGCTTGCAGAACCAGGCGAGGGACATCACGTTCGGATCGTTGATGTCGGGATCTTGCTGGTAGACGCATGCGTCCCCGGTCAGAGACGAGTTGTTGACAAAGTTCAACGTATACTTGGTTCCTGACATCACACGTTCTCCTCAGGTCGTAAGTTGTGCACCCGTGCTCGGGTGTGGGTACCGACCGATAGAGCAAAGTGAGTGCCAGGCGATACCTGCCCCAATCGCCCGCACTTCACGCGCTGCGTGTTCGATCAACGACCGACTACGGCCACGAAACGTCGACTTTGTCCACCTACGACCACTCGATCGACGAAACCGAGACACGACAGGCCGAAGAGCTCTCCGGCGTCGTCGAGATTCGGGTTCCCGGGTTGACCGTGCTCTACCATCCGAATCTCGATCGGGTTGGTGAGCGCGCGCTACTCACGGACCTCGCCACAGGTGCCACCCGCGCGCTCTCGCGCCACGAACCTGGATTTGCACGCCCCGGTGACCACCACCAACGCGGGCTGGACGATGCATCGATCAGTCGTCAGCCGATCCGTCTGATGCCTGGGGAGAGCGCTGGATCGATCGCAGTGTCGACGGTTGGATCGCGCACGACGTTGGTCGTCGAAGGCCAGCCGATACCCGACCGGGCGACCTGCAGCGCCGCCGACATCGAACGCGGCGTTGTCTTGCTACTGGGTGGGCGCATCGTCCTGTTCCTCCACCTGCTCGATCCGCTGAGCAGCACGGCACCGGCCGTCCAGGGCCTCATTGGCGAGAGCCTACCGATGGCCCAGGCGCGCCGGGAGATCAAACAGGTCGCGGACCTTCTCGTGCCCGTGCTGCTGCGCGGTGAGACCGGTACCGGCAAGGAGATCGTGGCGCGCGCGATCCACGACGCCAGCCCGCGGCGATCCGGCCCTTTCGTCGCCGTCAACATGGCAGCGATCCCAGCGCCCCTCGCGGCCGCAGAGCTCTTCGGCGCTGCCAAGGGCGCCTACACGGGTGCCCAGCGGGCACGGCGCGGCCACTTTCAGAACGCCGAGGGCGGCACGCTCTTCTTGGACGAAATTGGCGAAGCACCTACCGAGATTCAAACCTTGCTTCTGCGCGCCCTCGAGACCCGCGAGATTCAGCCCGTCGGCACCGAGCAACCACAAAAGGTCGACGTCCGCGTGATCTCGGCGACCGACCGCGATCTCGAGGCAGCGGCGCGCGAGCAAGGATTTCGCTCTCCGCTCCTTTACCGTCTGGCGGGCTTCACCCTGCGCCTGCCACCACTGCGACACCGCCGTGAGGACTTCGGGCGCCTGTTCGTCGCGTTCTTGCGCCGTGAGCTCAGCGCGATCGACGCGTCGGACCGCCTGGCACTGCGTGACGGGGCACAGCGCAACGATGGGCCCTGGATTCCCGCCGCCCTTGTCGCCCGCCTGGCCGCCCACGATTGGCCCGGCAATGTACGCCAGCTCGCGAACGTGACCCGCCAACTGGTGATCGCCAACCGCGGGGTCGATCGCGTGCGCATGCCGGCGTCCATGGACACCCTGATTGGTCAAGCGTCGCCAGGCGCGCTCCCCGCAATTCAGCGCACCACAGAGGCTGTGACGACACAACGACCGGCCAGCGCGGCACCCAAGGCCGGGCCACGCAAACCGGTCGAAATCCACGAGGACGAGCTGATCCGTTGCCTGCGCGCCAACCGCTGGCGTCTGCAAGACACGGCCGATCAGCTCGGCATCGCCCGCACATCCCTCTACCACCTGATCGCACGCAGTCGGCGGGTGCAAAAGGCCTCGGACCTCAGCCGAGAGCAGATCGAAGCGTCTCAGCAAGCACATGCCGGCAGCATTGCCCGCATGGCCGACGCCTTCGAAGTCTCCGAGCGCGCCCTTCGTCGCCGCATGGGGCAACTTCGGATCCCGATCTGATCGCGATGAAGGAATAGGCGGGGCGCAGCCGGGACCCCGAACACGTCAGGCTGCTTCGTGGCTTCCTCGACAAGGGCAAACCATGACGCAATAACGCAAGCGGAATGGCTGGTCAGACTCCTCGCGCCGTGTCGATCTTCTGCAGCGCGCCAACCAGATCGCGGAGCTCGTCGAGGCGTTTGAGGCTGCGGTCGAGCAGGTCGCTGGTGCCGCGGTCGTTCTCCAGCTCGAGGGTATCGAGACGGCGACTGAGACTCTGAACCAGCGGTAGCAGGCCGTCTTCGACCTGCTTGCCGAGCCGACCGAGGAGGTCGACGACTCCAGGGCCGAGCCGCTGCACGACTTCGACGCCGCCAGCCGGTCGCTCTGCCAGCGCCGCCAGGGTCTGGTCCAGGCGGTCGAGATAGGGCGCGAAATCTCCGGCAGGCGCGTGGGAGCTGGTGGTCGGCAAGCGGGTGGGGGACAGATTGCTCGATTTACCCGAGATCCGCGTGCGGCGCGTGGGCTCCGCAGCTGCATCGTACGCCACGGGTTGCGGTTCAGCAGCCTGCTGAGACGTCACCTGCCGAACAGCGGCCTGCTGGGCTACCGTCGTGAGCACGTCGCCCATGCGCTCGAGCACGGAATCGAGGCGATTGGTGAGCTGCTGAGTCTGCGCACGCAGCGCGGTCAGGTGCTCGTCATCGGCCCGGCTGCTCGCCTCCGCACCGCCAGTGGCCGGCGTGGCCGCTTCGTGGGCTGCCGATACCGAAGACACTGCCACCGTACTTTGGGCGAGCGCGCGCACCGCTTCACCCAAACGGTCGACAATCGGGCTGACGACTCCTTGAATGGTCGCCGCCAGATCCGCTCCGCTGGCCGCCTCCGCGTCTGGCGTGTCGGCCGCACCGGCCGCTTGCTGTTGCGCTACCCATGCCACCATGCGCTCAGCCTCTGCAGCAGCACGTGCTTGGGATGCCGCGAGTGCGGCTTCGGCCGCGCCGTCAAGGGTACGATCGATCCCTTCGAGTCGTTCGCCCACCATGCCGAGCTGGCGAATCACTCGCACGGTGGGATCTTCCTCGTCACCACCCGCGGACTGCTGCCGCACGTAGGCCCGCTTGATCGCGTCCCAACGCTCGGCCTCCTTATCCGACAAGACACCCCGCAGCTCGCGGAGCTTCAGCAAGTTGGCTTCGGCACCCGTGGTCAGAGCTTGTGCCTCACCCTGGTAGTGATCGTCCAGCAAGGCTTCGAGCTCGCTGTCGTTCATCTCTGGCACGATTCGCTCGGTCAGCTTGTTCATGTTGCGGTAGCTACCCTGCAACAGGAACGGCGGCTCAGTGCGATAGGCGTCTGCCTGCGAGGCAGAGGAGATGTAGGTGCGATTGACCGCCAACAAAACTTGTTGCACGCGCAGCAACCGCCGCAGGACGGCCAGGATGTCTTCGAGCTCGGCCCCATCGTAGGGATACTTCAGCGAGTCGTTGGCAATGGTCTCGCCGCGCGCCTTCTTGACCAAGAGCCGGACATCTTCCGGGTCACGCGCCGCCAATGGCGCCAAGGCACTGCTCGAGGTCAGACTGTTCTCGAGATAGGAAAGCGCGAACAGATCGTCTTTGCCCGACAGAATGTCGCCGAGGTTGTACGTATCCGCTCGGTTGGCCAACATATCGGGAATGCGGAAAGTCTCACCCGACTCGGTGTAGGGGTTGCCCGCCATCACAACAGCAAATCGCTTGCCCCGCAGATCGTAGGTCCGGGTCTCGCCCCGCCACACGCCTTCCATCCGACGCTGGGCGTCGCAGAGGGCAATGAACTTCTGCAACAGCTCCGGATTCGTATGCTGAATGTCGTCGAGGTAGAGCAGCACGTTGTTGCCCATTTCGAGACCGAAGCTGATCTTCTCGACTTCTTGGCGCGCGGTCGCGTTGGGCGCTTCCGCCGGATCCACCGAGGTCACGGCGTGCCCGAGCGCCGGGCCGTTGATCTTGACGAAGGTCATGCCGAGACGGCTGGCCACGTACTCCATGAGCGTGGTCTTGCCGTAACCCGGTGGCGAGATGAGCAAGAGCAGACCCATCTGATCGGTACGCTTGCTGTCGCCGAGCGCACCGAGCTGCTTGGCCAGGTTGTCGCCGATCAAGGGCAGGTAGACCTCGTCGATCAGACGATTGCGGACAAAGGCACTCATCACGCGAGGCGTGAACTCGCCGAGTCGCAGGCGCGCGTTTTCCTTCTCGAGCAGGGTGTGACGCCGGGCCTGGAAGGCTCGGAAGGCAGGCACCCGCTCCTCACGGAACGCTCCCAGCCGCTCGAGAAAGGCATCGAGGCGCAGCTCGAGGGCGCGCTCGCGAATGCGTCCGTGCTGACCTAGCAGGTGATCGACCTGAGCCACGCCCAAGGGTGCCGCGTCGGCGCGCGCCGGTGCTCCTGGTTGCCCTTCGGTGATCACCAGGGCCGCGGCTTCCCAGATCGCGGGTCGCCAGCGCTCGGCGGCGGATTCGCCAGCCGTACCCGCCGCGGCACCTTCGCCGCCCGTCGGTGCGACATCGCGGTCGACGAACGCCTCAAGCCATGCCGTGGCGAGCGCGAACCGCTGCCCGATCCGTCCTTGCTGCCGAGCAACATCACCGGCGCCATCGCGTTCATCACCGCCTGCGCCATCTAGAGCGTCGAGGTCGGCCAGCAGGGTCTTCCGGCTTCCCGAACGGTCGAGGTACGCCAGCAGTGCATCGCGCAGGGACACGGCTTCGGCGCTGAGCACGAAGCACGCGCCCTCAGCAGCCAGCTCTTCGAAGAGATAGCGGCCAGCGCCGCGCAGCTCGTCGGGACGCAGCACCAGTCCCTCGCGCTGGGCGAAGGTGCCCAGCGCGGTCGCCAGCTCGTCGGTCAACGCATCGATCGCCGGACTGTGCGTAAACGCCGCGCGCAATCGATCGAGGCTCTGGGCGCGCCGCCGCCAACGATCACGGAGTCCGCGGTCACGGTGCGCATCCTCCTGGCCCGCGGCAGCAGGAGCTGCGCTCAGCAGGTGAGCCCAGAACAGGTAGGCCACAGCGCGCGCGCGCGGCGGGAAGCGCAGAAGACCTGCGCGTGCGTAGAGCTGGACGAGCGCGCCCAGAATGTGCGCGGCATCGTGGTCATGCACGCCACGCTCGTATCCTTCGTCGTAGCGGTCAGACGCATAGCCACGCACGATCTCCTCGAGGCTCTGCCCAGCGCCGGCGGCGCTGTCTTGCGACGAGCCTGCGTGCGTGGCCAGGAGCGTCGCCAGATCGTGCCTGCCGACGCCGCGCTCGGCATCCGAGAACAGGCTGTAGGCCAGGAACTCACCCCGGTAGACCTCGGCCGTCTCGGACACCAGGAGCTGATTCCAGAAGTCCCGGGTCGCGCCCCAGTCCGGATCGTCGACCGGCGTGTAGTAGTCGGTGCCGGTCAGGTGGAAGGCCATCTCAGCCCGCTCGCCGCCCCCCGGGCTACTTTGGCGCCGCGGCACCATGGTGAGCGCGAGCGGCTGCTGGTTGACGCTGAAGCGGTGACGGCCCAGGCGCACGACTTCGGCGCCGTCTTCGTACAGATCGCGGCGATCACGCAAGGTACGACCGGCATCTTGACGGGCTGCCTTCAACCGTGAGGCGAGCTCGTCCGAACGCACGGCGTCGCCGAGATCACGAAGTTGCTCACCGATCTCGCGCAGCTTGGCGACCATGGCGTCACCCGCGAAGTAGGCGTTGAGCGCGTCTTCGTCATTGAGCGAGGCCGTTCGCCGCCCGATCCCTTCGAAGATCCGGTCCGCCGCGGACCACAGCCGATCCGCCTTGCGCTGTCGGGCGTCCTGAAGCGCCTGCTTCTTGCTGCTCAGCGCTTCGTAGACATCCTCGCGTTTGGTCGTGAGCTGATCGAGGAATGCGTCGTCGAGCTCGCCGAATCGCGCTTCGAGATCTTCGAGCTGCACCATCAGCTTGGCCAGCGCCTCATCGCATGCCTCGGGGGTGTCGGCAAGGCCAATGGCACCCGAAACTTGCTGATCGAAAAGCTGGAACTGGGCCGCGAACTCAGCCGAGCCCTCCTCCGAGGCCAGAGCCTTGCGCCGTCCTTCGACCAGTGCCCGTGCACGGTTGAGCTGGGCGAAGATCTCGGAGATCCGTTCGAGGATGCGCGTGCGTACCGTGGCATCGTCGATCGCCAAACCACCGACCACTTCGGTCAGCAGCTCGAGGGCGTCCCCCACGCTGTCGATCGATTCGCGAATGGGCACGAGCTCGGTGAGCTTCGCCACCGCCGGCGCGGCGGCCGCCTGTTCGTCGATGGTCGTTCGATAGTGCGCGAGCGCTTCGTCGCCGAGCAGAAACTCCACCGTATGGCCGGAGATCGTGGTGAACGCATCCTCGACGTCGACCCGGAGCGACTCGAGCCGCGTGGTGTCGGCGTAGCGCATCTCGCCGAGGGTCACCAAACGCCCCCGCTCCTGGCGCAGCGCGGCGAGCGCGGCGACATAGTCGTCGACACGTTTCCAGGTATCGGGGGTCGCCCCACGGATCAACGAACCGATCTCGTTGGCAGCTTCGTCGACCGCGGTCCGTGCGCGCCGACGCTGGGCTTCGACCTTGGCAAACGCGCCAATCACCTGCTCGGCGGTCTCCCGCACACCCGCGGTGGGGGTCGCCAGATCGAGCACGTCTTCGTGGCCGAGCCACGGATAGGCATCGAGTGTGCGGATCGCCGCCCGGGTCAGCTCTTCGTAGCCCTGGGCGGTCGGCGTCGGACTGTCCGCCGCGCGGACCAACGACAGCGCGTCCGAGATGCCACGCACCAGGTCGGCATTGCCGATCGTCTCGAGGAAGGAATCGCCCGCCGGGATCCGCGCGGCATGCTCCTCGGAAACGAAGGGCGTTTCCATGACCTGCATGGCGTGGACCCGCGTCGGCTCGCTCGAATCAGCGCGAAAAACGACCATCCAGCCGTCGTCGAAACGACCAAAGCCATGGCATTGGATGGGGCGCTGAACCTGCTTGCGGATCAGATTGTAGGGCAGCAGCACGTAGCGCCCTTCGTCTCGCTGGTGGAAAATGTAGAGGACATCCTCACCATTGGGCGAGCGCACGACGCGCTTGAGCTCCATGGCACGGGTGTCGAGATCGAAGGTCTTGGTCGACCCGTCCTGCAGGTAGTACCCACCGGGAAAGATCAGGCCATGGTCTTCGGGGAGCTGCACGCAGGATCGGCCGATGGCGTCGATTCGATCGACCTGCTGGTTGCGCGTGTTGAAGACCAGGTAGCGCCATACCTTCTCGTTGTAGGGCCGGACCTTGAGCAAGATCAAGCCGCCGAGCTTGGCATAGTGCACCTCGGCATCCGCGAGGGTCTGATGGGCTTCGTCCACCGGCTCGCGGTAGATGCCGTGTCCGTCCTCGGTATTGTCTTCGACCTTGACCGTCAGATCGCCGCCCACGGTTTCGACAAAAACCTGATCGAGAATCGAAACGTGGGGATGCCGGCCGAGCACGTAGTCGTCGCGGTCAGTTACCGTCCATTCGAAATCGTGAGAAGCCGGGAAAACATGATCCCGCTCCCCCCGGTTGTCGATGTAGGAGACCCGGTGGTCGGAATCGATCGCCCACCGAAAAACCTTGACATCCGTGGCGGACGCGCCGGTCTGGAACACGGCGAGTATCTTGCCCCCGACCATGCGGAGCAACTGCAGCCGGGT
Organism: uncultured bacterium; assembly: GCA_937948815.1. GTDB lineage: Bacteria > Acidobacteriota > Thermoanaerobaculia > Multivoradales > J023 > J023. Next base: position 53,883 of record CALFAM010000039.1, read on the forward strand.
GTCCTTGTAGTAGCGATAGGTCTCGCTGAAGTCACGGACGAAGACGGGATCGGCGAGAAAGTTGTCCGGATCATCGGCCGCCAGTGGCTCGAAGGTGAACCGACGCGTACCCTCGCCGTCTTCACTGCCATCACTTTCGGCACCCTCGACCCGAAAACGATGCAGCGTGAGGACGTCTTCGACCTTGGTCTCCGTACGCAAGCCGAGGAAGACGTTGTAGCCGAAGAGCAGTCGGTCACCGACCGCCAAAATGTCGCGCGAGACGCAGTTGTTCTCGGTACGGATGCGCTCGCTCGAGGCCAGGCGAAGCTCGGTCGCCCCGAAGATTTCGAGACGTTTGGCATTGAGCGCCTCGGCGCGTTCGCGCAGGCTGCGCGCATGGACGAGCAAGCGATCGCGCAGCAGCTCATAGGTGCCCTGATCGACCGCTGCGGGCGCTGCCGTTCCTTCAGACGGCGTGCTCGTTTCGTGCCCCTGCGGGTCGGCTGATTCCGGTTCCGTGCTCATGGAGATGGCTCAGAAACGGCTTAGGCCTTGGGACCGGCCAGCGGCGCATCGGCAATTCCGAGCTGCTTGGCGTGCTCGAGCAAGGAGGTCAGCTTGCTGGTCACCTCTTCGCTGCCGCCGGCCGCCGCCAGTTTGGCGAGCAGCCCCGCCACCGTCAGGTTCGCGATATCGCCAGATCCGAGTGCCGGCCGGCTGAGCACGTCCTTGAGATCTTTGGACAGGCTGCGATCGCCGCCCAGGTAGTCGCCGAACGCCGTCTGAATGGTACCGCTCTTGTCGACGAATGCGTCGGTCGCCTTGCCCATGCCGATCGCGTTGACCAACCGATCGACGAACATGCTCTCACCACCCACGATGTCGATATTGGCCTGGGTGAGGCCGGTGCTGATGACACTTGCCTGCTGCTGCGCGATCTTCTCCTGCATGCGGATGCCCTCGAGCTCGATTTCCTTCTGCGCCTCGAGGCGCAGCCGGTATTCCTCGTGGTCTCGGCTCTCTTCATCGAGCACGCGCATCGCCTGCGCCTTCTCGGCCAAACCGGCCGCCTCACCCTGAAGTCGGGCCTGAATCGCCTGCCCCTCGGCCACGCCGGTCTCACGCAAGACTGCGGCTTCTGCCAAGCCTTGTTTTTCGACCGCGGCAGCGTCAGCTTCCTTGACCCGTACCTCGGCCATGCCGACCTTTTCGGTGGCCGCGGCATCGGCTTCCTTGACCTGTACCTCGGCCAGACCGTGCGCCGCGGTCTCCGCTTTCACACCTTCGGCCAGCTTGATCTTGGCCTGCGCTTCCTTGTCCGACGCTTGCAGGCGCGCATCCGCGAGGATCAGCTCTTCTTGCCCCTTGAACTGCGCGGCTTCCTTGGCCGCCTCGGCAGCCTTGATGTCTTTGATCAGGAGCTCTTCAGCCTCGCCCGCCGCGGTGACAACGGCCGCTTCCTTGAGGCGCTCGGCTTCCTCGACCACCCGCAGACGCTTGATCGCCTCTTCTTGCTCAGCCACCGTCTTCTCGACCGCGATTCGCTCGCGAACAACCTCGGCAATCGCACGCTTTTCGACCTCGACCTCTTTGTCCTTGGCGATGCGTTGCAGCTCGGTCTCGCGCTCGCGGGAGATGGCTTCGAGGACCCGATCCTTCTCCACTCGTTCGTTCTCGACCGCGATCACGCGCTCGCGATTCTTGAGCGCCACTTCGACCTCGCGCTGGCGGTTCTCGTCGAGAATGCCGAGCTGTTCGTCCGACTTGATGCGCGCCTGCTCGGACTTGAGGCGCTCCTCGGCCTGCACCTTCGACGTTTCGGCCTGCTCGCGCGCCTTCATGGTCTCGATCTCGCGCAGCTGCTTGGCCTCGGCGTCCGCCTTCTGACGCTCGAGCTCGAGAATCGCTTCGGCCGCCTCGACGTTCTGCTTGGTGATCAGCTTCTTTTCGTTGTTCTCGAAGTCGTTGGTGCGTACATGCTCGATCGCGGTCAGCTCGGTGATCTTCCGAATGCCCTGCGCGTCGAGAATATTCTGTGGATCGAGCTCGCCGATTGGGGTTTGCTCGAGGTAGTCAATCGCAGCATCCTCGAGGCTGTAACCATTCAGATCCGTACCGATCACTTCGATGATGCGATCGCGAAACTCGTCGCGTTTGGTATAAAGGTCGACGAAATCGAGCTGTTTTCCGACGGTCTTCAGCGCCTCGGAGAACTTGGCCGAGAACAGCTGCTCGAGGATCTCGATCTTGGAGGCGCGGTCGCAGCCGATCGCCTGCGCAACCTTGATCACATCTTCGTTGGTCTTGTTGACCCGAACGAAGAAGGTCACCTTGATATCCGCGCGGATATTGTCTCGACAGATCAAGCCATCCTTGCCACGCCGATCGATCTCGATCGTCTTGACCGAGATGTCCATGAACTCGGCCTTGTGCACCACCGGCAAAACCACCCGGCCCGTAAAGGTGACGTCGACCCGCTCAGAACCGATGCGACTGACGACCAGGGCACTACCCTGCTCGACTTTGATGATTCCGAAACCTAAGAAATTTTGCAGTGCCATCGATTTCCTCTCCTCGTCCGTCTCGTCGCCCCGGCCCGAATCCGGGTTCATGTTGTCTCAGCCAGGATGCCCCGTGCCCCCTCGGCATCTCGCTCTCGTCTCATTTCCGTTGTCGATCCACGCCTCGATCACCCCGGCTGCTCATCGAGCATGGCCGGGCCCTCGACCCAGAAGACTTCGCGCTCACGGTCGTAGCCGACGATCTGAACGACATCGCCACGACCGATCGTGTTGATGGGGTCGAGCGAACGCGCCTGGATCAAGATCGGCGCGCCGGAGAGATTGACCACCTCGGCCTGTCCGAACTCCTGATCGACCCGCAGCGTGGTGACCCGTGCGTGCTTGGCCACCAACTGCCGCCGCTCGGTCGCCGGAACAAAGCGCATGAAGCGTCGCAGGGGTGTTACCGCCACCATGGTCGCCGCGATCGATAGGGCGAGCGCGGTCGCGGCCGTCAGCACGACCGCCCCAACCCCTCCGGCAGTCAGCCAGGCCATCTTGGTTGCCAGGGCTGAGCCACCGAGGCTGAAGACCCAGCCGAAGACCACCAGCAGGCTCAGGATCAGCGTCGAAGGAAGCTCACCCAACCCGAGTAGCCGCAGCCAGCCCCGACTCTCGCTCGGCCCCCGCCCAGCTTCGAAGTCCACATCACTGGCGGCCTCAGCGCCCTCGACCAATCCGTCCGCAGCGCTCTCGACGACGCCCTCGAGCACGCCATCCGCCGCCCCACCAACGCCGTCCGCCAGATCACCGACCCAGTCCATTCCGGTGAGCATCGTCACCAGCCAATAGAGCACGACCAGGACCAGCAAGATGCTGAAGACGGTCGTCGGCATGGTGAATGCCTGTTCGAAGAGGGCTTTGAGAGAGTCGAAGCGCAACGAGATCAAGCTCCAGTGTGTCCACCGAGACAGTCGTTCGCGCCCCGGTCGTCCGAGGACGATCCAGCAACAACGCTGGCTGCAACGACCGAAAGCACGCTCCTGTTCCTACGGAGCGTATGGGGGCGCTATTCGCAACGGTGAGCCTCGATCATCTCACTTGCGCCCCTGCCATGAGAAGGGCGAAAGGCGGCGAGCCCCGTTCCGTACCCACGGCCGCGTGCGCCATTCCTGATAGCTTTCGACTGGGCCAACACGACAAGCGTCCGTCGTGCCACGCAGGCCGAATCCGCGGTTACGCTGCGTCCCAGTGTCTCCGTGACCAAGCGTCTTCATCGCATGCAGAAGAGAAGCCACGGCCAGCCATTCCGCCGCCAATGGGCATTTGCGGCCCTCGCCATCGTCCTGATCGCAGCGGCCGGCGAGCTGCTGGCGTCGTGGTTCTTCGGTCGCTACGGGGAGCGTCTCGCGTTTCCCGATCCGACGCGCTTCGTCGCCACCGCGGAGGAGGCCGGAAGGATCGACCGGCTGTTCGACGCCGAGCTCGGCTGGCGGCCGCGC
>CALFAM010000040.1 GCA_937948815.1 uncultured bacterium
GAGCAGCAGACCGGTGCCAGCCAGAAGCTGCTCGAGCCGGCGACGCTCGAGATGGGCCCGGCCGAAGCGCTCAAGCTCGACGAGCTGGCACCGCACCTGGCGCCGATCGGCTTCGAGGTGCAAGCGCTTTCTGGTGGTACCGTGGCAGTCTATGCACTGCCGGAAGATCTTTCGATCGAACAAGGCGTGCAGTTACTCGAGCGTCTGGCCACCTCCGAAGGCCTGACGCCGAGTGAGCCCGAAGCGTTGGCGCGACACCTTCTCGACGAGCTGGCAGCCGATGCCTCGTGCAAGGCCGCGATCAAGATGCACCGTCCAATGTCCATGGATGAGATGGAAGCCCTGGTGAGCGACCTCTTTCGCGCCGAGCAGCCGTATTCCTGTCCACACGGGCGGCCGGTCGTCCTGGAGATGACGGACGTCGAATTGGAGCGGCGTTTCGGGCGCCGGTAGCGCACGGCGAACGGGCCTGGGGCGGTAGCTTCGAATTGATTGATTGCGATGATACGATAACTTGCCTCGCTGTTCGGAGTGGGAATGGAATTCAAACGCCAGACCGAAGAAATCGAAGCCAGCGACCTGCGTGAGGTCATGGAGCGGGCGCTCGAGCAGTCGCTTGGCCACACCTTCCAGGACCGTGACTTGCTGCGCCTGGCCTTCACCCACCGCTCCTACTCGAACGAGCGGGGCGACGACTCGGCAGGGGCGCACTACGAGAGACTCGAGTTTCTCGGTGATTCAGTGCTCGGCCTGGTGACCTGCCAGTGGCTCTACGAGCGGCATCCCGACCAACCGGAAGGTGAGCTGTCGCGGCGCAAGAGCTTTCTCGTTTCGGCTCCAGTGCTTGCCCGGCATGGCAAAGAGCTCGGTGTCGGACCGCTGCTCCGGCTCGGCGTCGGCGAGGAGCGTTCGGGCGGCCGGGGCAAGGCGTCGATCCTCGCCGATGCGGTCGAAGCGCTGTTCGGTGCCGTATACCTCGATGGCGGCATGGACGCGGCTCACCGGGCCATTCGCCTGCTGCTCGTGCGAGCTGCCGAGGAGCGGCAGAGCGCGGACGAGACCGACGCCAAGACGGTGCTGCAGGAGCGGCTGCAGGCCTCGGGGAAGCCGCTGCCGTCCTACCATCTGGTTGCCGCCGAAGGGCCGGATCACGCCAAGACCTTCACGGTCGAGTGCCGCGTCGAGGGCTCGCGGGTCGGTGTTGCCCATGGGCGGAGCAAGAAGACTGCCGAGCAGGGGGCGGCGGCTGCCGCGCTCGAGGCGCTTGACCTGATGGCAGCCGGTCCATAAACTGCCGCTCCCTTCTTCGGCTCCGTCCGGTACTCCACCCACCGCAGTCTCCCAGCCGACGGCCTTTGCCGAGCCCGAAGGGCTTCACGTCGGAGGACGACCATGGCGACCCCGGTACGACATCTTCTCGATCATCAGGACGAAACCGTAACGGTTCGCGGCTGGCTGGCGAACAAGCGCAGCAGCGGCAAGATCGGCTTCTTGCAGATCCGGGACGGCAGCGGCGTGGTGCAATGCGTCGTCAGCCGCTCGGAAGTCTCGGAAGAGGCATGGGATGACATGAAGCGGGCGACCAATGAGTCGGCCGTCCGCGTGACCGGTGTAGCCCGCGCCGACGAGCGCGCCCCCGGCGGGGTCGAGATCCACGCCACGGACTTCAAGGTACGGGACCTGGCGGTCGACTACCCGATCACCAACAAGGAGCACGGCACCGCGTTCCTGATGGAGAACCGGCACCTCTGGCTGCGCTCGAGCCGCCAGCGTGCTGCCCTGCGGGTGCGCAGCGAGGTCTGCCAGGCGATTCGGGACTTCTTCTACGAGAACGAGTTCACCCTGATCGACTCGCCGATTCTGACGCCCACGGCCTGCGAGGGTACGTCGACGCTGTTTCAGACCGACTACTTCGGTGATCCCGCCTTCCTCAGCCAGTCGGGGCAGCTCTACCTCGAGCCGGCCGCCGCGGCCCTCGGCAAGGTCTACTGCATGGGGCCGACGTTCCGCGCCGAGAAGTCCAAGACCCGGCGCCATCTCATGGAATTCTGGATGGTCGAGCCCGAGGTCGCGTTCCTCGAGTTCGACGGCCTGGTACGGCTGACGGAGCAGTTCATCGTGAGCCTGGTCGGTCGGGTCCTCGACCGCTGTCGCGGTGATCTGGAAGTCCTCGAGCGCGACACGGCGCCGCTCGAGCGGGTGGAGTCGAAGTTCCCCCATATCTCGTACCGCGAGGCGATCGAGATTCTGCAGCGAGAAGGGCAGGAGATCACCTTCGGCGACGACTTCGGCGCCGAGCACGAGACGATCCTGGCAGACCAATTCGATCGGCCTGTCTTCGTCAGCCGTTTCCCCACGGCGATGAAGGCTTTCTACATGGAACCGGATCCCGAGGATCCGGATCTGGCGCTCGGCCTGGATCTTCTCGCGCCCGAGGGCTACGGCGAGATCGTCGGCGGTAGCCAGCGCATTCACGACCACGATCTCCTCGCCGCGCGCATCGATGAACACGGCCTGCCGCGCGAAGCGTTCCAGTGGTACCTCGATATCCGCAAGTACGGGACCTTCCCGCACAGCGGATTCGGCATGGGGATCGAGCGCTTCGTTGCGTGGATGTGTGGCTTGTCTCATCTACGAGAAGCCATCCCCTATCCGCGCATGCTCTACAAGATCTACCCCTGACAACGTCGGCCCATCGCGACCAGGAGCCTTCTTCTCCTGACGACGCTCCCTCTGGAGCCGCGGCTGATCACGTCCAAAACACCCGCACCCGCGTGTCATCACGTGGTGGGCCATCGAGCATGCCTTCGGAGGCTGTCGTCATGGTGCTCATGGCGCTTCTGGTGGCGATCTGGGGGACCACCTGGGCGGCGGTTCGTCTCAGCCTGTCTGGCTTTCCCCCGCTGGTCGGTGCGTCACTTCGTTTTCTCCTCGCTGCGGTCGTGGTCGCCCTGCTCGCGCGGGCGCTCGGTCAGCCACTTGGGGGTGATCGGCGCCTACGCTGGATCTGGCCGCTGCAGGCCGTACTGACGTTCGGTGTCTCGTACGGCATTGTCTACTGGGCCGAGCAGTGGGTGCCTTCCGGGCTGGTCTCGGTCCTGTTCGCGACCTTTCCCTTGTTCGTGGTGCTCTACGCGCGGATCATCCTGCCCGACGAGCAGATCGGCCGTCTGGCGGTCGCGGGTCTGGTCGCGGGCTTCTGTGGTGTCGCGGTCATCTTTTCGGAAGACATGGCCACCTTGGGCGGCCCCGAGGTACAGCGTGCGTGCTTGGTGATGCTGCTGGCGCCGGCTTCTGCCGCCCTGGCCAATGTCTTGATCAAGCGCCACGCTCAGGGCCTGAGTCCCTATGCATTGATCGCTGCACCCATGGCGATGAGCGGCGTCGGCATGGGCGCCCTGGCCGCGATTTTCGAGCGCGGTCGGCCGATCGATCCCGCGCCCGTGCCGGTAGCCGCCGTGCTCTACCTGGCGGTGATCGGTTCCGCGGTGACGTTCACCCTGTACTTTTGGCTGCTCGAACGCCTGCCCGCGACCCGGCTGAGCATGGTTGCCTACGGTACGCCGGTGATCGCAGTGGTGCTCGGTGTGCTCGTGTTCGACGAGCCGATAACGGTACGCATCGTGGCCGGGGCATTGTTGGTGATCGCGGGCGTCGTTCTGGTGCTCCGCAAGCAAAAGGCGTGAAGGTGTCGCGACGCTGAGCTGGCGCGCGTGGGCGGCATCCCTTTACAGGTGCGCGTCCCGTCTCTGAATACCGTTCCCGCGGGTGGATGGACGCTGCGTTGTGGGTGTGCTGCGTGACGCGACAGGTCTTCGCGGAACGCTCGAACGACAGTGTGGACGCTTGGAAAGTGCTCGTAAGGTTTTGCCCAACAAAGACGGTCGTAGCGTGCCTGACATGCGATACGATCGAGCAACCGAACGAAACCATCAGCAACCATGGGCGGCCGCGTGTCCATGGCGGAGAGCGAACATGCGCCGTAACCGATCGATGCGACCATTGTCTTTTGCCGGGAGTCTGGGAGCGCTCGTGGCGTGGAGCGTCTTGTTGACCACGACCGTAACACCTGCCGTCGCCCAGCCCGTGCAGTCGTCGGTCGGGCCCGGGGCCGGGCTGCCCGTGGAAGGGACGATGCCGGTGCTCTATGACCAGACGGCCAATCAGTCGACCAACGGCTTCGGCTCGCAGGACTTCACGGATGCCGGTGGCGGAAACGACGCCTTCGACAGCTTGGGCGCCGACGACTTCCTGGTGACCGACGGCCAGATCTGGTCGATCAGTGAGGTCGATGTACCGGGCTTTCTCGGTGCCGGCGCGCCAGGTCCGGTCGACAGCGTCGACGTGACGTTCTACGAGGATGCTGGTGGCACACCGGGCGCTGCGCTGTGCATGTACGACGATGTGGTTCCGGCCGCGCAGGTGGCCGGGGCACTGTCGATCACCTTGCCGAGCCCCTGCAACGTGCCGCCCGGAATGGCCTGGCTGTCCGTGCAGGCCAATTTGCCGTCGACGCCGAACGGGCAGTGGTTCTGGTTCCTGGAGTCCGTCCAGACCTTTTCCGAATTCGTTTGGGAAAACCCGAACGACGGCTTCATGACCGGCTGTACATCGTTCATGCCAGGCACCACCTGTGGCGCATCGGATCCGGACCTCTCGTTCGTCCTGCGCGGCGTCGTACGCAGCGACATCCCGACCCTCAGCACCGTCAGCCTCGGCGCCCTCGCCCTGCTCCTGGCCCTCGGCGCCATGGTCGCCCTGCGGCGTCGGCAGGTCGCGTAGCGCCTTCCGGTCTCCGAGCTGACCCGGAGCTGGCGGCGCTGCGCGTCGTGCGATTCGGGCGGCTACCGTTCGGCGGCGACGGTTACATCGCCGTCACCTGTGGTGACCTGAATGCTGCCGGCGCCGTTGCCCACAGAGCCGGATACCGCGTGCTTCTTGCGCAGAATCTCGGCATCGGGAAGCTGGATGTCGACATCACCGTCGTCCATTCGAATATCGAAGGTGACCCCGGTTCCGCGGGCCAGCACGACACCGACATCGCCGTCGTCAGTCTTGGCAACCAGGTCGAGATCTCCACTCGCGCCCTCGACCTCGAGGTTGATGCTGCCGTCTGCGGTGGTGACGACGATGCCACTCGGGCGCATCCGGGTGAGCTCGACGTCCCCGTCGTCAGCCTGGATCTCGAGATCGCCGCTGCACTGATCGAGCGCGACGTCGCCGTCTTCGGTACGGATGGCCATGCGCTCAGCGTCGGCATTGCGAATGCTTATGTCGCCGTCGTCGGAGACGATCTTCAACCGGCCCAAGAATGAGTCGAGATCGATGTCACCATCCTGGGCGCGGATATCGGTGGTCGCACGGGTGTCGTCGAGGCGGATGTCGCCGTCGTCGATGTTGATCGAAACGTCGTTGCGCCAGCCCGCGATCTCGACATCGCCATCTTCTCCCTGGAGCTCGAGAATGACCCACGGCGGCGCCTGAATCCGGTACTCGTAGGTGCTCTCACGGATGTTGAAGTAGCCGAGGTTGATACCTCCCGGCTCGTGGCCAACCACGCGCACGGTATCTCCGCGTTGGTCGAACTCGACATCGAAGTCCGTCTTGCCACCCGCGCCGATTCGCGTCACCTTGGCCAGGTACCGCACCTCGACTTCGATGGCGTCCTCGTTCCAGGGCGAGATGAACACATTGCCATCGCCATGGTCGAGATCGAGCCGTGCGCCCGTGGACACCTCAAAGCGCTCATGGAAATGCTTGTCGATGGTCCGGCTGTCCGCCTGGGCCGGGGTGGCGGCATGGGCTGCCAGGGTCGCAAGGGTGAGGGCGGCACACGCCGCGGTCCGCTTGGTCATGTTGGGTACCTCCACTCTCACCTACGCCCCGCGGCACGCGGGGTTACATCGCGCACGCTTCCGGCCAGCCCGCATCCCGGGGCCCGCGCCGCTTCACGCCGCCAGCACGGGCTTTGCCGATGGGCCCTTGGCGGGCCCCCGAACCGGTCGAGTCACTCGGCGGGTGGCCAGTCGAGGATTTCGTCGATGGTGGCGCTCGATACGGTGTGGTAGCCGGGACGGGCGCGGGCGTAGATCTCTCGGGCCTTGGCTTTGCCTTCTTCGGTGCTGGCGAGGCGCTCGTAGAGTGGCTTCAGGAACTTGCGGCGGCCGACGCCTTCGAGGAAGGTCTGGAGCCGATCGTAGCCAGGCTCGTAGTTGCTGGCGATCACGTGGTGGAGCCAGGCGTGGAGGATCTCGGAGTTGCCGCTCGCGGTCAGGCTGTAGGCCTTGTCGAGGGCGGCCATGCGGTCGGTGCCCAGGTCATCCGGCAGGCCGCGCAGGAAGTGCAGCCACTCGTGGGTGCTCCAACCATCGGTGGCGAGCTCGCTCGGCGGCCCACCGTCGAGGAAGGTGCCGAGGGCGTCGTCGACACGGACGAAAGCCTCCGCCTCAATCGACGTACCGTGATCGGGCAAGCCGGGGCCGTAGACCCACGACGCGGTCGTCACCTTTTCCGCCAGCGCAGGGTCGTCAGCCAGCAGCGCTTCGTCGAGGTAGGCGAGGAAGCGCTCGGTGGTCGTGGAGGAGAAGGCATTGTCGTCGAACCAATTCCGCAGGAAAGCGTCGAAGCGCTCGCGGCCGACCGCCTCTTCGATGGACCGCAGGAAGAAGTAGCCCTTCTCGTAGGCGATATCGGTCATGCCGTCGTCCGGATCGCGTCCATCGAGATCGAGGAAGAGGTGGGTGTCGGCGTCGGTGCTGCCGAGGTCGGCGACCGTGGCCTCGAGATCTTGGCGGCCGAGCACGGCGAGCATATCGGCGTAGTCGCGCCCGCGAATGGCTTCCATGATGCGGCGCTCGAGATAGACCGTGAAGCCCTCGTTGAGCCAGAAGTCGTTCCAGGTGGCGTTGGTCACCAGGTTCCCAGACCAGGAGTGCGCCAGCTCGTGGGCGACCAGTGCAACCAGGGAACGATCACCAGCGATGATCGTGGGCGTCGCAAAGGTCAGCCGGGGGTTCTCCATGCCACCGAAGGGGAAGCTCGGTGGCAAGACGAGCAGGTCATAGCGACCCCAGCGATACGGGCCGAAGAGGGCTTCGACCTCAGTGAGCATGTTTTCGGTATCGGCGAATTCGTTGGCGGATGCTTCGAGCATCGGGCCTTCGGCGTAGACGCCGGTGCGCGGACCGATCTCGGCGAAGGCCAGGTCGCCGACTGCGAGGGCCAGCAGGTACGAAGGAATCGGTTGCGGCATGTCGAATCGGTAGACACCTTCGGCATTGCGCTCGGTCGGATTGCCGTCCGCGCTCATCACCGCCATCAACTCGCTCGGCACCCGCACCGTGGCGTCATAGGTCATCCGCACGGCCGGCGTGTCCTGGCACGGAACCCAGGTTCGCGCGAGAATCGCCTGGGATTGGGTGAACAGAAAGGGATGGGTGCCACCCGAAGTCTGGGCGGGTGCCAGCCACTGGACCGCGGCCGCCTGTGGGCTGGTGCTGTAGTCGATGTGAACGACGCGCGTCGTGGCGGTGATCGGAATCTCGAGGCGGCTCCCGAGATACGGGACGGCCTCGTCGAGGGTGAACGCGACCTCGGTGGGGGCATCGTCCAGGGTGACGGCGCGGATCTCGAGATCACGTGTGTCGAGCAGCAGGCTGGCGGCCGCCGCACGGTGCTCGAGGGTGAGACTGGCACGGCCCACGAGGCGCTTGGCGGCGAAGTCGACGTCGAGGTCGAGACTCAGGTGGTCGACCGCAACTTCGTGTGGACGGGCGAACGAGTGCGGATCGTGCGGCGCTGGAATCTGCTTCATTGTCTCTTCGGCCCCTTCCGATGTGGCTCCGGCCTGCGACGAGGATTCGGGGGTCGCGCAGCCCGTGAGGGCAAGGCTCGCGAGGAGGGTCGATGCGAGGAGTGAGGTGATCGTTCGTTGCATGGTTGGATCCTGTGGGAGCAGGGTTGAGAGCGGCTGCGCACCGCACGCCAGTGAGCTCGCGTTGTTTGGACGGACCCGAGTGTACAATCCTGCTGTGCCGAACACATCGGATCCGACCGTGGAGCCTGAGCATCCCGGCGAGCACTCCTCGGAGCGTAGCCCTTCGCCCGAAGAGAGGCCTGGATGGACCCAACGTGTCCTGGCTTGGGCCGGAGATGACCTGCCCGCCACGGTGCGGGAAGCCCAGCTGCGTTCGGTGCAGATCGCGCTGCTGCTCGCCCTCACCTTCGAGCTGACGATCTACGCGATCTACCGCCGCATCGAGGCGGTGGTCGACATGTCGGGTGCCTTCGATCGGCAGGCGCTGTCGGTTAGCGATGTCGCCATGCCGCTCGGGATGGGGCTGGCGCTGCTCGCCATGGTGCTGGCGCGCGAGGAGCGGGTCCGTCGTTGGAGCTCCTGGGGCGCCTTTGCGGTCATGGCGGCGGTCGCCCTCACACTTTTCCCCAACACGCCGAATCACTATCCGGTGCTCACCATCGCCTTCGGATTCCTGGCACTATTCGATCCGCGGGACGAGGCCGAGCAGCAGGTCGCGCTGCAAGGGCTGCGCTGGTTGTTGGCGATCGTGCTGTTCGCTGCCGGCGTGCAGAAGGTTCTTTACGGCCTCTACTTTCAAGGTGAGTTCTTCGCCTACCGAATCGCGACGGACCCCGCGTTCGCGCGCCCGTTCGAGTGGCTGATGCCGGTGGCGGAGCTCGAGCGTCTGCGCAGCTACGGCGCACTTGCCGAAGGCGCGGGACCATTCCGCAGCAGCTGGTGGCCCCTGGCCGCGCTGGCCAACGCGACGTATGTGATCGAGATGCTGCTGCCGGTCTCCTTGTTTTGGCGTCGCACACGGCCGTTGGGGCTCGTGCTGACCGTGCTCTTCTTCGTCGGCATGGAGATCGCGCCGCGCGAGATCTTCTTCGGCATCATGGCGATTCAGATGACCCTGCTCTTCGGGCGCCGGGACTGGAACGGGCGGCTCATGCCGATGTGGATCGTGCTCTTCTTGGTGCTGTTGGCGATCCGCAATATCTTCCCGGATTTCGAGTTCTACTGATGCGGCTGCAACACGAAGACGAATGGAGAGGTACCTCCCCATGACGCTGCGCACGAAGAGCCGACTGGCGGCTGCGGTGCTGGGAGGCTTGCTGTTGTGGGTGCCGGGACACAAGCTCTTGGTCGAACGGTTCGATCTCAATCCCTGGAAATTCGGCGGTTTTGCGATGTACGCCGTGCCCGCGCCCAAGATCGGTATCGGCTTCTATACCGAGGAGAACGGTTCGCTGGTACCGCTTCGGATGCAGTCGCACCCGGACGATCAGCCGCTGTTTCTCGATTTCTTTTCCACCCGCAAGCACATGGGCATGTGGGCGCGCCCGGACGCGCTCGCTACACGGGTGTTCGAGCGCAATCCGGCGATCGACCAGCTGGCAATCGTGATCACGAGCCAGCACATCGACCCCCAGACCGCCAAGCTCGAGAAGACGCAGCGCGGCTACCGCTACCAGCGATAGCCCTACGCCGGGCTGTCGCGGCGCACGATTTGTGTTCCTGTGCAGGCCACCCGAATGCCGATGGTTCCCCATCGGGCATCGATCGGGCCCGGGTGCTGCTATAGTCCGCGCGCCATGGCGGCCAAACTCCAAGATCCAACAAGCGCGCCATCCATCGGCCCGCGTCGGGTCGGAATGGTGAGTCTCGGCTGCGCCAAGAACCTGGTCGATTCAGAGATCATGCTCGGTGAAATCGCGCGCCAAGGCCACGAAGTGGTCGTGGACGCTGCAGATGCCGACACGGTGATCGTCAATACCTGCGGCTTTATCGACGAAGCGAAGGAAGAGTCGATCGAGGCGATTCTCGAGATGACCGGCCGCAAGGCCGAGGGCGACGGCCCGTCTCGGGTGCTGGTGGCTGGTTGCATGGTCAACCGCTACGGACCGGAGCTGGCCGAGTCGATCCCAGAGATCGACGGCTTCATCGGTCTCGACGACCTGCGCTCTGCGGCTTCGGCGATTGAGGCTCCTGCCTCCGGCCTGGTGAGCATCGGTGGAGCAGACGCGCTTCAGGCGCCCCTGCCGTCGCCGTCACACATGGTCTTCGACCACACAGCGCCCCGGCTGGTCACCACCCGGGGCTATGCGTACCTCAAGGTGGCCGAGGGCTGCAACAACCCGTGTACCTTCTGTGCCATCCCCAAGTGGCGAGGACAGTTTCGCAGCCGGACGATCGAGAGCTTGGTCACCGAAGCGCAAGGTCTGGCCGAGCAGGGCGTCCAAGAGCTCTGCCTGATCGCCCAGGACACCACGCGCTACGGGGAAGATTTCGGCTACCGCCGTGATGGCATGCAGCGCCTGGTCGAGGCCTTGCTCGCGGGAACGGACATCCCCTGGATCCGGTTTCTCTACGCCTATCCCACGACCCTCGACGCGGGTCTGCTGCGGCTGATGGGCAATGAGCCGCGATTCGCGTCGTATCTCGACATGCCGCTCCAGCACAGCCATCCCGAGATCCTCACGGCGATGCGACGCGGCGGCAAGGCGGAGCGCTATTTGCGGCTTCTCGAGCAGGCACGCGAGCTGGTTCCGGACATCTTTCTGCGTACGACGTTCATCGTTGGCTTCCCCGGGGAGCGGGAAGAGCACTTCGAGCACCTGCTCGACTTCGTGCAGCGTGCCGAGTTCGATCACCTCGGGGCCTTCGTCTACAGCCCAGAGGAGGGAACACCCTCGGCCGAGCTGCCGGGTCGGGTACCCAAGGGGCAGGCCCGTCGCCGACACGAGCGCCTCTTGGCCCTCCAGGAGCCGATCGCCCGTGCCCGCCGGCAAGAGCTCGTGGGCCAGACCTTGAACGTATTGGTCGAAGGGCCGTGTCGGGAGACCGAGCATCTGCTCGAAGGACGCCATCACGGCATGGCGCCCGACATCGACGGTCGACTGCTGATCAATGATGGGCAGGCTCCGGCTGGCACATTCGCCGAAGTCGAAATCACCGATGCCTACGCGGACGACATCGTCGGTCGGATCGTCGGCCCCTTGGACACTCCGGGCGTGACTCCCGCGCCCGAATCGTGATCCGTCGACCAGCCGCCAACGCCGAACCCGTCCACGAGCCATGGCCATGCAAGTCATCCGCGACGCGATGAACAGCGCCGATCTGCCGTACTCGGCAGTGGCCACCATCGGCAACTACGACGGCATTCACCGCGGCCAACGGGCGGTCATCGAGCAGGTGGTCGCGCACGCACGCGAGGCGGGCACGCAGTCCGTCGTCATCAGCTTCAGGCCGCACCCCGTTTCCTTTCTCCGACCCAGCGAAGCGCCGCTGCTGCTGACCGCGCCACTGCAGCGCGAGGCCCAGCTCGAAGCGCTCGGCGTCGACGTACTGGCCGAGATCCGCTTCAATGCCGATGTTGCGCGCATGACCGCGGACGCCTTCGTGCGGCAGTTTCTTCATCAGCGGATGGCGGTTCAGGCGCTCTACGTCGGCCGCAGCTTCACCTTCGGTCATGCGCGACAGGGCGATGTCGCCATGCTCGAGCAGATGGGGAGCGAGCTCGGATTTCGAACCGTCGGGGTCGAGGAGCTGCTCGAAACGGGGCAGCCGATTTCGGCGACGCGGATTCGGCAGGCCCTCGAGGAAGGCAAGGCATCTTTGGCCCGCGAGCTCCTGGGACGGCCCTACACGCTGCGTGGGACGATCCAGCGCGGCGATCGCATGGGTATGCGCCTCGGGTGGCCGACGATCAATCTCAAGCCGGAGAACGATCTCATTCCAGCGCAAGGGGTCTACGTCGGGCGGGCGCATTTTCCATCCTTTCCCGCCACCTTCGACTGCGTGACCAATGTCGGCACCCGGCCAACGGTTTACGAGCACTACCAGCGCGTGGTCGAGAGCCACGTCCTCGGTTTTTCGGCCGAGGTCTACGGGGAAACGGTCGAGCTCGAGTTCTGGAAACGTCTGCGTGAAGAGAAGCTCTTTCCCAACGTGATGGAGCTCTCGGCGCAGATCGGCCGCGATGTCGAGACGGCGCGAGAATTTTTCGCGATCCAGCGACGTTACCAAGAGGGAGACGACGAGGGATCCCGACCGAGGGACCAAGGGGAAACCTAGGAAGCAACGCAGGGGGATGGCTGACCAAACCTGCACCTCAATCTCGTCTCAGCTCGGAAGCCTCCACCAACCCGAACCGCGCACCGGCGCGCGACGCCACGAATAGGAGTGCCATCATGGCCAGCGACAACGTCATCAATCTCGACGACAGCAACTTCACTGACACTGTGGGCGGCGATCGTCCGGTTCTCGTGGACTTTTGGGCAGCCTGGTGCGGTCCGTGCAAAATGGTCGCCCCGGTTCTCGACGAGTTGGCCGACGAGATGAACGAGAAAGTCACAGTCGCCAAGCTCAATGTCGACGAGAATCAGCAGCTTGCCGCCCAGTACCAGGTCTCGAGCATTCCAACCTTCATCCTGTTCAAGAATGGCGAGGTGAAGGGCCGCATGATGGGTGCCATGCCCAAGAGCGCCTTCGAGAAGTTCATCGAGCAGAACGCCTGATTCGGGCACCATGGAGCGCCTCCGTTCGCTGATCGAGGCGCACGATGCTCGGGCCCTCGTCGTCGTCGCCGGCAATGCCCGTGACCCCGATCTGGCACCTTTCGTCGGCTCTGCCCGCCTGGGCCAGACTGTCCTCGTGGTCCCGCGATCGGGTGACGCACGGCTCGCCTACTGGACCCCACTCGAGCGGGAGGAGGCCGAGCAGACCGGTCTCTCGCTCCTTTCGCCGGAGACGATGGATCTCGCCCGCTGGGCGCGCGACGGCGCGCCAGCATCCGCACTGCTGACGGCGGTACTCGAACGGTCTCTTCAACATTGTGGCCTGGCCCCCGGGCGTATTGCGCTGGCGGGGCACGCGTCCGCTGGCACCCTGCTCGAGGCGTGCCGTCCGCTCATTGCGGATGGCTGGTCGTTCGTCGATGGCGCGCCCTGGCTGGCGTCCTGGCGCAGGCAGAAGCGTCAGCACGAGCTGGCCGAGATGCGCCGGGTCGCAGCGGTGACCTGTGACGCCATGCGCCGGGTTGCCCAGCGCCTGGCGGAAGCCTCGCCTGCTACCGATGCCACCCTGTATTGGGACGGCAGGCCGCTGACCGTCGGCGACCTGCGTCAGCTCGTTGCGGTTCGGCTGGCCGCGGACGGATTGGATCAGCCCGAGGGCAATCTGATCGCGCCGGGAGCCCAGGGTGCCGTGCCCCACAACACAGGGGACGACGGCACCGCCTTGCGTGCAGGCGAGTCGTTGATCGTCGACCTCTTTCCCCGCGGGCGCCTGTTCACCGACATGACGCGGACCTTCTGTGTCGGCGAGCCTCCCGAAGCGCTGGTAGCTGCTTATCGTGCCGTCCATGACGCACTGACCCTGGCCCGCGAAGCGGTCACTCCAGGCATATCGGGATTCGCGTTGCAGCAGCAGGTCTGCACCCACTTTGCCCAACGTGGCTACCCCAATCCGATCGACGACCCTGGGTCGGTTCGGGGCTACGTTCATGGCCTCGGGCACGGGCTCGGCTACGAGGTCCACGAGTTGCCGAGCTTCCGGCAAAACGCCGAATCGGACGGCACCATCGAGATCGGTGACGTCTTCACCCTCGAACCCGGCCTCTACGACCCCGAAGCCGGTTATGCGGTTCGTCTCGAGGACACTTGTTATCTATCGGGTGACTCGACCAGCCTCGAAATCCTCACCCCGGTTCCCTACGATCTCGACCCGCGGGCCTGGGGCTGATCTATCCCGGGGCTCACGCCGCTTCGCGTCGCCAGCCCCGGGCTCTACGCAATGGCCCTCGCGGGCTTCGACCCGCGTGACGACATCTCGCCAATGGATGTCAGGGGTTGACGTAGTAGCCCTTCACCGTGCGGATCTCCAGCTTGGGCTCGGTCACCCGAAGCGCGACGTCGCGCCAGCCGGTCTGGTCCGGTGGCTGACTGGAGTAGTAGGTGACCAAGTACTGGCTGCGCAGCTCCTCGGCGATGGTCTCGTAGGCATCGGTGAGCCCGTGTGCGTTGCGGATGGGCAGCAGGGTCGCGCCGGTGCGCTTGGCGATGGTCTTCAGCTCTTGCCGGTGCTGGGGCGAGCCGAGACCGATGGCGACGACGTAGACCGGCACCCCGACCCGGCGTGCGACTTCCAGACTCTGCGAGAAACCGAGGCGGCTGACCGTGTCCTCACCATCGGTCAGCAGCACGATGGCGCGCTGACCGTCGTGGCCCGCGAGGGACAGGCTGGCGAAGGCCACGGCATCGTAGAGCGAGGTCTCTTCACCCAGCTCGATGTTGTCGATCTGGCTGAGCAGCCGCAGATAGTCATTGGTCAGCGGCTGGAGCACACGGGGATGGTCGTCGAACGAAGCGAGCATCACGCGGTCGCCGGGCTGGAGCACCCCATCGAGAAAGCGCTCGGCAGCGAGCGAAACGAGGGGTAGGTACGGTCGCATGCTGACCGATGTGTCGACGGCGAGCGCCAGCGTCAGCGGAACGTGCTTGGCATGCTCCACCCGGTCGATGGTCTGCGCGATGCCGTCTTCGTGGATCGCGAAGTCGTCCTGAACGAGCGACTCGACCAGCCCCTTCTCCCCGTCTCGAATCACCACCTGAAGCTGGACCATGTCGACGGTGAGCTGGTCTCGCCAGGCCGCGTCCCCCATCATCATCACCGCTTCCTGGCTGCGGCCGTCCGCGAGGCTGACCTGGGCACGCAGGTAGCCCGATTGGCTGGCATCCGTCACCGTGAGCTGGTGCTGATAAGGGGCGTCTTTGAATCGGGCGAGAGCCTCATCGTTCCAGAACAGCTCCACCGCGTGGATGCGCTGGAGGGTCGGCACGAGGACATCGAGATCGACGTCATAGGTACCAGGACCCGGAATCGCCTCCGGCTCCCGAAAGGAGACCCCGAAGCGATCGGTGTGGTGATTGAGCGTCAGCCGGTCGCTGCCGAGCCGCGCACCATCCTCACTGTAGGCAATCGCCTCGACCGTCACTGGCTCGGGGAGGGACGGCAGTCGCATCCAGGTGCCGAAGGGCGCCTTCTGATCACTGCCGGCCGAGTTGCCGTCGAGCAAGAACTCCACCCGCGCCACGCCATCCCGAAAAGGCTGGGCTTCCATCCGCGTTCGGCCCACCGCCAATGGGTTCTCCGGTGGCAGCAAGCGAATCGCCGCGTCGCCCGGCGGCCGGTCCGTGCCTGGCTGGGCAACGAGCGATCCAGCGAGACCGAGGAACAAGCTGACGATGATCAGCCACGAGCGGGTCGCGGCCCATCGGTGGGCCGACCCGCGCCGAACGGGCAGGTGCATGAGGCAACAGCGCATAGGATCTCCTTGTTCCTCATCATAAGGCACGCCGTGACCGAGCAATCTCTCCGGAGGATCGGTCGCCTTCCGTTGGTGACGGGACGCGATCGGGAGGCTGCTAGACCTAGCTCAACCGAGACCCAGCTCCCCTGAAGCTGGGCGGCCTCACGTGATCAGTATGAGGTGTCGAGCATGCTGACCGCGTTCTCATCGCATCTACAAGGCTGGCCCGTCGATGGCTTCGACACCAGACTTCCTCGCCAGCTAGCGATCGAACGTCCGAACCGGTAGGGCACCCGGCCTTCGTGCGGCTTCGCCTATGAGGTCGTCGGAGAAGTCTGCGGATCCTGTGCCGAAATGAGCGAGTGTGTTGCGTACCCCGGCATCGCGCGCGATCGTCACGTTCTCGACGTCGATCAATCGTTGCAACGTCTCGACAGTGGAGCGCCCGTCGCTTTCTCCATGTCTACGAAGGTTATCGGCGCGACGCCTGCGGGC
>CALFAM010000041.1 GCA_937948815.1 uncultured bacterium
ATTATGTTTAGATTGCGATCGGGTAATGGGAAGTTCGATTCTCTCCGGGGCGATTTGCCAAGGGGCCGGGCGTTTTTCCCTGTAAATGCAGCGCGAACACGGGTTCGGAAGTAGGAGTCCTACGGAAGCTCACTGCGTTTCTTCTGTATCTACTGGGGATGCGTGGGGATTCTCATGACGTGTCGAATGAGGCTGGCACCACACTTGCTACTTTCGTGTGCTTGAAAGGAAAAGTGATAAATGATTCCTCGGAGGTCTCGAATGATCTCGCGAGAGGAGAAAAGAATTGGATAGGGATGAGATGAACCATCGTGGCGCGGAGTTGTGACCGTTCCTGAGCGATGGTGCGGTGCGAGAGCGAGGGAATCCCGCACCCAAGAGGCCACGGGTCGATGTCGTCATCGATCGAGTCTTCGATGACACCGGCCCGTGGCCGGTAGCTGGTATCTCGTAGGGCTTCTTCTGGACACCTTCCGTCGATCTTGCCGGTGTCTGCCTGCGTTGCTCCGTCTCGAGAGAGCTCAGTCTTCCCTGCGATTTCGTACCTTGTCGGCCCCCGACGATCCGCAGAGCATTCGTCAACGAATTTTCCGCACGGAACACGAGGTCAATCACCGCACGGACATTGAAGTCGGTGAGCTTCAGCTTGCCGCTGGAGCAGCGGTCTGTACCCTGCAGCGGCTTCTCCTGGTGGCGAGCGGGCGGTCCGGTCCGCCCGCTCGCCCCGCTCTTTTTGGTTCCCGCTCGCCCCGAAGCTTTACAAGCTCGGAGCGCGCTGGCACGATGGCGGCTTCACGTACCAGCTCAATGGGAGATCCGAAGCCGTGACCGAACCAGCCGTTCTCTTCCAGCGCGAAGGCCGCGTTGCGATCCTGACCGTCAATCGACCCGACAAGCTGAATGCCCTCAACAGCCAGGTGGGCACCGAGACCCTGGCACATCTGGAGACCATTGCCGCTGACGACGATCTGGGCGCCGTGGTGGTGACTGGCGCCGGGGAGAAGAGCTTCGTTGCCGGAGCCGATATTGGTGAGTTCGCCGGTCGCGCGCCCTTCGACCAGCGCGAAGCCATGCGCTTTCCCCGGGTCTTCGATGTGATGGCTGGATTCCCCAAGCCTGTGATTGCGATGATCAACGGCTTCTGCCTCGGTGGTGGTTGCGAGTTGGCCATGTCGTGCGATATCCGCCTCGCCTCGGAGAAGGCACGCTTTGGCCAGCCGGAGATCAACCTCGGCCTCATTCCTGGGGGGGGCGGCACCCAGCGGATGCCGCGGTTGGTCGGGATGGGCAACGCCATGAAGATGATCCTCTCCGGCGAGATGATCGGGGCCGAGGAGGCTTTGCGAATCGGCCTGGTGGACGAAGTCGTCGCACCAGATGCCCTGCGTGAGCGGACACTCGCATTGGCGTCGTCGATCGCCGCCAAGAGCCCGCTGACCCTCCGCGTTGCGAAAGAAGCCATGCGCGCCAGCGAGCAGCTACCGATCGAGGATGGCATCCGCTACGAGCGAGATCTCTTCTGCCTCTGTTTCTCGACCGAGGACAAGGCAGAGGGTGTCGCTGCGTTTCTCGAGAAGCGCAAAGCGGCTTGGAAGGGACGCTAGCGGCCTCTGAAAACCTGCAGACCCTGTGTTGACGCTGCCTGAGGGACCGCGCGCAAGCAGCTCATGCGAGCCGAAAGCTCAGGGGATCCCGTGGCGCTTGCGCTTTTCCCAGAGCGCTTTGCGACTGATGCCGAGGATCTCGGCCGCGCGGCTTTGGTGGCCACGCGTGTGCGCGAGCACCGCTCTCACGTGCTCGCGCTCGATCTCGGCGAGCGAGGCCAGCTGCCGCTTTCGAGCTTTCGGCGCTGGCGGGTCAATCTCGGAAGACTGATCCGCCACCATGGCGCGCTCGAGAACATTCCGTAGCTCACGCAAATTGCCAGGCCATTCATGCTGGGTCATCCAGTCGAGTGCCCGGGGCGAGAGCTGCGGTGCCGGTCGGCCGAAGCGGCAGGCGAGGTCCTGGAGCATCGCACGACTCAGCGTGGGAAGATCCGCGCGCCGTTCGCGGAGCGGTGGCAGCCGAAAGGCGAGGACTTCCATGCGGTAAAAGAGGTCGTGGCGAAAGAGTCCACGCTCGACGCGCTGCGGCAGATCGGAAGCGGCGAGCGCGATGAAACGCAGGTCCGCTGGCCTCTCCCGGCCACCGAGCGGCGCGAAGCGCCCTTCGGCAAGCAGCCGCAGCAGCTTGGGTTGAGTCTCCGCCGGCAGGAGCTCCACCCGGTCGAGGAGAAGAGTGCCGCCGTCTGCGCGCGTTGCACGCCCGGCGTAGCGGGCGCTGGCGCCAGTGAAGGCCCCTGCCTCGTAGCCGAACAGCTCGCTTTCGAAGAGCGATGGCGGCAGCGCCGCAGGATCGACCTCGACGAGCGGCTTTCGGGCGCGCCCGCTCGCCAAGTGAAGCGCCCTGGCGAGGGTACTCTTGCCGGTACCAGACTCACCAAGAAGAAGAATCGGTGCTTCGGAGCGCGCCGCCCGGCCAGCACCCGGGAGCGCCTGTCGCAAGGATGGCGACGTTTCGAGCAGATCGTCGAGCAGATGGTCGCCGCGCGTGGTCACGTCAGAGACGCCGGCACACCACAGGCCACCCGGTCATCAGGCGTCGTCGTCAGGTGCCGACGTTTCTGCCGGCGCCTTTGTCGACGCCTCTGTCGGCGGGCTGGGCGCGGCGAAACGCTTGGTCACGTCTTCGGCATCGCCCCATAGGCGCTCGAGCCCATAGAACGTCCGGGTCTCGGGTTGGAAGATGTGAACCACCAGATCACCGTAGTCCAGCAGTACCCAGGTGCCGGTACGAAAACCTTCGACGGTGATCGGACGCGCGCCGAGCGCGCGAAGCTCGTCCTTGACGGACTCTGCGATCGCTTGGACCTGGCGTTCGTTGGTGCCGCTCGCAATCATGAAGGTATCTGCGAAGTCGCAGACCTCGCGCAGATCCAGAACGCGCAGATCGCTCGCCTTCTTGTCTTCTGCGGCCCGCACCGCGTCCTGGACCGGTGTTGCGCCGTCCGCAGGAGCGGATTCTGGGGTGGCAGTGGGGAGCTCGGAAGCGTTATCGGTAGAGGTCATACTTTCTCAAATAGTCTAGCACCAGCCTGGGGATCGGACTGGGCGCGGATCCTTTGGCTACCTGGACGCGCAGATCGCTCGAAGACGCGGCCACGGGTCGGTTGTCGAGGTATCGAACCCGGCCGCTGGCAACCGCCTCGCGGAGCTCGTCGGACAGCACGTCTTCCAGCCGGTCTCGTCCCCAGCCGGGACGCATCAAGACCGCGATCTCGGCCAGCTCGAGAATCTTCTGCCACGAACGCCAGGTATCGAACGACGCGAAGGCATCACTGCCGACCAGCAGGACGAAGGCGTCGTCCGGTTGGGCTTCGCAGAAGCGCGTGAGGGTGTCGACCGTGAAGTGGGGGCCGGGGCGGTCCAATTCGGCGGTCGAGACCATCATGCCGGGCTCCCACAGGAGCGCGAGCTCGACCATGGTGAACCGAGCCTGAGCCGATGCGACGACCTTTCCCGTCTTGTGGGGTGGCTCCGCGGTCGGGAGGTAGAGCACGCGGTCGAGATCCAGGGCGCGAAGCGCTTCCCGGACCGGCAGGATGTGCCCTTTGTGGATGGGGTCGAACGTGCCCCCGTAGAGTCCAATCTTCACGATTCGTCGCTCTCTGTTGATACGGCGTCGATCATGCGGCGCAAGGTTCGGGTCAGCGTGTCGAGGCCGTCATGGGTGGCCGCGCTCACCTCGAGGTAGGGAAGCCCTCGGTGTTCGGCGGCGGCGCTGAGGGCGGCACGGCGAGCGGGCCGTACGGCGTCGATCTTGCTCCCGACGACGATGCGCGCTCGGCCGAGAAGTCCTGGATCGAAGTCACGCAGCTCATCCTCGATGACCGTCAGATCCTGGTCCGCGTTACCGTCTTCTTCCGTCTCGAGAGCCGAGAGATCAACCAGGTGAACCAATACGGCACAGCGTTCGATGTGGCGCAGGAATTGGTGGCCCAGTCCAGCGCCGCCCGCGGCACCGGCGATCAAGCCCGGGAGATCGGCAATGACGAAGGGCTCACCAAACTGGCCTTCGGCAACCACACCGAGGTTCGGGATGATCGTCGTAAATGGGTAATCCGCAATCTTGGGCCGCGCCGCCGAAAGGGTGCTGATCAAGGTCGACTTACCGGCATTGGGAAGGCCCACGAGGCCGACGTCGGCGAGAAGCTTGAGCTCGAGGCGCATCCAGCGCTCTCTACCCTCGCGTCCCTGCTCCGTCCGCCGCGGTGCCCGGTTGGTCGCGGACTTGAAGCGTGCGTTGCCGCGTCCTCCGCGACCACCTTCCGCAACCAGCAGGCGAGCACCGTGCTCGACGACTTCGCCGAGCAGCTCTCCCGTGTCACGGTCGGAGGCGGTGGTGCCGAGCGGTACCACAATGGTGAGGTCGTCACCGCTGCTTCCGGTCTTGTTCGAACCTTCGCCATGGCGTCCACGCTCAGCGTGGTAGTGCCGATGACCGCGAAGATGGAAGAGCGTGTTGCGGCCCGAGTCGCCGATCAGGTAGACCGAGCCACCGTGGCCTCCATCGCCGCCGGAAGGGCCACCCCGCGGCTCGAACTTTTCTCGCCGAAACGCCAGGCAACCGTCTCCACCTCGCCCGGCGACGGCCTGAATGACCGCTTCGTCGAGGAAGACCACGGGGTTAACCTCATTTGCCGTGATAGAGCATCACGGCTGTGTTCTTGCTAGGTGGCGGCGTCGATGTGGACGAACTTGCCGAGGCGGCCGCGATCCTGGAAGCGGACCACGCCGTCGGTAAGTGCGAACAGCGTGTCGTCTTTGCCGCGACCGATGTTGACGCCGGGGCGAATCCGGGTTCCGCGCTGGCGCACGATGATCGTGCCGCCGGTCACCTGTT
Source organism: uncultured bacterium (assembly GCA_937948815.1). GTDB lineage: Bacteria > Acidobacteriota > Thermoanaerobaculia > Multivoradales > J023 > J023. The sequence goes on from CALFAM010000041.1 coordinate 4,945, forward strand.
GGCCACCGTAGCGCTTGACGCCGAGGAATTGAGGGTTCGAATCGCGGCCATTGCGACTGGAGCCCTGACCTTTCTTATGTGCCATGAGAATCGCTCCTGGAAATCGCTAGAGCTGGATCTCGCCGATGCGAACGCGCAAGAGATCCTGGCGATGGCCGTTGGTCCGACGGTAGCCTTTGCGGCGCTTCTTCTTGAAAACGACGATCTTGCGACCGCGAACCTCGTCGACGCGCGTTGCCGTGACGGTGGCGCCTTCGACGACCGGCGCGCCAACGCGCACCTCGTCACCAGCAACCATCAGGACGCGGTCGAAGACAAGGTCGTCACTATCGTCAGTGGCGGCGATGCGCTCGATGTCAATGACATCGCCCGGCGTCACCCGGTACTGCTTGCCACCTGTTTCGATCACTGCGTACATGATCTTTCTCCGAAAATCGCTCGTGGTCGACGTTGAGGCTTCGGAAGGAAGACTCGACGAGCCCCACGAGCTCGATCAGCGGTGCGCTCTTGCTGGCGATCGATCTCTCGATCTCTACCGCGCGAGCACCCGCGCGAAGGCGAAATCGGCTCTGCTCGAATCGGGACGGCCGTTTCTAAGCTGTGGACGTATGTCTCGGCGGCGTTGACGCGAAGACACGAGACCACGGCCGGCCCGCAGGCAAGAACGCGGAACCTAGCACGGATCGCTGGCAGGGGTCAATCGGCTCAGCTCTTCGCGGAGATCGAGGTTGCGGATCAGACGGTGGAGGTGATTGGGGTGCAAATCGAGGCGGGCCGCGGCCTGCGTGATGTTGCCGCCGGTGGCGACGACGGCCTCGCGAATCAGCTGTCGCTTCACCGCGTTCAGCGCCTCGTGATAGCGCTTGGGTGCGTCGTCCGAGCGGTCGCTGTGGGCATCGGGCGCAATGGCCAGCTCGAGAAGGGCCTCTGGGAGATCCTCTGCACGCAGGAGCTCGCCATCGCCGAGGACGATGGCGCGCTCGATGGCATTCGACAGCTCGCGCACGTTGCCGGGCCACGCGTAGGCGATCAACCGACGACGGGCCTCGGGTGCCAGGCCACCGACCATTCGTCCTGCTCGACGGGCGTGTCGGCGCATGAAGTAGTGAGCCAGAAGAGCAATGTCGGCGCCGCGCTCGCGCAGGGGGGGGAGTGCGACGGACACGACATTGAGTCGGTAGAAGAGGTCAGCCCGGAAGCTTCCCGCTGCGATCGCTTGCTCGAGGTCGCGGTTGGTGGCCGCGATCAGGCGGATGTCGACGCGGATGGGCCGCGTTCCGCCGACCCGTTCGAAGCGCCGTTCCTCGAGCACGCGCAGCAGCTTGGCCTGCAGCCCGGTCGGCAGCTCGCCCACTTCGTCGAGGAAGAGCGTGCCGCGATGCGCCAGCTCGATCTTGCCTTCCTTGGCGGCGATGGCACCGGTGAAGGCACCGCGCTCGTGGCCGAAGAGCTCGCTCGACAGCAGCTCGTCAGTGAGGGTGGCACAGTTGATCGCCACGAAAGGCTCGTCCGCGCGCCGGCTGGCACGGTGGATTGCATCCGCGACGACTTCCTTTCCGGTTCCACTCTCACCGAGCACGAGGACCGTGGCGTCCGTTGGTGCCACCCGATTGATGAAGGTTCGTACCTTGTTCATGGCGGCGCTATCGCCGACCAAACCGTGATTGCCGTCCTGCGTAGCGCCACGCAGTCGTTGGTTCTCCTGCACCAGTCGCGCATGGCGGTCGATTCGGGCGAGTGAGGTGCCGGCGATCACGGCTGCCGCTGCCGTGATTTCGAGGTGTCGGTCGGTGTACGGGGCGTCGCGACGCTCCAGATAGAGGACGCCCGCGAGCGGCTCGTGCGCCGCAACCGGCGCGCAGATCACCGCGCACGAAGCGGCAGCTTGGACGGGCACGTCACCCAGACCACTGAACAGCGTGGGCTGCCCTTCGGAGATGACGTGATCGATGATCGATTCCGCGGGCTGCCAGGCGTCGACGGCTGCGCGCTCCGGCCCGTCCGGTGGTTCCCCGCCAGCACCTGTGTCGCTCGTCTCGGGGCGATCGAGGCGGGAGAACGTACCGTCCCGCTCGAGACCCAGGAACACCGCGTGGCTGGCGGGTACGGCAGTACGAAGCTCTGCGAGCACGGCACTGGCGAGCGATGCAGCATCTGGTGCCTCGGCAGCCGTACGGGCTACGGCCAGCAGCGCGGCAAGAGCCCGACCGTCTTCATGGTCGACACCGAGTCGACGCAGCATGTGGGCGGGCGAGGCCAGGAACCGTGAACCCTCGTCGGGCAACCGAGTGGCGGTCTCGGGCATGGTCAACCGCGTGTCCAGCACGACCGGCTCGGGCAACCCTTCATCTGCACCGGAGGCGACCCCGACGACGAGGAAGAGGCTGGCCCCCAGGCTCAGCACGTCGCCTTCGGTCAGCAAGCGCTCGGTCACCGGAACATCGTTGACACAGGTGCCGTGGCGGCTGTCGAGATCACGCACCCGGAACTGCTCCCCATCCCGCTCGATTCGGCAGTGATGGCGCGAGACGGCAGCTTCCGGCACGACGAGCTGATTGGAAGGATGCCGACCCAACGAGAGTGGGCCTTCCTGGGCGGATGAAGCAAGCGGGACACGGCGCCCCGCAAGCGGGCCGCTCAGGGCAAGAAGATGGGCTGACACGTGACTCCTTGGCGGTTCTTCAGGAACGGAGTTGCTAGTCTAGCCCGAACGACAAAGCGAGCAAGAGGCGGTACGCGGCCAATGGCTGGGCTGTCTCGATGAGGAGAAGAAATGGGCAAGGAATCAGCATGTCTCGGTCCGCCGGGGCCGGTAACTCACATGTTCGAAGTCGATGTGGATCTCGAACGGTTCGATATTCAGGTTGCGGAGCCGGATTTCGTCGTGCAGCCTGGGGATACTGTGGTGTGGCAGTTCCGGGGGCTACCGAAAGATTGGACGCCTTGGATCTCGATGGACGAAGCCGGGCCGGTCGGTTCGGTGATCGAGCCGTTCGGTCCATTTGCGTCGATTTCGCAGGCAGCCAGCACCGTGCTCGCGGTCGTACGCGCCGATCTCGACACCGACCAGACCTGTTCCTATCGGGCTGCGGTGCAGCGTGGCCTGGCCGTACCCGGTACGGTCTTGGCACAGCTCGTCAGTCAACCAGCTTCCGTGACCGTTTCGAAGGAGAGCCCCGGTTGTCAGTGGGTCTTCGAGGTTACCCTCGATCGCGACGCCGGCACGCTGAACGTTCAACCCGACCAAATCGTACGGAAACCCGGCGACACCGTCCTATTCGACTTCTCGCACGTCCCCGACGAAGGCGACCTACTCCGCCCCCGCGTATCGTTCAAACACTACACAGGTGGTGGAACCCCCCCGAACACGTTCTTCGGCCCCTTCAGCAGCCTGGTCACCACCGCCGAGCCCCGCACCATCCTCGGTCAGGGCAACTCGATGGTCGCCGGCAACTACAGCTTCGAAGTCGCCATGATCGCCAAAGCTTCCGGCGAAGTTCGATGGGTGGCGAGTGTCGATCCCGCTGTCGACAACGAAGGGCCGCCGCCAGATCCTCTTCAGTAGTCTAGGGCCGATCACAGCTCCTGCCTCGAGGCTGCGATTCGAGAACCTACGGCCCGGCCATCGTGCTCCAGGTAGATCTCAATCTTTCGGTCTCCCCGGCGTCTATGTTGCAGTCACTTCGTGGTCATGAGCGAGGCGAATCGAGCGTCAGTCCGTAGTGTCTGAAACGCTGGGAACGTAAACCATCGAGGTTGAATGCCAAGCCTTCTTGCTTGTCGGCCGGCTGCGAAGGCGGAGGCCTCCTCGCCGACGAGTGCATAGACTAGCGATGCCTGAAAGGCAATCTCTCCGTCTGTACTGTTGGCTTGTAGCGCCTGCAAAGTCGACTCGATAGCGGCCTCGTGTTGCCCTAGCCGAGCAAGGGCTTGGCCACGCTTGGTGAGCTCACCCGGTGAGAGGGGAATCTCCTCTGCTTTGGCATCGAGTAGCTGCAAGACCTGGCGGTAGAGCTCTTCTGCCCGCTCGTCTTCGTCAAGCGCCGAGTAGGCGTCGGCTAGATTGAGCATGGCCGTCAGGTGGCCGGGTGATATTCGCAAGGCCTGCCGGAAGCTCTCGGCGGCAGCCGCATAGTTTCCGGAGAGGAACTCAGCCAGCCCTAGATTGGTGAAAAGACTTCGGCGTGGGCGTTCGCGGATCAGTTTGCGAAAGAGCTGGGAAGCCTGCTCGAGATCACCGTTGAGCAATTCGAGCTGGCCGAGCTCCATCAACCCCCAGAAGTTGTCGGGAGCGCGCGCGAGCAGCGTTTCGAGGGCTTGCCGTGAGCCGCTGATATCGCCAGTGCGGCGCGCGACATTTGCCAGCCACCAGAGATTTCGCCAGCTGGGCATACGATGAGCAGCCTCCCGGCGTAAGGTCAAGGCCTGCTCCAGGTCGCCACCCCGCTCGGCGAGCTGCGCCTGTATGGTCTGAACCAACGGGTCACCAGGAAACTGCTGTTCGAATCGCTCTGCTGCTGCCTGGGAACCAGACGTATCGCCTCGGGCGAGCGCGAGTCTGATCTCGATTTCGAGAAGGCTGGGATTGGTCGGAGCGAGCTCTTGCGCGGTTGTCAGTCGCTCGGTTCCGTTCGTGAGAGATGGCAGGTGATCCCGATTGAAGAAATCTGAGAGATACGCCGATGCCAGCGCTGCGTAGGCGTCTGTGAAGCGAGGCGAGGACCGGATGAGAGACTCGAGTTGATCGATTCCCTCGAGGGTGGTCAAGACGCCCGTTTCTAAACTTTCTTTGATGCGCAGAAACGCGGCGTAGTCGGTGGAGCTTGCGCCGAGGGTGAGTGGTGCGTTTTGTCGTGCGTGATCGTCGAAGGCGCGATTGATCTCAGTAGTAACGGCGGCGGCGAGGACCAGGGCGTCTTCGGGGGCGGTGGGCACCTGGAAGGTGTTGGTCCAGTGGATGGTGCCGTCGGCGGTAGCGCGGGAAAGGGTGACGAACGCGGTGGCGGCTGCGATGCGCAGCGAGGCTTGGACGGTTTCGTCGGCGGCCACGGCCCGCGCCAGCTCGGTGGGCGTGCCTTCGAGGCCGCGTGCCTCGGCCGGGTCGACGACGCGAATGCCGTCGAGGTGGGTCAAGGCCCGCACGCCTGCGGCGATGTAGCCGGCGCGGACGAAGCCGGCGTCGGCCGCACCGGCCCGAACGATGCTGTCCTCACGGAGACTGTTGCTGCCGGTGTCGCCCGTGCTGCCGGTGTCGCCCGCACTTTCGACTATCGGCGGCAGCAGCAGTACGCGGAGGGTGGGGCGGGCGCGCGCTTGCCACAGGCTGCCCAGCACCACAATGGCGATGATCACGGCCGCGATGGCGGTGATCGCTGCCGTGCGCCGTGCGCCGGGCGCGCTGCGCGCTGGGCCGGGCGTGTGCGTCATGGGCGGCGCGTGGGCTGACGACGAACCCTGAGTGCTCCGCGCCGCGACGTTCATGGGCCGGGCGTTGTCGACGGTCGTGGCGAAGTCTCCGAACGGCGTGGGAACGGGAGGGGCGGATGTCGATGTGTCGGCGAGCAAGCCATCGAGCACACGGGCGACGTGGCCGGCGCTGGGCGGGCGGGCCGCTGGATCTTTGGCCATCGATGCGTTGATCAGAGCCAACAGGGCCGCGGGAGCATCGGGGCGAAGGTCGCCGGCCGGGGTGGGTGTGCCTTCGGTCACCTTTTGCAAGGTGTCGAAGGGCGTGGTGGCAGCAAAGGGCGATACGCCGGTAAGCATCTCGTAGAGCAGGGCGCCGAGCGCGAAGAGGTCGCTGCGGCCGTCGACGGTCTGGCCGAGGGCCTGCTCGGGAGACATCGAGCGATAGGTGCCGAGCACGGCGCCGGTTGCGGTCATGCTGTCGCCCGAGAGGGACTTGGCAATGCCGAAGTCGAGCACCTTGGCCGTGCCGTCCGCGGAAACCATGACATTGGCGGGCTTGAGATCACGGTGCACCAGGCCGGCGGCGTGGGCCGCGTCGAGACCGCGTGCAATCTGCCGGCCGAGATCGATCGCACGCTCGATCTCGAATGGGCCATCTCGCAGCTCTTCCGCGATCGTCCGTCCCTCGACGAACTCCATGACCACCACCACGCCATCGTCGGTATCGACCAGGTCATGAACCTGCACGATGTTGGCGTGGCTGAGGCGCGCGACCATCTGCGCTTCTCGGCGCAGCCGGCGATGCCGCTCGCTGCCAGCGCCGCGCACCCGCTTGAGCGCGACCGGGCGCTCGAGACGTTCGTCATAGCCGAGCAGAACCTCACCCATGCCGCCGGCGCCGAGGGGCCGGAGCACGCGGTAAGAGCCGATCACCCGCATGTTCATCGTGTCGCCTGCCATCTCCGAACGCGAATGACGGTGACGCACCGCGCGAATTCGCGGGGTTGCTTTCGTGAAGGAGCCATTTTCAGTCTAGCAGTCAGCACGACAAGCTTCCCTGGCCGAGCATCGGCGTCGTAGGATGATGAGTTACGCGGCCATGGAGGTCGCGCCCGCTGCGCTGGAGACCGAGTATGGCCGACCGACCCGAATACCTGATCTGTCTCGATTGCGAGACGCCCTGCTATTCCTTCGAGTGGCAGGAGGGTGAAGTAACCGAGGTCTTCTGTGACGCGTGTGGCGCAGACACGCCGGAAGAGTTCATGTCCGAAGATGACTTCGAAGGCATGGTGAGCGCAGAAGGCGGCGAAGCCGGCGGCCACTGATCACCGTTCGCTGAGGGCCGTTCAAGGATCGCCACCCGCGGCACGCTCGCCGGGTTGCTGGCAAGCTGCCGCTCGTTCGCTGAGCACGTCCGTTCGTCAGCCGCGGTCGAGCACCGGCAGGGTCATGGTCTGGGTCGTGCTGTCGCGCACGCCGAGACGCGGGAGCAGCAAGCGAATCGTCGTGCCGACTCCGGGCGAGGATTCGACTTCGAGCCGTCCATTGTGAGCCTTGGCGATGCGCTGGACGATTGCGAGCCCGAGGCCGGTGCCGCCTCGGCGGGTCGAGAAGAAGATGTCGAACATCTTGGCCTGTGCTTTCTCGTCCATGCCGCAGCCATTGTCCTCGACCTCGAGGGCGACCGACGAACCCACATTCTTGGCCCGCAAGTGCAAGGCCGGGTGGTGGCTGCAGCGCTCGGTGGCCTGCAGTGCGTTTTGCGTCAGGTTGAGCAAGAGTTGACGCATCTGCTCGCGGTCGACGCGCACCTCGGCGCCGTCGCTCAAGTCGATAATGTCGACCTCGGCGTCGCGCGCGCGGATCTCGCTGGCCAGCAAGACACGAATGTTCTCCAACAGATCTACGGCCGGCAGGTCGACGAGATCGAGCTCGCGCGGCTTGGCATAGGACAAGAAGTCGCTGACCAGCCCTTCCAGCCGCCGGATCTCGGACTGTGTGATCGTCAGCAGGCGCCCGGACGAGCCGCCGAGGCTGCCGCTGGTGGCCTCCTCGTCGAGCATCTGCATATTGAGCGAGAGGGCATTCAAGGGGTTGCGGATCTCGTGGGCGAGGCCTGACGCAAGGGTGCCGATGTAGGCCATGCGTTCGGCTTCCTGGGCCTGTTCTTCGAGCGCTCGCCCGCGGCGAAACAGCAGCCAGATGGTGGTGAAAGCCGCGGTCAGGAGCAGCATGGTCAGAATGCCGATTGCCGACGCTTGCCGAATCAGGTCACGCCGCAAGGTGGCGATGCGCGACTGGAGCTGGTCGCGGCTGACACCAACGACCAGCGTTCCGAATTCGCCGATCGGTACCTCGACTTCTTGCAAGCTATCGAGGCTCGGGCTCAGGCCGTCGATCTGCGGAGTCGGCTCCGTGCGCACGACCGGCGCATCCGAATCGAAAGTGGCCAGGTCGAACTCCGCGGCATTGAGATCGAGGACGCCGTCGGGTGGCTCTTCGGGCCCGGAGTCGTAGATGACGGCGCCTTCGGCGTCTCGCACCTTGACCCGCCGGAACAGCTCGCGTTGCTCGACCACACCTTCGACGAAGCCAAAGGAGAGCTGGACGGAGAGGGCCAGCGGCAAGTCGCCGTCGTAGTTCTCCGCATGGTCGGCCAGAATGTCGGCGACGGGCTGCGCCTCCTGCCGCGCTGCAACCACGATGGCCTCCAACTCGCGTTGCGACAACGAGTCGAAGATCAGGTACCCGAACAGCGTGATGTCGAAGACGACGAACAGCCCGAAAACGATGGTTCCGATGAGCAGGCGCCGGGTCGTTAGGAACGATCTTTCACGCCGGGCCATGACGTCAGCATAGCATCGGCGGTACGATGTCGATCGTCCGGAACCAAGGAGCCCTCATGCCGCATGATTCATTGTCGACTCCCCATCGCGAGCGCCCGCGTCGTGGTCACCTCCAGGCGAGGAAGCTCGGCGTCTACCTGCTCGCCGTATTGTTTGCCGTGCTCGGTTTGGCTGGCTGTGGTGGCCCCGGGGCCGATTCCGAAGCACCGCCCGAGCAGGCGCTGAATCGTACGGTCACCATTGCCGCGGGTGCCTTGCCATCGTCGGTCAACGAGCTTATTGCGCAGACGCGCGCGGCGGACACGGGCCTGATCTACTTCATGCTCTATCTGCCTCTGCTCAAGGAAAACACCGACTTCAAAGATGGTCCCGCGACTTTCGGCCCGCGATTGGCTCATGCGTGGGAGTTCTCGGACGACCGTCGGCAGCTTACGTTCCACCTCCGTGAAGACGCGAAGTGGAGCGACGGCGTACCGATTACGGCGGACGACGTCCGGTTCACCTGGGAGGCCCAGCGCTCTCCGGAGGTGGCGTGGTCTGGATTGGAGATGAAAACGCCGATCGTCGACGTCGAGGTCATCGATCCCCACACGGTCCGGTTCCACTACGAGACTCCCTACGCGAACCAACTCGTCGACGCGGCCCAGGGCGTGATCCTGCCCAAGCATGTCTGGAGTGAGCTGCCCTTCTCCGCGTGGCGCGAGAGCAACCTGTGGTTCCAGGAGCGTGCCGTATCGAGCGGCCCGTTCGTGCTGGAACGATGGCAGGAGGGCGAGCGCCTGGTGTTGCGGCGCAATGAGCATTACTTCTCGGAGCAGATGCCGGCCTACGACACGTTGGTGATCCGTGCGGTGCCCGACGAGGCGACCCGCATCGCCCAGCTTCGCGCTGGCGAGGCGAACTTCAGCATCATCGAGCCGGCGGGTGCTGTGATGGTCAAGGAGATCCCGGGGCTGGAGCTGATCGCCTATGACTATCGCCAGATCGGGTTCGTCACCTGGAACCAGCGCCGCCCGATCTTCCAGGATGTGCGCGTGCGCCAGGCGCTGACCTTTGGCATCGACCGAGAGGCGATCGTCGAAACGCTCAACTTCGGCTATTCGCGGCTGACCGCATCGCCCTACCTGATCGGCGCGTGGGTCTACAACGAGAATCTCGAGCGTCGACCCTACGATCCAGATCAGGCACGCGCGCTGCTTGCCGAGGCAGGGTGGCGAGATACCGATGGCGATGGTGTCGTCGACAAGGACGGCGAACCGCTCCGCTTCACCCTCGAAACCAACAACGAGAGCAAGCTTCGCCAGAACATCACGGTGATGATTCAGGAACAGCTTTCCCGCGTCGGCATCGACGTCGAGGTCGGCTCCGCCGACTTCGGCGCACTCATCGAGCGGGAGCGCGCCGGCAACTTCGATGCCTCGGTGCTCGGTATCGGCATCGATACGAGTTGGAACCTCGATGCGCTGTTTCACAGTCGGTCGATCGGCGCACACTCCTGGAACCTGGGCGCGTACCGCAACGAGGAAGTCGACCGGCTGATCGACGAGATCCAAGCCGTGGCCGAACCCGCGGATGCGAAGCCGCTTCACGACGCGCTGCAAGAGCTCATCTGGCGGGAGCAGCCCGTCACGATCCTCTACCAGAATCAGAAGCTGGTGGCGACACAGGGCATTGGCAACGTCGCGCCTTCGATGATCTCTGCCTGGGCCAACGTGGCTGCGTGGCAATTGGTCGACGACTGACCTTCAGTGGCCGTCTACCTCGTGCGCCGGCTGGCGTCGGCCGTGCTGCTCTTGTGGGTGTTGCTTTCCGCCACCTTCTTGCTGATCCATCTGGCACCAGGCAATCCGGTAGACCTGATGCTCGGGGAGGAGCGAGTTTCCGTGGAGTTTCGCGCCAGCGAGATTGCGCGTCTCGGCTTGGACGCCCCGCTCGGTGAGCAGTACCTCCGCTGGTTGGGTGCCATGGTTCGGCTGGACTGGGGCACGGCGCATGATGGCCGCCCGGCGCTCGGCAAGCTGCTCGTGGCCCTGCCGGCCACGATCCTGCTCGCGTTCGGCGTGGTGATGGTCCGCTACGGCCTGGGGATTGCGCTCGGGGTTCTTTCCGCGGTGCGACAAGACCGCTGGCAAGATCACGCCATCCGGATCGTGACGCTGGTGCTGTTCGCGCTGCCGACCTTCTTTCTCAGCTACCTGGCCATCGAGTGGCTCAGCGTGCGCGCCGGTTGGGTACCGACCGGTGGCATGCGCAGCGACCAGCCGCCTGCCACGCTGGTGGCACGCGCACTGGACATTCTCCGCCACCTCCTCTTGCCGGCGCTGGTGGTTGGGGTGTCGAGCTGTGGGCGAATCGTTCGACTGGTGCGCGGTGGCTTGCTCGATGTGCTGCAGCAGGACTACGTTCGTTTTGCGCGCGCCCGGGGTCTGTCGAGCCGGCGGGTGCTGTGGCGCCATGCACTGCCCAATGCCATCGGCCCGGTGGTGCAGCATCTCGGGGTCTCGCTGCCTCAGCTCCTCTCGGGCCTGCTGATCGTCGAGATCATCTTCGCCTGGCCTGGTATCGGCCGGGTGGCCTTCGAGGCGGTCGGGCAGCGGGACTATGCCGTGATCCTGGCCAGTACGTCCCTGTCGGGCCTGCTGGTCGTGATCGGTTCCCTGGCCACGGATTGGGTCCATGCCGCCATGGATCCCCGGGTGCGGGATGCCCAGGCCTGAGGGCGCGCGGGCGCGCATGCGGCGCCTCGTCCACCGACTGCCGGCTGGGGCGCCGCTCGGGGCGCTCGTGACCCTGGTCGCCCTGGTCGCGAGCGGCGTCTTGGCGCCGTGGCTGGCGCCGCATCCGCCCGAACGCCAGTACGAGGATGGCAAGCTCCTGCCGCCCCTGAGTCTCCGGGTGGTCGTACCGCTGGATGCCGAGCACGACCGGTTGCGGGTCGCCGACCGCGTCTCTGCCGCCGGTGCGGACGCGGCGCGTCCGGGGCTGTTGGTCTTCGAGCATCGTGGTGAGCGGGTCGAGGTCGATACGGGTCTGCATGCAGCCGACGATCTGGCCACACCAGTGCGTTTCTGGCTCGGGACGGATGCCATCGGTCGCGACGTATTCTCGCGCCTGCTCTTTGGCGCGCGTCTGAGCTTTTCGCTCGCCGGCCTGGCGCTCGTCATGATGCTCGGCGTCGGGGTCCTGGTCGGTGCCTGTGCGGCCTTTGGGGGGCGACTGATCGACGGCTTGTTGATGCGAGCTGTCGACGGGCTGCTGGCGTTTCCCATGTTCTTCCTGGTGATCGCCCTGGTCGCGGTGTTCGGTAGAGGGCTCGGCACCTTGGTCGCTGTGCTCGGGCTCACCAGCTGGATGGGGCTCAGCCGGATGGTCCGTGCCGAGCTGCTCAGTCTGCGCGATCGTGACTTCGTGACCGCCGCGCGGGGCCTCGGCCTCGGCCCCCTGCGCATCCTCTTTCGCCATCTTCTGCCGCATACGCTGACCCCACTGGTCATCCAGGCGAGCTTCGCCGTGGCGGGCTTGATTACGGCGGAGGCTGCGCTCTCGTTCTTTGGGCTCGGTGTCGAGCCACCAGATGCGAGCTGGGGCAACTTGATGCAGGATGGTCGGATTTGGATTGGCAGCGCGTGGTGGATTTCGATGTTCCCGGCGCTCTGCCTGGCGCTGACGGTCATCTCGCTGAACGTGCTCGGTGATGCCCTGCGCGACTACCTCGATCCTCGAGCGATCCGACCATGAAGACCGACGCATTCGACTACGGGCTTCCCGATTCCGCCATTGCCCAGCGCCCACTGCCGCGCGGCGAAAGTCGGATGCTGGTGCTCTCCGCCACCGGCACGGAGCGTCACCGCCACGTCAGGGACCTGCCGAAGCTCCTGCGACCGGGCGACCTGCTGGTGGTCAACGATACACGGGTGATTCCCTCGCGCCTCTTCGGTCGACGGCAGCCGGGCGGAGGCCGCGCGGAAGCGCTGCTACTCGAACCCGCGGAAGGTGATGGCGGGCGTGACGGATGGGTCTGGGAGGCGCTGGTGCGACCCGGACGCAAGCTGCGACCGGGCGTCGAGATCGTCTTCGGACCGGCGAACCAGCCCCCGGGCGCAGTCAGGAGCGACGAGGACGAGCATCCTGAGGACGGACATGAAGCGGCGGCCAGCGATGGGGGGCCGTCGTTGCGTGCGGTGGTCGCTGGACGGCTCGAGGATGGGCGCGCCCTGCTGCGCTTCGAGGAGGATCCGCTGCCGCGTCTGGCCGAGCTCGGACACGTGCCGTTGCCGCCCTACATTCGACGGCATGACGACGCTGCCGACCAGGAGCGCTACCAGACCGTGTTCGCACGCGAGAACGGTGCCGTGGCGGCGCCAACCGCCGGCCTCCACTTCGACGATGCGCTGCTCGGCGCCATCGAAGCGGCAGGCGTCGCGCGCGTGGCGGTCACCCTTCACGTCGGCATCGGCACCTTCAAGCCGGTCGATGTCGAGGACGTTGATACCCACGTCATGGAGCGCGAGCGCTACCGGGTTCCGGAGGGCGTTGCCCGTGCGATTGCCGAAACCCGTGCGCGCGGCGGGCGTGTGGTGGCGGTCGGCACCACGGTCGTACGAACACTCGAGAGCGCCGCGCGCGCCACGGGCAAGGTCGAAGCGGGGGCAGGCACGACCGAGCTCTTCATCCGGCCGGGGTTTCCGTTTCGGGTGGTCGATGTCCTGCTGACCAACTTCCACCTGCCGCGCTCGACCCTGCTGATGTTGGTCAGTGCCCTGGCTGGTAAGGGCGACCAGGGGCGCGAACGCGTCCTGGCGGGCTATCGCGAGGCGCTCGAGGCCGGCTATCGCTTCTTTTCCTACGGGGACGCGATGCTGATCGAGCGGGCAGTCGGGACGCCGGGCGCCCAGACGCGGGATCCGTGAAGGGTCGATTCAGCGCCCGGCGCGGCGAAAGCTGACCGGAACGAGAAAGAAGATCCAGTAGACGACCACACCGTAGAGCGGTACCAGCGGAGCAGCATCTTGCTGCACCTGGCTGGCAAACGAGCGTAAGAGCACGACTACGGCGAGGGGGCCGAGGCAATACAGTGCGAGCAGGCCGCGGGTGCCCCCTTCGAGGCGACGTTGGCGGGCCACGAAGATGTTTCCCGCCAGCCAGCCGAGGGCGGCACCGGTGCTGTAGAGACCGTAAAGACTGAGATCGAGCAGCCCGGCGGCGCTGAGGAAAGGGGTCTGGAGCGCCAAGACGAGCGCCCAGAGAATGGCACACACGGTGCCGAGCACGATCTCGAAACGAATGCCTCGCGCAGCCATCTTCCGCCTACGCGAGTGGGTGACCCGCCAACAGACCGACCACGGTCAGTCGTCTGCTTTCGTGAACGCTACGTACTTCGCCGCGTCCATCAGCTCGCCGAGCTTGGGATCATTCGGATCGATCCGCAGCTTGATCAGCCATCCCTTGGCGTGTGGGTCTTCGTTGACGGTTTCGGGTGCATCGTCCAACTCGCCATTGGCTTCGACGATTTCACCCGCGAGAGGGGTATAGACCTCGGCCACGGCCTTGACCGACTCGATCGAGCCGATCTCGTCGCCGGCTTCGAACGAGTCACCGGCTTCGGGCAGATCGACGTAGACCACTTCGCCCAGCTCGTCTTGGGCGAAGGCGGTGATACCGATGGTGGCGATATCGTTTTCGACCTGAACCCATTCGTGCTCTTCGCTGTAACGGTACTCGCTCGGATACATCGCGCTCGTTCCTCTTCGCGTTGGGGTTGTCTCGCAGACGGTTGGCGTTTGACGGGGTGTATTCGTTCTGGGCTACGTTCGGGTCAATTCGTGCGGTCGTGCCGAATCACGACGAGCGGGGACGCTTGTAGAACGGCATGGTGACCACCCGTGCCGAAAGTGTCCGGCGGCGGACTTGGAGAGAGATCTCGGTCCCAGGCTCAGCAAGGCTGGCGGGCACGTAGGCCGTGCCGATGGCTTTCTCGAGAGTCGGGGCGAAGGTGCCGCTCGTCACCTCGCCAACCGCCTCGCCATCCACCTGGACGGTCGCGCCTTCGCGGGCGATTCCACGGCCTTCGACTTCGAAGCCGACCAGCTTGACCGCGGTTCCGGCGGCCTTCTGGACGACCAGGTGCTCACGGCCGATGAATGCGCCCTTGGCCATCTTGACCACCCAGCCGAGGCCCGCGTCGTAGGGCGTGCGGGTGTCGTCGATCTCGTGGCCGTAGAGCGCCATTCCGGCTTCGAGACGCAAGGTGTCGCGCGCGCCCAAGCCCGCGGGGACCAACCCGTCTGACGCGCCTGCCGCGAGAAGTTGGCGCCACATGCCTGGTGCTTCAGCCGGTGCGAGGTAGAGCTCGAAGCCATCCTCACCGGTGTAGCCCGTGCGCGAGATGATCGCGTCGATGCCGAAAGCGGTTCCTCGGGCGAATCCGTAGTAGCGGAGCTCATCGAGCGCGACGTCTGTGTTGGGTGCCAGGATCTGTGAAGCACGGGGACCCTGAAGAGCCAAGAGGGCGTACTGATCCGAGACGTTCTCGACCCGACAGTCGGCTGCCTCGTGTTTCTCCGAATACGCGGCGGCCTGCTTCTCGATCCAGGCGACGTCCTTGTCGATATTCGACGCGTTGACGACGATCAAGAATTCGTCGCTGGCCAGTCGATAGATCAAAATATCGTCGATGTACGTGCCGCGTTCGGTGAGCAGGCCACTGTAGTGGGCCCGTCCGGCGGCGAGCTTCGCCACGTGATTGGGTGTCAGGTGATCGAGAAAGGCCTCGGCGTCCGCACCAGACACCCGAACCTCCCCCATGTGCGAAACATCGAACAGTCCGGCGGCCGTGCGCACGGCGCGATGCTCGTCTGCCACGTCGCTGTAGCGTACGGGCAGCTCCCAGCCGGCAAAGCTCACCATCCGGCCACCGGCGGCTACGTGTGAATCGTAGAGGGCTGTCCGCTGGACTTCAGCGTCCGCTCGGTCGGGGGAATCGGTCATGGGTATGGGCTCCTGGGGTGGCATTGAACGGGCGGACATTATCATGCCGGGCGCGTCTCGATCCCGTCCGCAAGCGACCGCGCGGGACGTTGCGTGACGTTCAGAAAGTCATCTAAATTAGAATTATGCTAATATTTCTATGTATGGGGTTCGAGTCGGGCTTCATGCGCTCCTCCCGACGCACCTCCGGTGGGCTCGATCGACCAGGCTCGGTTCGAGCGCCCGAGGTCGTGCTCCGGCCGCGAGCCGCAAGCGCCCGGCAAACGTCTCTCGCCCCGGTCGCCTGACCGAGGCTTCAAGGAGGTAACCATGAAGAAGCTCACAGTTCTCGTGCTACTGATTGCCGTCTGTGGTGTCGGCGTCGTCTTTGCGGCAGACGCCCGGCGCGATGCCGCCGCGGCCGACACGGCCACCGAGCTACAAATGCCCACCGAGCAGACGCAGGCTGCGCTCGACGCGGATCGACCGGTACCGGTCGCCGCTGGGCTGACCTGGAAATTCGTGACGCGCGAAAGCTGCGCCGACCTGTTCCTACGGTCTTGCAGTGGCTCGTTCCCGCAGCCCCAGTGTCCGGCCAACCCGGCGGGCCAAGCATGCGCCCCGCGGGGCGCGGCCTGTTACGCGACGATCAACTCGGCCACGGTCGACATCTACCGCTGCCGCTGAGCCCGCGCGGCGAAGCCCCGCGCGGGGCTTCGTCTTCTCAGCCGGCGTGCGGGTCGACGCGAACCAGAAGCTTGCCGGTATTGCTGCCATCGAAGAGCTTGAGCAGCGCGCGTGGCCCGGCTTCCAGGCTGTCGACCACGTCATAGCGGTACGAGATCTTGCCCGCCTGGAGCCAGCCGACGATTTCCTGGGCGGCTTCGGCGTAGCGAGCGGCGTAGTCGAAAACGATGAAACCTTGCATCCGTCCGCGCTGCATCAAGAGCGCCAGGTAGTTCGATGGTCCTTTGATCCCGTCCGTGGCGTTGTACTGCGAAATCGCACCGCAGAGAGAGACCCGGCCACCGAAGGCGAGGTTGGCGAGCGCCGCGTCGAGGACTTCGCCGCCGACATTGTCAAAGTACACGTTGACGCCTTTGGGGCATGCCGCGCGGACCGCGGCCGTCAGGTCGTCGGTAGCCTTGTAGTCGATCACTGCGTCGGCGCCGTACTCTTCTTCGAGCAACGCGCACTTGTCGGCGCCGCCTGCGATGCCGACCACCCGGCAACCCTTGATCTTCGCGATCTGGCAAACCAGCGAACCAACCGCGCCCGCGGCACCCGACACCAAGACCGTCTCACCCTCCTGCGGCGCGCCCACGTCGAGCAGGCCAAAGTAGGCGGTCATGCCGACCATGCCGAGCGGTCCGAGTGCCAGCTTCCAGTCGACACCGGGGGCCAGCTTGTTGACCTCTTTGCCGTTGATGCGCGCAAACTGCTGCCAGCCAAGGGCGCCCGAGACGCGGTCCCCAACGGCAAAGTCGGGGTGCCGCGATTGCACGACTTCGCCGACCGCCAGGCCACGCATCACATCGCCGATCCCAACCGGCGGCAGGTAAGACCTGCGGTCGTCCATCCAACCCCGCATGGCGGGGTCGAGGGACAAGTAGGTCACGCGTACCAAGACCTCGCCGTCTTCGGGCGCTTCGACCGTCTGCTCGACGATTCGAAAGGTCTTGTCATCCGGCAAGCCGGTCGGGCGTTCGGCGAGCTGGACTGCGGTGCAAGTTTCAGGAAGCGCGGTATCGGACATCGTCATTTCCTCTCGTCGAGAATCCTGCGGTTCATCGTCAACGTCTTGTTGCTTTCGATGGTCTTCGGGAACCGGGTGGTTTCCGAAGACCGGGTCATGCTTTTGTCTGGCTGCTGCGCGCCCGGTCTTCGAGACGTCGGGCGATCGCGCGCGCGATCGCGGGCTTGCCGTCCAGTCTCTCGGGCTCGCCGCCACGGTCGAGCAGCCAGGCGATGTGGGAATCTCCCGTGCCCATCTCTTCGCCGCGGTTGGCGACCACGATCTCGGAGTGCTCCAGCCGTGCCCGTGCGATGGCCATGAGCTCGTCGTGGCTCACGCCCTCTTGGTACTTGAAGGTGACCATCAGGAGCTCCGAATGGCTGGCACGCACCTCGTCGATGACCTTGGCGGTCGGTACCAGCTCGATGGGAAAGCTCTGGCCCGAAGGTGTCTTGCCGGGAAGCACTTCGGACGGTCGGTAGTCGGCGACCGCGGCCGCGAAAATGCCGGCCAGCACGCCTCCCGCGCCGAGGTTGGCGTGGACCTGTGCTCGGTAGTCATCGTAGGTAAGCGCGATGGCGTGGGGCAGCCACGTGGGCGCGGGATGTGCGCCACCGCCGAGTATGAAGCTGACATCGGCACCGCGCAGGTAGAGCGTCTCGGCGATCGCGACGCCCAGCTTGCCGGTAAAGCGCGTGACGATGCGCCGAACCCCGTCGATCGGCACGGGCGTCGGGCCGCCGGTGACCAGGATGCGCTGACCCGCCAGTGGAGAGCCGCCTGTGCCGGCCGCGATGGCCCGGCACACTTCGGCGACCAGCACGGGCTCGTCCGGGATGTTGTGCTTGCCGTAGCCCGGCCGCGGCGCAATCAAACGCACCCCGAGATCGCGCAGCCGTGCCAGGGATGCGCTCAGGATGTCGTTGTGCATGGTGCCGTGCATGGTCGGCGCGATCAACACGGATGTGCGGCCGCGGGCAAGGCGCCCGAGCGCAGAGGCCATGGGAGTGGTGACGACGCTGTCGGCGATCCCCTGGGCGATCTTGTTGATGGTGTTGTAAGTCGCTTGCGGCAGCACGTAGGCGTCGAATGGGCGCGCGTCGGAGAGATGTTCGGCGTTCGCTGAGAGCCGGGTCACGACCGGCCGATCGGTGGACCAAGCCAGGGCGTCCTCGGCTACATAGCGCAAGGCTTCCGGCGAGGCGAAAGCGGTGACTGCGGCGCCGCGCTTGCGGAGCGCTCGCGCGACGAGGGGCGTCTTCATGGCCGCGATGCCGCCGCAGACCAACATCGCCACGTGTTTGCCGGCAAGCTCGTCGCCGAGCGCCGGTACGTCGTGATCACCGAGTGGCGACTCGATAGGCGGCGACAGATCCCACTCGCCAGTGGAGCCGCTCCAGGAAGGATCGCCTCCCTGAAGACCCTCTTGGGCGCCTGTGTCGCGATCGGTCATACCGCAGAGGGTCTCAGGTTTCCCGATAGCCGGCAACCCGTAGGGCGATACCTCCGCGCGTCCCGATTGCACCGAGGGTGTGACGAACCTCTTACTTGGCGGCTTTCGCGGCCGGTCAGAATCGGGCACGATGCGTGCATTCATCCTTAGGCACGAGCCGGAGTGCCGCGTGCCACGTATCGTATGGGTGGAATCCTGGCTCGATAGGATCAGCCGGCCCGCCAAACAGACACAAGCAGAGAGACTCTGGCAGTAGAGACACACCGAGGCGACACGCATCATGCAATCACGCCCTTCCTG
This sequence comes from uncultured bacterium, assembly GCA_937948815.1. Lineage (GTDB taxonomy): Bacteria > Acidobacteriota > Thermoanaerobaculia > Multivoradales > J023 > J023. The sequence continues at coordinate 23,654 of CALFAM010000041.1, forward strand.
GATTCGAAGCTTCGCGCGGCTCGTGCTCGCGTCGAGTGCCGTGCTGATGGCGCTCGGCTCGTGGACGACGCTCTTCGCGCAACCGACCTCCTCGACGTCGTCGACGGTGACAACCCGCGTGGGTGCCGCCCAGTCGAGTGTGTCCACCTCGACGGACGACGCCATCCCTTCGGAGCGGCAGTCCAGCATCTGGGTCGATGTCCGCAACGCCCGCGACCGCGTGATCGACGACTTGCCACGCGCTGAGATCTCGGTCTTCGAGGACGGTGAGCCCGCCGACGTATTGGGCTTCGAAGCGGCTACCGAGCCCGGGCGGGTGGTGCTCTACTTCGACGCCGTCTTGGCGAGCCCGGGAACCTATCGACGCGGCGCCGAAGCGTTGGCCGCAGCCGCCGGTGCGCTGGTCGGGCTCGGATCTGTCGACGTGGTGATCGCCGATCCCGAGCCGCGTTTGGCGTTGTCGACGGATGATGCGCTGGCGTTGGGCGAACGGCTCGGCTGGCTCGGGGCCAGTGACCGCGGGGAGGGCGCTGTCCTCGGCACGCGAACGGAGGCCTTGCGCTCGATTCGGACCCCTGGGGCCGGGCTGCCGACCCTGTCGGTGCGCGAGCAAGCCGACATCGTTCGTGACGCCGCTGACGAAGAGGCCACGCTGGTCGCCACCCAGAGTCGGCGGATGCTCGGCTGGTTGGCGGATTCGACCCGCCGCGCGGAAGGCGGGCCGAACATCGTGGTGCTGGTCACCGATGGTTGGGACCTCGAGCCGCTGCTCTACTGGCAAGACGAGCTGTCACCAGAAATCCGCGCGGCGCTCGAGGCGGCTCCCTTGGTCGGCCGCTTGGCCGCACGCGACCGTCTGGCGCGGGTGACCGGCGAAACGGCACGGGCACTGGCCGCGTCGGAGTGGATCGTATGGCCGGCGGTGGCCACCACGGCAGGCCTCGTTCGTGAGCAGCCGTCCGAGGTCTTGGATCCGCTCGGGGACGATGGAGGGCTGTTTCCCAAGGTCGCCCGCCGGCCCCAGATCACCTTTGGCGGTGACGACGACACGGCGGAAGACGCCGTGGAAGCACAGCTGATGGAGCCCGGGGAACCGTTGCGCCGCCTGGCGGACGCTTCTGGCGGCCAGATCCTGCCGACGATCGAAGCGGTTCGTGATGCGGCGGGGCGCATGGGGGAGCGGGTTCGGCTGGTCTACCGCTCCAGCCTGACCGCGGCGCGTGGCGTGCGGCCGCTCGAGCTTCGTGCACGGCCGGGTATCACCGTGCAAGGCCGGCGCTGGGCCAGCGCATCGACACCGGACGCCTTTGTGAGCGCCCGGATCGACAGCCTGCTGCGCGGCCAGGATGTGGATCACGATCTTGATGTCGTGGCGGCGATCACGCTGACGGCTGGGGCATCGGCCAACGAGGATGACGCGTCCGATGCCGATGCCGATGCCGATGCCGGGGCGGAGGGCGAAACCGAGGCACCAGACGAGCGTGCTGGCGAAGCCGACGATGTTCGACAGGGTCAGCTCGAAGCGCGGTTATCGCTCGCCGCGCGTGACGAGACCACGGCCCGTGCTGACCTGCGGGTCACTGTCGCGCGGGTGCGACCCAGCGGCGAGGTCGATCTGCGCCACGAGGTGCTGTCCGACCAGACCCTTGGCGAACAAGGGGAGTGGCGGTATCTGCGCGACCTCGAGGTCACCGCGGATGGTCTCGAAGTAGCCGTCTTGATCGAGGACTTGAGCACGGGGCAATGGGGTGCCTCGCTCGCCTCAGTGGTCCACGGAGAGCGCGTCGCGGTCGGTGTCAGCACGGTGCCCCAGACCTCGGTGGTCGAGATCCTTCCGCCCGAGGAGGAGCTCCTGCGTGGTCGCGTGCGCTTCACGGCGCGGGCCGAAGATCCGAGGGTTTCTGCGGTTGTCTTCGAGTTGCAAGATGACGAGCGCGCCCGCACCACGCGCCGTCCCTTCTCCGCGCGGATCGATCTCGGACGAACGATTCGCCAGCAGACGCTCACCGCCATTGCCCTCGACGCGGAAGGCTTCGAGCTCGGGCGCCAGAGCGTCTTGTTGAATGCCGGCAATGGCGCGCTGTCGGTCGAGATTGCGAGCCCGGTCGCGGGGCCGGCGGCGGGCGCGGTCGATGTCGAAGCCCTGGTGACGGTGCCCCTCGAGCAGCCACTCGATCGGGTGATGTTCTTCTGGAACAACGAGCTGCTCGCCACACAATTCCAGGCCCCGTTCCGCCAGCGATTGACCGTGCCAGAGAGCCGTCCCATGGGCTATGTGCGGGTGGTCGCGATGCTCGAAGATGGCAGCCTGGCGGAAGATGTGGTCTTTCTCAACGGTCCGGATGCCGGCGAGCGGC
>CALFAM010000042.1 GCA_937948815.1 uncultured bacterium
TGGTCGAGCCGAAGCTGAGACAGCCGTAGACCAACCAGCTCACTCACCCGCAGGCCGGCGGCATAGAGCAGCTCGATCATCGCCTGGTCGCGCACCCCCAGGGGCTTCGTATGGTCCGGTGCGCCCAGCAGCGCCTCGACCTGCGCCTCGCTGAGAACCTTGGGCAGGGTGCGCCACGCCTTGGGCGACACCAGGTGCTGGGAGGGATCGTCCGCGCGCTGGCGATCGAGCACCAGGTAGCCATAGAAGCCGCGAAGCGCGGCCAACGCCCGGGTGACGGATCGCGGTGCCAGGCCCTGCAAGCGCAGCCGACGCAAGTGGCCACCGAGGGCTTCCGCGTCGGCCTCGGCGACCCCGATACCGACGTTCGCGAGATCTTCCGACAGCCGTTGTAAATCCCGTCGGTAGGCGTCGACCGTATTGCGTGCGAGCGCACGTTCAGCCGCGAGGGTATCGAGGAACGCTTCGATCAGCCGTTCGTCCGTAGAAGGTGGCCCAGTGGAGAGTGACATTGGGCGACCCTACGCACGCACCCGGCGCGGGTCAACTCGAGGCCGCACGTGCATCCGAATGGTAAACATGCGTCTCCTGCGCGCACTGATTCGGTCCGCCACTTGCGAGCTGCTGTATGCTCCGATCGATCGTGTTCGCGCCTTCAAGCCGCATGCCGTACCGCCGTACGTCGTGACGCCAAACACTGAACGGTACAAACACTGTGCGGTGCCGGCCTCGTGCCGGACACCGTCTGACCGAATACCGTCCGAGAACAAGAGACCAGGAGGATTTCCATGCGCAAGGCATTGGTTTTGGGATTCGTTGCGGCCATGCTGGCCACTACCGCGCTGACCGCCCAGGATGAGCGTCGCAAGAGCCCGCCGGGCGAAGCGGCCACCCAGATCGGCGACCACTGGATCGAGATCGAGTACAACCGTCCAATTCTGCGCGGCCGCACCGGCATCTTCGGCAGCGGTGACGAGTACGGCAAGAAGGTCACCGGCCGCGCACCAGTCTGGCGCCTGGGCGCCGACCAGTCGACCCGCCTGAAGACCGAGGTCGCCCTCAAGTTCGGCGACACCACCGTGCCCGCCGGCGAGTACAGCCTGTTCGCGCAGCTCGACGGCCCCGATAGCTGGACCCTGATCATCTCGAGTTGGGGCGCCCAGGAGGGCTACAACCCCGAGGACAAGGAGAACCTCTGGGGTGCCTACGGCTACACGACCGACAAGGACGTGGCCCGGCTCAAGATGCAGATCGAGCCCGCCCAGGTTTCCATGGACCAGTTCACGATCATCTTCGTCAACGTCACGGACGCTGGCGGCACGATCGCCATGGGCTGGGAGAACACCGTCGCTCTGGCTCCCTTCATGGTGGCCAAGTAGCCCCGAGCTCATCCCACAGATCGCTTTCTGAGCGAGCTGCGAAAAGCGCCCCGCCGAGCCGGCCGGGGCGCTTTTCTTTTGCCGCATGACGGCTCCGTGCAGGGCTTGCGGACGTGGCTAGCGCGACGCTTTCGCTCCCAGACGCGTCAGCTCGCTGTCGATCGCGGAGGCGAGCGCTTCAAATTCTGACCCACGCGGCATCGCCACGTTGCGGCCATTGACGAAGATGGTCGGCGTGCCACCGACGCCCGCCTGCTGCCCTTCGAGCTGATCCGAGGCCACGGTCTCGCGGAAGCGTCCATCGTCCAGGCACGACGCCAGCTCGCCGGCGTCCAGCCCGAGCTCGGTCGCTTGAGCGATCAGGCTCTCCCGCCCCTGACGCAACTTCTCCTGGTTCGCGAACAATGCGTCGTGCATGGCGTGGAACGCTTTCGGATCCTGCTCGTGGGCGCACATCGATGCTTCGGCTGCTTCCTGCGCCTGGGGATGGATCGAGTGCAACGGGAAGTGGCGGTAGACCACCTTCACCTTGTCGGGATAGGCCGCGACCACCCGCTCGATGGTCGGCGCGAGCTGTCGGCAGGGCGGGCACTGGAAGTCGAAGAACTCGACCAGGGTCACCGGCGCATCGGCCGGTCCCTTAAAGGGCGCTTCGGGGTCGTCGACATCCATGCGCATCGGCTCGAAGTAGATGTTGACCGTCTGCTCTCCGCGCAGGCGCGAGACCAACGCGGTGCGCACTTCACGCTTGGCCTCCTCCTGGAGGTACTCGCGAATCTGCCCCGCGATCGCCTCCTTCGGCTGGCGGATGCGCGCCTGATTTTGGGTGTAGAACTGGTCGACGTCGGCATCGCTCACAGCCTTGGCCGCCGCGTCGACATCGGCCAAGACCGCATCGAGCGTGGAGCCCCGGCGATCAGCCTCGGCTTCCAGCAAGCGAGAAGCGATCAATCCTTCGAGAGCTTGTTCGAGGAGCTGGCTGCGCTGCAGGGCGAGCTGTTGGAGCTGCCCGCCAGCCTCGGCTTCGAGCTCCGCGAGGGTGATCGGCTTGCCACCGACCTCCGCCATGACATCGGAGCCCTGGGCGGACGAACCCGCGGAGGACGAGCTGGGCGCCGGCGCCGCGCAGGCGGCAAATGGCGGGCTGACGACCAAGACGGCCGCGACGAGCATCGCATGGCGCCAGCGCCGGGGGCGCGCAGCGCGCGGTTGTGAAACGTGCAAGGGAGTCGATGGCGAAGGGGTGATCATGATGTGTGTCTCCAGGGCCTGCGGGCTCGATTCGTAATCGTGGCGCACTGCCCCGCGCAATCGAGGGCACTGTGCTCGCGGACGCCCCGACACTAGGCTTCAGGCGATTCTCGGAACCTGAGATTCATCTGAGAATTCGCTCAAATCGTCGACAAATCAGCCAAATGTGCTCCATTTCATCGACAGATCCCGCCCAGGACCGCCGAGGTTGGGCCGGTCAGGAGCCCGGTGTCGGCTCGAGACCGAGGCGCTGGAGGAGGGTCTGGAAACGCGGCACCGAGCGCAGGGTGTCGTAGGCGGGATCGACGTCGAGCCAGACCAGGTCGGCCCGCCGCTCGCGATCTGCACGGTCCAGCCAAGCGAGGGAGGTCTCGGCCTCACCGATGCGCGCGCTGAGTTGGGCCAGTCGCACGGGATCCGGTGTCGGTGCCGCGCTGCTCGCGAGCTGGTGAAACAGCAAACGCCGGGCGCCGAGCAGGCCCCCTTGGGCGAACGCCGATCCCAGGGCCGTCGAGGTCGGAAACGGCTCGCCCGAGAGCTCGAGATCGCGCCGGCACGCCTGAAGCGCCTCCGAATGGTGGCCAAGTGCTGCCAACACGTCCATGCGTAACCGCGCGACCTCCACATCATGGGCATCCAGGTCCTCGACCCGGTCGAGCTCGTGCAAGGCGTCAGCGTACTGACGGGCGCGGTAGAAGACCTCGGCCAAGGCCAGCCGAGCGGGTTTCGAGGCGGGCTCGGCGGCCACGTGGCGGCTCATCACCGCCATCGCCTCCCCGTGCTGTCCGCGCGCCGAAAGGTAGCGCCCGAGATGGCGATCATCATCTGCTTGTTGCCCGGCTACGCGCTCGAAGAAGCGCGCTGCGCGATCCGGATTGCGCGTGTGCTGAAGCGAGATCCATCCCAGGGCGCGGTGCGCACGGGGCAGGTCTTCGTCGACCACCAGCGCGCTCTCCGCCGCCTGGCGGGCATGATGAAAGGCGGCGTGTTGATCCGCTGGCGACATGGCCGGAGCGGCCTCCAGCCACGCTTCGGCCAGCCCGACCCGGGCCGGCGCAAATCCCGGTGCGTGGGCGATCGTCTCGCTGAAGTAGCGCCGCGCCTTCTCGAAGCTGCTCGCGGTGCCGCGATGCAGGAAATGGCGGCCGAGCGCATAGCTCTCCGCCGCGGCCGGATCGAGGTCGGCACGCGCCGCCTCCTCGCTCAGATCGCCGCTGATCCCGCCGATCGGCCACTCGACGATCACCGAAACTGCACCAAGGGCGGTAATGACCAGCGCGGCCGCGGCGATCCAGCGCCTTCTCCACGCACCGGCATGGCGCCGATTCGCGGGCTTCGAAGCAGACGCGAGCGACGGGCCCGGCGGGAGCGCTAGGCCCGTCCCGGCCGGCCTGGCAGCCGATCCAGGCTCCGCTGTTGGAGGTTCCGCTGCCTGGATCGGCTCGACACGGGCAACCAATCGGTAGCCGCGGCCGCGGATCGTCTCGATGAAGCGGGGGGCACGGGCGCGATCGTCGAGCGCGCGCCGTAAGCCATAGACCAGACTGGTCACCACTTCGTCGGTCACGGCATCGCCGTCCCACACCCGCGCGACCAGCATCTCCTTGGTAACCACCGCTCCGGGCTGCTCGGCCAGCAGCACCAAGGTCGCCATGACCTTGGGACCGAGTCGCGCAGCACGCTCGCCGCACACGATTCGGTTGCGGGCTGGCTGAACGGTCCACGGCCCAAGGCAAAAGCTTCCCCGCTCGGCTCTCGGCTCACCCCCCGTCATGGCTCCCCCACCAGCACCGCGCCGACGGCCTGCCCACAGAGGTCGTGCAGCTCGTCGTCCTGAAGAACCCGTTTGGCTTGCTTGGCATGGGCCAGAATCGTGCCGACCAGCGTCGGATCGGATGTGTAGCCGTGATCGACGAGCCAGTGGACCACGTTTGCGGAGCCGCTCAGCGGGCCGATCTCGATGCACTGATCACGCCCCACGAGGTAGGCAGGCACGCTCGAGTACATGTGGTCGGCCAGATGCGCCGTCCCCTTGCCACGTGCCTTGGCGATCGCGGCCGCGTGCGTCCCGGTCGCCGTGCGGTAGGCATTGCGGCCGGATACCGGGTGATTGTCCGGGATGGCAATGCCCGTCGCATCCGCCACCGTCCGGCAGTAGGCCTGCAGCATGCCGAGATCGCGTGCGCTCGCGCCCTCGAGCTCCAGGTTGACCAACAGAAGATCGATCGGCGTGTTGCCGACCCGTTCGCCGATGCCGAGCGCCGTGCCGTGCAAACGCGACGCCCCTGCCTCAGCCGCCGCCAGCGCACACGCTACCGACAGACCTCGGTCTTCGTGGCCGTGCCAGTCCACCGACACGTCTTCCCCGGTAGCGCGCACGATGTCGAGCACGAAATGGACCAGTGCCCGCGCGCCGGCTGGCGTCGCCTGGCCGACGGTATCCGCGATGCAGACCCGCTGCGCTCCCGCTTCGATCGCCACCGTGTACAGACGGCGGAGGTCTTCGGGACGCGAGCGCGTGGTGTCTTCGGTCACGAAGAGGAACGGCAAGGAATGTTTGATGCAAAAGCTCGCCGCCGCCTCGGTCAGCGCCAGGAGGTGGTCGAGATCCCAATCTTCGGCATGCTGTCGAATGGGACTGGAGCCGATGAATGCTGCGACCTCGACGGCGATCCCCACCTGCTGCGCGATGTCGAGCACCCGTTCACAGTCCGCGATCGTGGTCCGCGCGGCCGCATTGGGCGAGACCTTCAAACGCTGATCGGCGATCTCCCGAACCAGGTGCAAGCTGTCCGCGTGGTGTAGATCTCCCGCGGCAGGCAGGCCGACGCTCACGCTGTCGATGCCCAGCGCGGCAGCGTGGTGAAGAATCTGCAGTTTTTCGACCAGGCTCGGATGGCGAACCGATGGAGACTGCAGCCCGTCGCGTAAGGTCTCGTCGTGCAGCTCGATGGCTCGGCTCAGCAGGCCCTGGGTCGCGGAACCGTCATCCACGGTGGGTGCGTGGTTCCAGTCGTAGAGCAGCTTGTGGCCATGGCCCGAGTCGTGGTGATTGTCGCTAGGCGGCATCGGCATCATCTCCCGACCTGCGAGCCCGCGGCTGCACAGGTGTCGCCAAATTATACGGCCACCCGAGGTCGACGTTGCGGACGAGCCATCCCCCAAACCCAGCCAGTCGGCGCCCGCACGCATCCAGGCCTGTTTCCAAACAGCCACTTCGGGTGACGGATTTCCTCCTACGAGCCAGGCGATCACGCTACCCTTGCACCATGCAACGCATCGCCGTCATCGCCGACATCCACGGCAACCGACCCGCCCTCGATGCCGTGCTCGATGACCTGACTGCAAAGGGCGTCGACGAGATCTTGGTCGGGGGAGATCTGATCGGCCGCGGCCCGGAAGGGAGCCGGGTGGTGGCGCGTATTCGCGAGCTCGGACTCGCCACGATCAGCGGCAACCACGAGGAATATGTGCTCGCGGCACGCCGAGGCGAGCTGCCGGACGTGTGGCACGACACCGATGCCTGGGCCGCGGCACGCTTCATGGCCGAGGAGCTCGACGAGGCTCATGTCGCGCATCTCGAGGCACTTCCCTTTTCGATCATGCGCGAAGGTCTGCGGCTGGTCCACGGAACGCCGGAGTCGAATCGAGATGGCATCGGCCCTTGGACCGAGGACGAAGAAATCGCCCGCCACCTCAGAACGGTCGAAGAGCCCCTGCTGGTCTGCGCGCACACCCACCGACCTCTGATCCGCCAGATGCCGAAAGAAAGCGGCGCGCCAGGGCGGACCGTGGTCAATGTCGGCTCGGTCGGCTTGCCCTTCAATCGCGATCAACGCGCCCAGTACGCGCTCTTCACCCGCGAAGGCGACGCCTGGCGCCCGACGCTCCATCAGGTCGCCTACGACATCGACGCGATTCTGACGATCTACGAAACCAGTGGCTTTCTCGCCCGCGGCGGCGTCACCGCCCGCCTTCTGCGCATGGAGATCGAGCACGCGACGCCATTGCTCGTCCCCTTTCTCTCGTGGGCCGACGCTACGGGCACACCACCCGACTCGGCCAACCTCGACGCGTTCTTCGACTTCCACCATCCTCGCGACTCGCTGCCGGCCTTCTACCAAAGGCTGCAGGCGATCAGAGCCAACCAGGGATAGCGCGCACCGCCCAGTCGCATCAACACGGTCGAATCAACCCAGTCGAATCAACCCAGTCGAATCAACCCAGTCGAATCAGCCGACTAGAACCTGCCCATTAGAATCGATCCGATGGAGCTCGAAACCGAAGCTCGTGACTGTCTGTACGTGAACTGGGCGCTGCCGCGCGCGG
>CALFAM010000043.1 GCA_937948815.1 uncultured bacterium
CCCCATACCGTCAGCTACACCCTGATCGCGGTAGCGCTCTACATCATCGTGGCGCGACCTCAGTGGCTGCCCGGGCTGCCGCTGCTGGCGGCGCTGTGGGTCAATTTCCACGGCATCGAGTACCCGGTGCTGATCGCGATCACGCTCGCGTACCTCGGTGCCTACTTTCTGCGGCGGCTCACCGGCGGTCCTTTGCCGATTCCGTTCGACCAAGGCCCGCAGCGCGCCTTGCTCTCCCTGGCGCTCGCTAGTCTGGCGATCCTGGCGACGCCACACGGGCTCCGCCTCCTGCGCGTCCCATTCATCGACACGCACTTTGCGTCCACCTACATCGCCGAGCTCGCCAACGTGCAGTGGCGTAGCGTTCTGCGCTACGACGTCGCCCCGCTGGCCCTGGACGCCGCCGCCGCCTCGAACCTGCTGATCGCCCTGGCAGCTTTGGCAGCGGTTGCTGGGCTCGCGCGGCGACCGTTTCCCTGGTCGTCCTATGCCCTGATCGTTGCGGGCGCCGTGCTGCTCGCCCGCTCGGATCGCTTCCGCCCCGAGCTGGCGCTTCTCGCCCTGCCGCTGCTACGCGATACCTTGCCGATCCAGCGAATGTGGCCGCGACCGGGCCTGGTCGTCCGCGGCACGGAGGAGGCTGGTAGCGGCTCGGCGGGGAGGCGAATGGCAAGGCTGGCGCTGGTCGCGCTCGCGTTGCTGCCGCTGATCTACATGGGGCAGAACATTCGCCGTTTTACCCACCAGCCGTGGCCGTTCTCCCCCCAGGGCCTGCCCAGCGGCGCCGCGACCTTCTTACTTCACGCCGCCGCTCAGGCGGGAGATGGAGAAGCCGGTTCCGGGCAGCCAAGACGTCTGTTCAACCACCCGAACCAGGGCGGATACTGGCAGTGGGCACTCCACGGTCGGTTCCAGATCTTCTCGGACATGGAGGTGCCGTTCCTCTTCCGGGACGACGATCAATACCTGGCCACCGGTGCCTTCCAGGATCCCGAGATGCTGCGCGGCATATTGGCGCAGTATCAGCCCGACTTCCTGGCCGCGCCCCTCGAGCATGCGGCCTTTCCCGGCATCATCGCGGCTGTGGCGCCGCGCTTCGAGCCGGTGTTCTTCGATGATCGCGTGGTGCTCTTCGCGGACGGCGCGCGCTGGCCCGCGCTGGTCGCAAGCTGGCGGCTCGACACGGCGAGCCCGTTGACCATCACCGCCGAGGGGCTCGGTGCCATGGCGCCGGCGGCACGCAGGCAGCTCGGGATGCAGCTCGCCCGCATGCTCGAGCTGGCGCCGGATATGGACATTCCGCGCCGCGCTTTGGCCTTGGTACAGCGCTTCGATGGTCAGACGAACGCGGCCCGCGCGACGGCTGAGGCGGCCGTCGCGGCAGCGCCCTGGGCCTGGCAACCGCTGTCCATTCTCGGCAGCATCCAGCTTCAGATGGGCAGCGCCGATGCAGCGGTCCAGACGCTGGAAGCCGCCCTCGAACGGCCGGGAGGCCAAGCCGCAGCCGACGTTCACCGCACCCTGGCAGAAGCCTACCGATCGGTGGGGCGCCCGCAGGACGCCTACCGGGCGCTCGAGCGCGCGGTCGGTCGGTTCAATCGAGCTGCCCCGGTCGGCGATTTGGCGCAGCTCGCTGCCCTGGCGGCTTCGGCAGGCGAGATCGAGGAGGCGCGGCTGCTCTTCGCCATGGCCCGCCGCAAGGCTCCCGCGGACGATACTGGTCTGCAGCAGCGGCTCGACGCGGCGCTGGCTGGTCTCCGACCAGCAGTCAATTGACTTCCGGGCCGGTGTCGGGCATCCTGCGCCGGGGAGCAGTCTGAACGAAGCAGGTGACAACGACGTGACGTCGAATCAGAGCGACGCCGAGCTGGTACGCCAGTTCCAGGCCGGGGAACCGGAAGCGTTTGCCGAGGTCAGCCGCTGGATCGAACGGGTCGGTTCGAGCTTTCGGCATCGGCTTGGCGCGAGCTGGGAAGATGTCGTCCAAGACGTGCTTCTCGAGCTGAGCCGGAGTGATCTGAGCAATGTGCTGTCCTTTCGGGCCTATTCCCGAACGGTCATGATCAATGCCTGCATTCGGCGCTACCAGCGCCAACAAGTCCGCAATCGCATCTCCAGCCTCGACGAAGCGCTCGCCGAAGCCGGCCTCGAGCCGGTGGCCCCCGCGGTCGATCGGCTGTCCCTGGACACCATGCAGCGCGTTTGGGAGAGGGCTTCGCTACCTTGTCGCCGCCTATGGAGCCTGATCGTGCAGGGCTTCCGCTACGACGAAATGGCAGAGCTCGAAGGAGAAAGCGCGGGCGCCCTGCGGGTGCGCGCCAAACGCTGTCGCGACCGGGCCAAGGCCGAACGTCGGCGCCTGGAGCAGAAGGGGCAAGACGGCTGATGCGACAGCCAAGTCAAGAACGAACATCCAGTCGTTTTGCGATGTTCGCAAAGGTCAATGTGTAACAAAAAGGGCCGTCAGGTGACCGTATAGAGCATGCGCGACGAACGATCGCGATCGACCTAACCGAGTGGTTTCGGGAGAGAGCAAGTGGATTCGGAACAATTTCAGACACTGTTGCCCTGGCTGGCCAACAATACGCTGGCGCCGGCCGACCGTGAAGCCATGATCGCCTACCTGGCAGCCCACCCCGAGGCCCGCGGCGAAGTCCGCGAGACTGCCATGGCCATGGCGACCCTCGGTGGCCATCCCAGAGATGAGTGGCTTGCGGAAACGGCGCGCGACACTCCGTTCGAACACCGAACAGCGGTCCTGAACCATCTCACAACCTGCGACGAGTGTGCCGAAATCGTGGCCCTGGCCCGGGTCGCACACCTCACGCCGCTCGCCGACGAGCGCGCCCAGGTCGCCACGCCCGAGGCAGCAAACGATTCCTTTCCTGTGCCGTCCAAGAAGATGCCGAGTGCCGTGCGCGCCGTGGCGCTGGCTGCCATGCTGCTTGCCGGTATCGGACTCGGGCGGTTCTGGACGCATCTCGATGCACCGCCCGCTCAGGTCATCGTTGCCGAGGTGGCTGCGCCAGACGCGGGCTCGATTGCCGCGCTGCGAGCCTTACCGGTTTCCGTAGTGCCGTCGACGCTGCGCGGTGAGGGAGAGGAAGCCGACCTGCTGCTCGGGCCGGATCGTGACGCATTCTTGGTGGACGTGCAGATCCCCAAGTCTGCGGAGTCGGTCAGCGCGCTCAGCGCCCGACTCGAGACGGCGGACGGTGAGCTGGTGACTGCACTGGTCCCGGGCCCGCGCTTCGATGGCCATTACATCAACGTGGCGATCCCGGCGGCCGACCTGGTAGCCGACCGTGACTACGTCCTGATCCTCGAGGATGCGGCGACTGGCGAGACGATCGACCGCTATGACCTGCGGTCGGGTGCTGCGCCGGCGAGCGACGCACCGGCTGCAACTTCCCCCTAGAACAAATCGATTCGAGGGCCGCCAGCAGGCGACCCTCGTCCTCTTTCAGGTGGATGCCCTCGCTCCCCTTCGAGGGACTCCTGGGCGATGACGTCTAGGGCGCTGGGCGTGCCCGATACCGCTCGTAGAGCTCCTGGTGCTTGTTGTCGAGCGGCACGTCGCGGCCACCGATGATCACGTGGCGAATCTGCGTGGTGATCTCGAGCGGGCTGCCGTCCGTGACGATCAAGTTGGCGATCTTGCCCGCCTCGATCGAGCCCAGCCGGTCTCCGAGCCCGAACATGCGCGCCGGATTGATCGTGAGCGCGGCCAAGGCATCTTCCTCGCTCAGACCGTAGGCCGTTGCCATGCCGATCTCGAAAGGAAGGGTCCGCGAGCTGTGCGGTCCTCCCGGGCCGAAGCCACCACCCGCGCCGGTGCCGATGGCGATCGGCACGCCGGCAGCAGCCAGCTTTCCGGCGGTCTGGAACGGCTGATCGTAGGGCGCGTCTTCACGATCGGGCAGGGTCGCAGTCATGCCGAGAATGACCGGGATCTTCTTCTCGACCAGTAGCTCGTGGACCTTCCAAGCCTCGCCGCCGCCAGCCAAGATCATGCGAATTCCCTGCTCCTCGGCGAACGCCACGGCTGCTTCGATGTCGCGAGCCGCGTTGGCGCCGATGATCACCGGCAGCTCTCCACTGAGCACCGGTCCGAGGGCTTCGAGCTTGTGGTCGCGTTCCAGGCGGTCGGAGCCCGCGGCGATCGCCTGGGCATAGTGGCGGGCCGCGTCCATCCAGTCGCGCAGCGTGTTTTGCGACGCCTCGGCCTCTTCCTTGGCTTCGCCGAAGGGTGTGTCGCGGAAGCTGAAGGTGCTGAAGTCGAACGAACGCGTCTCGATCTCCGGCCAGGAGATGACCAGGGCCACCGACGGCACGATGGCCATTTCCTCGACGGTCCAACCATCGAGATGGATGAAAGACGCACGCCCGGCGATGATGCCGTCGCGACCGGTCTCGGGTGCGGTCACCGTGTGGGTGATACCGCCAGCGCGGGCCACTGGAATGACCTCGCTGGCTGGGTGGATGGCAGTGGCAGCCACCAAGTGCGGATTCATCATGCCGCTCTCGGTGGTGTCGACCGTGGCTGCGACCGCACCGATTTCGACCAGGCCGAGCTGGCTGATGGCGTCACAGAGGCCGGGGTAGACGTGCAGTCCCGAGATATCGACGCGGGTGGCACCGTCCGGGGCGGTGACATCAGCGCCTGCCGCGTGAATCAGCCCATCCTGAATCACCACGTTCCCGGTGTACGGCGTACCAACGACCGGGTGGATGGTGCCCCCCTCGAGCACCAGCGTGCCCGGTGCCGAGGCGGCGAAGCCGGGCAGCGCGACGACGAACGCGAGCAACAGCAAGCTGGCAGCTCGAATGCTGCGGAAAGAGGAAATCGAAGTCGTTCGACGGGTCATCAGTGGATCTCCCGGCAGCTGTAGTGGGTTCCGGCGTGCGCGTGCATGGCGTCGTAGTCGTAGGCCGTCGTGTAGGCAGGGGCTTCGTTCTCACCCTCTTCTGCTTCGTCTTCCGAAGGTGCCAGCCGGTCACGCATCGACTCGATGGTCGCCTGGCGTTCGCGGTCAGCCGCGATCTCGAAGTAGAGGTCGCCATCGACCCAGGTGCGTTGAACCACGGAACGGACCGAAAGTGGGTGGCCGTCGTAGAGCACCAGGTCGGCGTCCTTGCCCACCTCGATCGAACCGACACGATCGTCGATGCCGAGCTGGCGGGCCGGGTTGAGGGTGACCAGCGCGAGGGCGTCGATCTCACTCATGCCGCCCCACCGGATGGCCTTGGCAGCTTCGTGATTCAGATGGCGCATTTCTTCCGAGCTGTCGGAGTTGATCGAAACCACCACGCCGCGTTCGGTCATCAGCGCCGCGTTGTGGGGAATCGCGTCATTGGCCTCGACCTTGTACCCCCACCAATCCGAGAAGGTCGATGCGCCGGCACCGTGGGCAGCGATCTCGTCGGCTACCTTGAAGCCCTCGAGCACGTGCTGCAGCGTGGCGATCCGGAAATCGTAGGATTCGGCCAAGCGCAGGAGCTGGAGAATCTCGTCGGCACGGTAGCTGTGGGCGTGGACCAGGCGCTCGCCTTCGAGGATCTCGACCAGGCGTTCGAGCTTGAGGTCGCGGCGCGGCGGCATCCGTCGCTCACCGGCCTCGACGGCCCGCTCGTGTGCGCGCCAGTCGTCGCGGTAGGCGCGGGCCTCGGTAAAGGCCTGGCGGATGACGTCCATGACGCCCATGCGGGTCGATGGGTAGCGTTCCGGTGAGCCGGGCGGCGGCCGGAAGTTGGAGCGCTTGGGATTCTCGCCGAGCGCGAACTTGATGCCCGGCATGGCGCCCTCGAATCGCAAGCCGTCGGCATCCTGGCCCCAACGAAGCTTGATCACCGCGTTGCCGCCGCCGATCGGATTGGCGCTGCCATGCAGTACATTGATCGTGGTGACGCCGCCGGCCAGCGCACGGTAGATGGCGATGTCATCGGGCTGCAGAACGTCTTGGATGGTGACCATCGAGGACACGGACACCGAGCCCTCGTTGCCGCCGCCTTCGATCGCGATGTGCGAGTGCGCGTCGATGATTCCCGGAATCACCGAACCGCCCTCTGCATCGATCACCTCAGCGCCCCTCGGAATGGCGACATCACTGCCGACGGCGGTGATCTTGCCGTTTTCGACCACCACCGTGGCGTCGTCGAGAATCGGACCGGAGACCGGCCACACGCGGGCGTTGGTGATGGCAAAGGAGCCGCCGGTGCGGACCGGGCTCTGCATCACCTCGAGGGCTTCGCGAATCTCGGCCAGGGAAACGTCGGGGGCGTCGGAGGCCGAATCATCGTCACCCGCGGGTGCGCTGTCGGTGCGTGTTCCGACCAGATCCATCGTCATCGGGCCGGCTCGCATCGTTCCTTTCGCTTCGTCCGCTTCGATCTTCAGCGAGTAGGAAGCTTCCATGCTGCGTCCGCCCATTTCCCGGGTCATCTTGAAGGAGAGACGGTCGCCCGCCATCTTGCCCTTCTCGATCGGTGTCGCGCCACGCTCGCCGGCGAGCTCGCCGGTCACTTTGCCGTCGTCGTTCATCTCGAGCTCGGCAGTCATATCGCGGTTGCCGCGCGGCGTCTGGAGCGTCAGGCTCCACGTGCCGCTGGGATCGGAGGCGGGCGGCTCGTCTTCCTCGCTGGGCTCGCGGGTCGCGAAGCGGTGGCCATCGACGAAGACGGCCTTGACTTCGGCGTCCTCGGCCCATGGCAGGGCGGAAGCGAGCACCAGATTGGCGATCTTTCCGGGCTCGATCGAACCGAGCTGCTCGTCGACGCCGAGGATGCGGGCGGCGCCGAGGGTGAGCGCGGTCAGCGCGTCGTGCTCATCGAGGCCGGCGTCGATGGCCTTGCGAATGCCCTCGAAGACCTGGGTGGGTCCGGCGAGGCTGTCCGACGCAAACGCGAAAGGCACGTCGGCTTCGGCCAACATGCTGGGGACCGCGGGCGCCAGCCGGCGATGGGCAAGATCACGCAGGGCTTCGGGAGCGTCCGGGTCGCGGTCGCTCTCGCCTTCGGGCCAGTCGAGGCTGATCACGACCGGGGTGGCTTCACGTGCGAGGGCCTCGACGCGATGGTAGGCGCCGTGGCCGCCGAAGAGAACCGGTTTCAGACCGTGCGCGCGCGCCAGGTTCAGGACGCGATCGATCTCGCGGCCGTGGTGTGCCGGCATCAGAAAGGGCTGATCACGCTCGAATGCTTGGCGGAGCGGCTCGAGCGTACGGTCGTATGCGGGACGCACCAAGCCGCGGGGATCGCTGTCGTAGAGCGCTTGCGCGCGAGCGTAGTGGTCGGCGTCGTACAAGACTTGGTTGACGTAGGAGATTCCGCCCATCAGCGATCCCGGGAAGCTGCGGAAGCCGCCGTTGCCGCGAAAGTTGATGCGGTGGGCAACGCCCGAGGCGATGATCAGCTCTTTGGGCTCGCCGCTTCCCAAGGCCAAGATTGCACCTTGGCCCGGGAAGAAGCCTTCGGTCGGCAGGGTCAACGCATGGGTGAAGCCCGCCTCACGCCAGGTCTCGATGCGCCCGTCGTCGGCCGCGACGAGGTCGGCGGCATCGACCCAAGGCGTCGTGGCCGGCCGATCCTCCGGGCCGCGAATCACCGGCCCATCGTCGCCTCTGCCGCCCCGGCGGCCACCGCTGTCATCGCTCTCTTCCTGCTTCTGGCCGAGCGTGGTCATGGCGTCGAACAAGCCAGGGAACAAGTGCAGGCCTTCTCCGTCGATCACCCAGGCGTCAGCGGGTATCGCGACATCGGTGCCCACGGCTTCGATCAATCCGTCCGCGACCACCACGGTGGCACCTTCGAGGCGCTCGCCGGTTCCGGTGTGCACCTGGACGTCGGTGATGGCGAAGTAGGGAGGTGGCGCGGGCCGCTCGGCGCCTGCGGCGACGGCACCCAGCAAGGCGAGCGACCAGCTCAAGACGAGCAGCCCAGAGCGCTGCCGATCGGTGCGGTGGGGCATCGAATCTCCTTTCGTCAGGGACGACAATTGGCCCTTTGTTCCATGGCCATTCGTGCGCGCGAGCGCTGGGACGGCGAAGCCTCCCTTGAACGGCAGATGGCGCGCGTTGGGTGGGTTGGCATGCTGCGCCGGAACCGAATATGAACGGCAGAATCTTGCCACACTCGGTCTGAAGGCGGGTAGGACCATTGTAAAACCCTGAAGATGGTCACCGCTTGGGTCGAACGACGGCTTGGTGAGGCCCAAATGCTGTGAGACAGACGCCAGTCGACCGTCCGAACGCAGTCCCGAACGATAGAATCGAGCGCGGTGCGGTGTGTGCCTCGAAAGCCTCCTACCTCGCTTTGTTCGATCACGTTCCCCTCAGCTCCGACGTTGCGCACAATGTCTCATTCGACCCCGTTCGATGCCGCCTCGTTTCGTGATGACTTGATGGACCTGCCGATGGGCGGAGAGGGGGAGGAGCGTCAACCCTCCGAGCCTGAGCTGGCTGCTGGCGATGGTCCTCGCTTCGACCCCATGCCGAGCGAGCCGCCGTCCGACCGGTCGCAGCCCGGCATCCAGCCAACTGGCTCCGCACATCGCGGCCAGCCCGGGCTGGGCAAGATGGCACCGCCGTCACTGTCGCCCCCTCCGCCACCGCGACGGCGGGGACGAGGCTTGTGGATCGGTTTGCTGTTGCTCGCGCTGCTGGCGGTCGTCGGCGCGGCGGTCGGCGGATGGAAGTTGAAGCCCGCGCCCGCCATCTTGGCTCCGGCGGTGCCGATGGTCGACTTCCAGGACGTCCGCTTGGGAACCGATGAAGAGCGTGAGCTCACCATCTCGAACCGCGGCCAAGCCGTTTTGACGATGACCCGCGCCGATCTCGCAGGCGCTGACGCGGCCGACTTCGCCGTGACCCGTGATGGCTGCAGCGGTCGTCAGCTCGCGCGCGATGAAACCTGTGGCTTGCTGGTCGCCTTTCGACCGACCGCGCGAGGCCGCCGGGCGGCGACGCTCGCCCTCGAAGGTGATGCCTCCAACGCACCGCAGACCATCCCCTTGCTCGGACAGGGAACGGCACCCGAGCTGACCGTGGAACCGCCGTCGGTCGCATTCGAGCCGCTGCTGCTCGGCACGACGGCGCCCCCGATTACCGTTCGGGTCGCCAATCGCGGTACCTCGAAGGTGGCGGTTGGCGAAGTGGTCGTTGAGGGGCTCGGCGCGGGCGATTTTGCCTTCCGCGCAGGCCGGTGCCAAGGGCGGACATTGGCGCCAGGTCGCGAGTGCACAATCTCTGTCAGCTTCTTGCCGACCGTCGAAGGATCGCGTCGGGCGACCCTTCGACTGCGCGGTGATGGCGAGGCTGATGGTGTGTCCGTGGCCCTCGCAGGCGAAGGGCTGCGGCCCGAGGCCAAGCTTCGGCTGGGCGAGGAACGCCTGAATCTGGGTGTCGTGGCCGTGGGAGAGCCCGGGCCACCAGCGTCGCTGGCGATCGCCAACGATGGTGACGCTCCCTTGGTACTCGATGCCGTGGATCTCGAAGGACCAGATGCCGACCAGTTCACGATCGATCCGTCTCGCTGCCTGGAGGCGCCGATTCCCGGCGGCGGCGGTTGCACCATCGATGTCGCGGCAGCACCACCCACGGTCGGGCCGTTGTCCGCGTCGCTCTTCGTTCGCCACGAAGGTGGTTTGGGTGAGGTCCAGCTGAGCGCCGTCGGCATTGCGCCCCAGGTTCGCCTGACGCCGCTGCGCATCGGCCTTGGAGAAGTACCGCTGGACCGCGGCAGCAGCCCGGCGACGATGCGGGTCGAGAACGTCGGTATGGCGCCGCTGCGCCTGGGTAGCGTCGCCTTTGCGGACGGTGATCGCGCAGCCTTCGAGCTGGCCGACGATGGGTGCAGCAGCCAGACCGTGGCGTCTGGCGAGGCTTGCACCGTCCAGGTCACGCTCACACCTCGCCGGCCGGGACCGTTGCGCACGACCCTCGTGATTCCGCACAACGCCGGACGCGAGCAAGTCCCGGTTACCGGCTTCGGGGTCGCGGGACGGCTGGTTGCCGACCTCGATACCTTGGCGTTCGAGCCCACCGTGGTGGGCCGCAGCCGCCAGCGAAGGGTGGTTTTGCGCAACGCCGGGCAAGCCGTGCTGCGCGTGCGCCCGCCACGCGTGGTCGGCGCCGGCGGCCAGGCCTTTCGCATCACCGAGTCGTCGTGTGACCGGCCGCTGCCCGCGGGAGGCTCATGCGCAGTGTCGGTGACCTTCACACCAGCCGCCGCGGGTAACCAGCGCGGTCAGCTGGCCATCGAGCATGATGGTGATGGTGCGCCGGTGAGCGTGGCGCTCACCGGTGAGAGCACGCTGCCGCCGAAAGCCCGGGTCGCCGTGCGGCCGAGCAGCATCGACTTCGGCAGCCTGCCGGTCGGTGGCCGGAGCGAAATCAAGACGATCACGCTCACCAATGCCGGCAATGCGTCGCTCGAGATGCCGGGCGCAGGCATCGCGGGGGCCGACGCCGGAGACTTCCGAGTCGTACCGGGCTCCTGTGGCGGTATCCGCTTCCTCGCGACGGGTGCGTCCTGCACGATCGGCGTGCGCTTCACACCGTCGGCCGCGGGGCAGCGGGAAGGACGCCTCGTTCTCGAGCACAGTGCTGACGGAGCACGTGCCATCGGCCTGATCGGGTCGGGGCTGTCGTCTACGCCAGCTTTCCCCCAATGATCCGGTCCACTGCCGCCTTCGGTCCGTTCTGAACGCGAACGCCATCCGCGGTCGCGCGGCGCCCATTCTGCAGGCGCTACTCGTCACCTTCCTGTGGTCGACGTCCTGGGTGCTGATCAAGATTGGCCTGACGTCCATCCCAGCGATCAGTTTCGCGGGGCTGCGCTACGGCTTGGCCTGCCTGGTCCTGGCCCTGGTGTCGCTCGCCCAACCGCGTATCCGCTTGCAGATTCAGCGTCTCGGTCGCGACCAATGGCTGTACCTCGCACTGCTCGGCTTGGTCTTCTACACCCTGACCCAGGGCGGCCAATTCGTAGCGCTCGGCTTGCTGCCCGCCGTGACGCTGAGCTTGATTCTCAGCTTCTCGCCCGCCGCCGTGGCGCTGCTCAGCGCGACCGTGCTCGGCGAGCGCCTCTCCGGCCGTGCGTGGGCTGGGGTGGGCTGCTTCTTGGTGGGGGCGCTGATCTACTTCTTGCCGCTGTCGGAAGACGCCCGCTGGGCGGGGCTCGCGGTCGGTGGGGTGACGCTGCTCGCCAATGCCTCGGGGTCGCTGCTCGGACGCTCGGTGAACCGCCGCGGTGACTTGCACCCACTCGTCGTCACCACACTCAGCATGGGCATCGGCTCGCTGCTCCTGGTGGTCACCGGACTCCTCGCCGAGGGCGTGCCACGCCTCGATGCCGGCGCGTGGGGAATCGTCATTTGGCTCGCCGTGATCAATACGGCGCTCGCGTTCACGCTCTGGAACCACACCCTGCGACGGCTCACGGCTATCGAGTCGAGCCTGATCAACAACACCATGTTGATCCAGATCGCGGTTCTTGCCTGGATCGTCCTTGGCGAGACCATCTCGTTGCGCCAGGCGGTCGGCCTGGGTGTGGCGACGCTGGGTGTGCTGGTCGTTCAGCTCGCGCCACGGCCTGCCCTTGCCTCCGGTGACAGCGCGGATTCGTGAGGGCATACCCACTATGAGATGCACGCTCGGTTGACCATCAAGCCGGCCACGGCAGCAGCCTCGTAGGCTGCCAGCCAATGTGTCGCAGGCCTCACGTGACCCCAGGGAGAGCTCACCCTGACGATCAGTGTCAGTCAATCCGTCAAGAAAGGAATTGTTGCATGGCCTAGGTCAACCTAGAAGGCTGCCTGAGTCGCAATAGCTTCACAGCCGGTTTGCAACGATCTGGGGTGCCGGTTCACCAACCAACTATTCACGCTTTCGAATCTTTCGCGAGAGGCGCCTGCTCAGAGAACGGAAGGGTTTGGCGCAATAATTCAGGGGCGACCCAGAGGATCAACGCAGCGATTCTTGGAAGATTCCCAGTCCGTGTCGAGCGATCGGCACCTGTCAGAACCCTAGCTGCCCGAGCTCATGATCGATCTGGTGAGAAGGTGAGACAAGTCTCGGTAGCTACTGGGGGGACCAGCGACAACCAGATGCCGTGCTCACGGAGACGGACCGGTCGTGTCGCTCCAGAGCAGGGTGTCGCCACCCTCGAAACCGTCACCGAAGAGCAACTCGCCGCCGGCGTATGATGCGGCATAGACGATGGCGTTGAGCAGGATCTGCAGGTTGTTGCCGGGCTCCAGCGCGTGGGGCTGGTGCTCTCCTGGTTGGTACACCACGACGATGCCAGCCCAGGTCTCGCGGTGGTGGGTCCACCCGAGAAGATGGGTTGCGCCGTTGTCGAGATAGTCGCTGCCGAACAGCGGCACGACGTCACCGATCATCGGCAGCAAGCTGAGCTGCGGATAGCGCTCGTCGGGCGTGTTGTTGAAAAACGGATACATGGCCGAAGGGATACCGTGCGTCGGATCCGCATAGGCAACGGTCGAAGGGTAGGCGACACCATAGGATGCGACGAAGTGGTCCGGCGCGGTGGCGATGACATTCTGCCCTTCGACGACGTTCCAGGGCACGCCGCCCGTCGCTTCACCACCGAGCACAGCCTGCATCGACTGCTTTCCCGCCGTGCGATAGATGCCGTGGTGAAAGGAAACGACGCCGCCGCCGGAGGCGAGGAACGCCTCGACCGCGGCAACGAACGCTTCCTGCCGACCGACTGGATCGGCACCCATCTCGGGAATTCGGTGTGCAAAATAGATCAGCACATCGTAGCCCGCAGGGTCGGACGGCGAAAGCGCGAGGCGCGCGGTCGCCAGCTCGATCTGATCGGTCGGGATCTCGAGCACGGCATCGGGGCCTGCATCGAGACGTAGTCCTGGAAGCGCAAGCAGCGTGGTAGCGATCTCTCCAGGTTGGGTCAGATCCTGTGGCGGAAGCATGTGCGGGTTGACTTCGTCGCTGACGATCAGAATGCGCAGGGGCTCATGGGGCGGCAACCGTTGCGCGCCCAGGCGGATCGTCCCGAAAGACAGAAGGGCGAGCCCGACGAGGCCTGCCGCCAAGAGCCGCCCAGACTGCGGTCCCGGCCGGTGCTCGCAGTGGTGCTCAGCGTCGCTTGGATTCTTCATAGTTTCCTCTCCTGGTACCTTATCGCCACCCACCAGCACATCATAACGACCGCCGGCAGATCAGCGCGAGGCTTCGGCCGCGGGGTCGAGATCGCGTTTCGCCGATCTTTGGGTGGCGTCCTCCGACGCGCAGTCTTCGCGTGGCTCCTGCGACGTACCGGCGCCATCTGGCGCGAGACCCCTTGACATTCTACAAGAAGAATTCTACCTTCTTTTGTAGAACGTCATAGGGAGGCTCCTGGAGCCGAGCCCCGGCCGCCCACGATGAGCCATACAACGATGAGCTATGCAACAACGATTCGTCTCCGTCTCCAACGTGCCCTCGACCTCCTGCGCGAGAAAGCGCTGAGCCGGTGAAGCGCGTTGATGGCCCAGGTTGAAGTCAGAAGATCCTTGCGGCCGGGCCACGACGAGGTCGAACGACAAGGGTGCACGGGGTTTCGCATCAAAAGACAGTCCGCCTGAGATTCGATCCCACGGTGGCTGTGAGGAAGGGAAACATGAAGAACCGAATCACGTCCATTCTCTCCATGGCCGCCTACCTGATCGGCGGTGGGGCCTCCGTCGAGGCGCAAAACGCGAGCGGCCCTTCAGCGGCCCCGCCTTCCGCGAAGTGGGAAGGGCTTTGGGTGGCGGAGAAGCGCTTTGGCCCGTCGCTTCAGGGGCCTGTGACGCTGCAACGGTCGGGAGAGAGCTGGATCGCTCGGCTCCAGGGAGAGACGATGTCCGTCGACCGAAGCAAGGGGGAGAACGGCTCGGTCAACTGGTCGTTCGCCTTCTTCGACCACGGTCACTTCGTCGGCCGACAGGCCCGCGTGGGAGCCGCCATCGATGGTCACTGGTTCCAGGCGCCGGGCATGGTCGAGGTCTACCCATTCGCGACCCCAGTGAGGTTGGAGCCAGTGGCTGCCGACGCCTTCGTCGGCGAAATCGCCCCCTTTCCCCAGGAGATCTCGTTCAGCATCCCACTGGTGGCGGAGAAGACCACCTCGGAGCCGGGAACGACGCGGTATCGCACCTTCCTGCGCAACCCGCAACGTAATCTGGGAGTGTTCATCCGCATTGCATCGGCCACGGTCTCCGGCGATGAGCTCCGATTTGCCAACAGCGATGGCGAGGTGATGGTGGTCGGTCGGAGCAGCGAACCGGGGGAGCGGTTCACGGCCTTGTTTACCCGCTTTGGCGAAACGCTCGATTTCACACGCCGTTCCCGGCAGAACGCACCCGGCTTCTACCCCAGGCGATCTCCGAAGAGTCCCTCGGTCTTGCCGCGACCGGTTGAGACTGGGGACGGCTGGCGTACCGAGAGCCCGCACGAAACCGGGCTCGATGGCCGGTTGCTGGCCAAACTGGTCGCCTCGATCGCTGCCTTTGAGCCCACGGGCCTGCGCCAGCCCTACATCCACGGACTGCTGCTCGCTCATCGCGGCAAGCTCGTGGTGGAAGAGTACTTCCACGGCCATCACCGAGAGATGACCCATGACTCTCGGTCGGCCGGAAAGTCCCTCACCTCCGCGTTGCTCGGGATCGCGATCCACAAAGGCATGCTGGACAGTCTCGACCATTCGGTCTATTCAGTATTCGGCGGCGTGGAAGCCTTCGCCAACCCCGATCCTCGCAAGGAGCGAATGACCGTCCGCCACCTGGTCACCATGTCATCTGGATTCGACTGCGACGACGATGACTACGACACCCCTGGCAACGAGGACATCATGCAGAGCCAGGACGAGCAGAACGACTGGTATCGGTACACGCTCGATCTGCCAATGGTTCGCGAGCCGGGCGAAGCGGGGGTCTACTGCACAGGGGGAATCAACCTGATCGGTGGCGTGCTTCGAAAGACGACCGGGAGCAGCCTTCCGCGGTTCTTCCAGGAAGCGTTCGCAGAGCCGATGGGCATCTCGTACTACCAGATGAATCTGTCACCGGCCTACCACGGCTACATGGGAGGCGGTATCCGTCTCCGCCCCCGAGACTTCCTGAAGCTGGGGCAGCTCTATCTCGACGGTGGCGTCTGGAATGGTGAGCGGATCGTCTCGGGAGAGTGGGTCCGTGCGTCCGCCGCTCCTCAGGCCTCACTCTATGCCCCCGGCGACTACGGATTCGCCTGGTGGCGGCGAAGCTACGAAGTCGGCAGCCAAACCATCGATACCTACTACGCCAGCGGAAACGGCGGCCAGCTGCTCTTCGTGGTTCCCGAGCTCGATCTGGTGGCGCTGATCCAGGCCGGCAACTACAGCGACGGGCGCACCCGGAACGCATTTCGCGATCAGTACATGCGGGAGTCGATTCTGCCGGCAGCGTTGAAAGCAGAGTAGAGGCGGGAAGCTCGGGTGAGGTGCTCCCCATCGTTGCACCACGGAAACGGAGAGTCGATCGGGAAGCGAAGGCCTCTCGCGTATTTGGCTCCGACCCGACAGCCCACGATGCCCGCTCGGTCACGTGCGCAGGCGCCACCGGGGCTGGCCGTCGTCGCGGATCAGCTCGTGCTCGAGGAGCCAGGTGCGCGCGTCTTCGGCGTCGTGCTCGAACCAGGCACGGGTACTGCCGAGGCGGAAGGAGTAGCCCCAGGCGTCCATGTCGGCCATGAGGCGGTCGCGGCCGACACCGGGGAGGTGATCGGCCATCAGGATCTGGAGGTAGCAGACGCCGTTTTCTTCCTCGTCGTCGCCACCGGCCTCGGTGTCGAGGGCTGCACGTCTTTCGGTTGTCATGCAGACGCTGTGGCCGAGCTCGTGGAGCAGGGAGTGGACCGGTGTGTCGCCTCGGATGATCACGTCATTGCCGAGCAGCCCGGCTTCGGGGGCCTGCCAATAGCTGCCGGGAATGTCGGCCTCGGGAGCGACGATTCGAAGCGCCAGGCCGAAGCGGGTGACCAGATTCTCGAGGGCGGTGGCCGAAACCTCTTCGCAACGGAGGACGCTTTCTTCGCCGCCCTCTTTCGCGGGCGCCTCGGTCGCGCTCATTGCGCTGCCGCGGCGTGGCGGACGAAGGTGCGAAAGCTGTAAGCATGGGCGTGTCGTGCGTCCGGATCGAAGCGCTCGTCTTCGAGCAACGTCCAGTCCCGTGGCTCCCAGGCCGGGAACCGAACGTCGCCGTCGATTTGAGCGTGGACGATGGTGAGCAGCATGCAGTCGGCAATGGCCAGGCCCGCCGCGAATACCCCGGCGCCGCCGAACAAGAAGGCCTCGGTCTCGCCAGCCTCCCGCGCCATTGCCAAGGCTTGTTCCAGGTTCTCGGCTCGATCGACGCCGGGCGGTGCGTAGGCAGCGTCGCGACTGAGGACGATCGAGCGGCGACGGGGCAGCGGCTTGCCGATGGAGTCGAAGGTGTGGCGGCCCATGATCAATGTATGGCCGATGGTCAGCGCTTTGACGCGCTTGAAGTCGTCCGGCAGGTGCCAGGGGAGGGTGCCATCCTTGCCGATGGTGCCGTTCTCGGCGACTGCCGCGATGATCGAAATCTGCATGATGTCGAAGTCTCTCGGGAGGCTCTGTTCTCAGACCGCCACGGGCGCCTTGATCGCCGGATGCGGATCGTAGTCTTCGATGCGGATGTGCTCATAGCGAAAATCAGTGAGCGCTCGGATCGACGGATCGAGTACGAGTCGCGGCAAAGCGCGCGGGCTGCGGCGAAGCTGCTCATCGGCCTGCTTCAGATGATTGCTGTAGAGGTGGACATCACCGAAGGTGTGCACGAAATCGCCGGGCTGGTAGCCGGTGACCTGGGCGACCATGGCGGTGAGCAGCGCATACGAAGCCGTGTTGAACGGCACACCGAGGAAGATGTCGGCACTGCGCTGGTACAGCTGGCACGACAACCGGCCGTCAGCGACGTGGAACTGGAAGAGCGCATGGCAGGGCCACAGCGCCATCTGTGGCAAGGCGCCGACGTTCCAGGCACTGACCACCAGCCGGCGCGAGTCAGGGTTGCGGCGAATCTCGTCGACGACCCAGGCGATCTGGTCGGTGACGTTGCCGTCCGCACCTTCCCAGGCGCGCCACTGGCGGCCGTAGACCGGGCCGAGCTCGCCGTCTTCGTCGGCCCACTCGTCCCAGATCGTGACCTTGTTTTCCTGCAGGTAGCGGATGTTGGTGTCGCCGCGCAGGAACCAGAGAAGCTCGTGGATGATGGCGCGCACGTAGAGGCGCTTGGTCGTCAGCAAGGGGAAGCCTTCGGCGAGATCGAAGCGTAGCTGAGCGCCGAAGCGGCTGAGGGTTCCGGTGCCCGTGCGGTCGTCTTTGGGCGTGCCGTTCTCACGCACGTCGCGCAGGAGGTCGAGATACGTCTTCATGATCGCTGCGATGGTAGCGTATGCGGCTCCATTCGTGATCGGCGTCCGAGCAATACGAAGCCCGTTCCAAAGGAAGCAACCAAGCCGATGAGCCGACCAGCAACCAGCCTTCGATTGACCGATCAGCGTGCACCGCGCCGGGTTGCCGCACAACCTGTCCGGGAGGCAGGAAGATGACGCCCGCGACCCTCGACGCGCCCGCCCGCCCGACCGCGCAGCGACGCGGCTGCAGGGGGTGTCTCAACAACGTGCTCTTCGGCTTCGACCTGATCGTACGCCTGGCGGTCGTCGCCATGATCTTCATCTTCTTCATGCTGTTCGTGGCCATGCTGGTGCCTGAACCGACGCCGCAGGTGGAGAAGGGCGCCGCGCTGGTGGTGGCACCGAGCGGCTTCCTGGTCGAAGAGCTGAGTGGCGGCCCCCTCGATCGTGCCGTGGCAAGCTGGCTGGGACAGGCGCCCATGGAGACCCGCCTGCGGGATCTCCTGGCGGTGATCGACGGCGCGGCCACGGACGACGACATCGCCGCGATGGTGCTCGATCTCGACGAGCTCCTGGGCGCAGGGCCCAGCAAGCTGCTGGCCGTGGGCGACGCTCTCGACCGTTTCCGTGAGCAGGGCAAGCCGGTGATCGCCAAGGCCGACGTCTATACCCGTCCGCGCTACCAGCTCGCTGCGCATGCGGACGAGATCTATCTCCACGACATGGGCGCGGTGCTGCTCGAGGGCTACAGCGTCTACCGCACCTTCATGCGCGACGGCCTGGAACGCTTGGGGGTGGATTGGAATGTCTTCCGCGTCGGCACCTACAAGTCGGCGGTGGAGCCCTACCTTCACGACGAGATGTCGCCGGCCGCCGAGGAGGCCAATCTCGACTGGCTCGGCGATCTGTGGCAGCTCTACCTCGATGACGTGTCCGCGGCCCGGGGGATCGACCGCGATGCCCTCGAGTCCTTTGCGCGCGACGGGGTGACGCCCTTGCGCGCGGCAGGGGGCGACACAGCGCAGGCTGCCCTCGATGCCGGGCTGGTCGACCTGGTCGGTGGCCGGGACCTGCTGCGCGACAAGATGATCGAGCTGGTCGGCCGAGGAGCGGGCTCGGGAGTGACGAAGCGCAACGAACACACCTTCAAACAGATCGACCATGTGTCGTACTTGGCGGCACGCGGGGAAGACCGGGACCGGGGGGGCGATGCGGTGGCAGTCATCGTCGCCCGGGGCACCATTCTGCCCGGCGAAGCCCCACCCGGGACCATCGGTGGCGAGTCGACGGCGAAACTGGTGCGGCGGGCACGCTACGACGATCGCGTCAAGGCAGTGGTCCTGCGGGTCGATAGTGGCGGCGGCAGCGCCTTCGCGTCCGAAGTCGTGCGCCGGGAGCTGGAGCTGCTGCGGGAGGCCGGCAAACCGGTCGTGACCTCGATGTCCAGTGTCGCGGCGAGCGGTGGCTATTGGATCGCGATGGCATCGGACGAGGTGTGGGCCAGCCCGGCCACATTGACCGGCTCGATCGGAATCTTTGCCTACTTCCCGACCATCGATCGTCCGCTGGAGCAGTATCTGGGCTTGCGTGTCGATGGCGTCGGAACCACGCCGACCGCGGGTCGCCTGCGTCCCGACTTGCCATTGCCCGAAGCGCTTGCCGAGACGTTCCAGCTCAGCATCGACCATGGCTATCAGCAATTCGTCTCCCTCGTCGCGGATGCCCGCGGCATGGACTACGACGATGCGGAAGCCCTGGCTGGTGGCCGGGTCTGGAGTGGTGTCGATGCTGCCGAGGCGGGCTTGGTGGATCGTCTCGGAGAGCTCGACGGCGCCATTGCTTCGGCCGCCGACCTGGCGCAGCTGGCGGAAGGGCATTCCGTCACGTATCTCGAACAAGTGCCGACCGTTCGGGAGCAGCTCCTGATCGATTTGTTGGCAAAGGCCGAGCACGTGCCGGGGATCGGAACGATCATCTCCCGCGAGCTGTCCGCAACGCGCCGGGTGGAGGCCACCCTCGAGCGCTTGCTCGGCGGGCACGCCGAGCTGCTGGCGGCGGCGCAGGCACCGGGCGGCTTGATCGCCCACTGCCAATGTGACGTTCGATAGGGGCGAGGTGCAGTAAAGCTGCGCGCGAACGATGCGGGAAGGCGCAGCATCGCCCGCTGTGTCGACAGGTAGCGGGCTGTAAGACTCTCCGCGTGGGTGCGTTCTCTTTGCAAGAGAGACACCTAGGACTGATTCCGCGGAGGCGCTCCATGCCTGTCGACCACTCGTTTCAGACCCTGCGCCAAGCTGCACGCAGCCTGGCCAAACAGCCCAGCTACAGTGCTGTGGTCATCACCACACTCGGGTTCGCCATCGCGGCCAACGCGCTCATCTTCAGCCTGATGAACCCTTACTTCTTTCGGCCGCTTCCGTTCTTGGGGCCCGAGAGGTTGGTGCAACTCGGGCATGTGGATCCGGTGAACCAATGGGACGGTGCCCGCTTCTCCTACCCGCAGCTTCGCGACTACGCGGCGCGCGCCCGCAGCTTCGACGATCTGGCGGCCTACCGCTACTCGAGCGTCAACCTCACGGGAGACGCCGGCGCCGAGCGGGTCACCGCCGGTGAGCTGACCACTAACATGCTCGCGTTGCTGGGCGTCGCGCCTCGCATCGGGCCAGGGTTCGCTCCGACGGGCGATGGCCTGGGGGAAGGGGATGTCGTGCTGCTCGGCAACGGCCTGTGGGAACGGCGTTTCGCAGGTGATCCCCAGGTGGTCGGCCAGTCCTTGTCGATCGATGGGCGCCCTCACACGATCGTCGGTGTGATGCCCGAGACTTTCGACTTTCCGTTCCCCGAGGTTCGCCTGTGGCGTCCGCTGCCGGCCACGGAGGCCCTGGTCGAGCGCGAGCGCAACAGTCTCCTGATTGTCGGTCGGCTGCGTGCTGGCACCGAGGTCGAACGCGCGCGCCAGGAGCTGGCGACGCTTCAGCAAGGATTCGCGGCCGACTTTCCCGACAGCGACGGACGCTTTGCGGGCGTCAGCGTCAAGCCCTTGCGACAGGCACTGAACTTTGCCTGGGACGCCCTGCGTATCGGCTTTGCTGTCCTGCTGGCGGCGGTCGCTGCCGTGCTGCTGATCGCCTGCGTCAATGTCGCGGGCCTGACTCTGGCGCGCGCGGCTGCACGGCGCCGTGAGATTGCATTGCGCTCCGCGCTCGGCGCGCCCCGCGGCCGCCTGATCGGCCAGATGCTGACCGAGGGGTGGCTACTCGCCTGTCTGGGTGGCGCGCTGGGCATCGCCCTCACCTATGGCTTGGTGGGCCTTCTCGGCCCGCTGATTCCCGAAGCGCTGTTTCGGGTCGGCGGCGTCTCGGTCGACGCGCGGGTGCTTGCATTCGCGGTCGCTGCCACGCTCCTGACACCGTGCTTGTTCGGACTGCTGCCGGCGTGGGTGGCAACCCGCAACAACCTCGTCGCATCGCTGAAGGAAGGAAGTCAAGGCGCCGGCGCGGGCCGGGCGACCCTGCGTGGCCGCCGGGCGCTGGTGGTCGTCGAGGTGGCGCTGGCGGTCGTGCTGACCACGGGAGCGGGCCTGATGCTACGCAGCCTGTGGGCGATCGGTGCGGTGGACGTCGGCTTTGCGGCCGACGAGGTGCTGGCGGTCGAAGTCACCCTGCCGGCGAAGCGGTTCACCACGCCAGCTGACCAGGAAGCGTACTTCCGGCGTTCTGTCGAAGCCCTACGCGCGGTGCCAGGCGTGCGCAGCGTCGCTGCCGTTTCTCATCTGCCGCTCAATCACGAGACGCTGACGGTGCAGCACGCTCGGCCGGGACGAGCGCCGGAGGATCCCGAAGCCTGGCCGGTTGGACTGCAAAGCCGCGCCGCGCCGTCCTACTTCGAAACCATGGGCATCACCGTGCGCGAAGGGCGAGGGTTCTTGCCGACCGATCGTGTGGGCGGTGACGCCGTGGTGGTCATCAGTCAGCAGGTGGCTGAGCGCCACTGGGCGGGTGGCAGCGCAATCGGCCAGATGCTGACCTTTGGCGATCCACAGGCGCCGAAGACCGCGAGGGTGG
The DNA here is from genome assembly GCA_937948815.1 of uncultured bacterium. Lineage (GTDB taxonomy): Bacteria > Acidobacteriota > Thermoanaerobaculia > Multivoradales > J023 > J023. The sequence goes on from CALFAM010000043.1 coordinate 21,482, forward strand.
TCGGCGTGGTCGGCGACGTGCGCTACGAAGACCTCACCCGGGCCGATACCCGCGGTCACATTTATCAGCCCCTGCTCGACAGTGGGCAGCGCCGCCGCTTCCTGGTGATTGCCAACGACCGCACGGCCAGCGAACGGGCAGTCAGCGGTCTGATTCCAGAGGTGAGCCGAATCCTTGCCGAGATCGATCCCGGTATTGCTGTCAGCGCGCGTCCGATGACGGCGTTGCTCGGCGAGAGCGCGCTGCTGTGGCGGATTTCGTCGATCTTCCTGGCGGTCTTTGGTGCCGTCGCCATGGTGCTGGCCGCGATCGGCCTCTACGGCCTGATGGCCTATTCCTTCGCGCTGCGGCAACAAGAGCTCGGTGTCCGCGCTGCGCTCGGAGCCAGCGGACGCGACCTGAGAGGCCTGGTGCTGGGCGAGGGCCTGCGCCTCACGGGCCTGGGCGTGCTCGTCGGCATCCCGCTGGCGCTGGTCGCTGGTCGCCTGGCGACATCCGTGCTCTTCGGGGTCAGTCCACTCGATCCCCTGACCCTCGGCGCGATCATCGTTTTGATGGTGGTCATCGCGCTGGTGGCCAGCGTGGGGCCGGCGCTGCGGGCCGAGCGAATCGACCCGGTCTCCGTGCTGCGCGGCGATTGAGCCTCAAAGGCTGCGATCAGGGCGGGGTGGGGGTGGCCAGCAGCTCGCGAAGCGCCGAGACCAGGCTGCGGGCCTCCGCGGCGACCGTCCGCTGGGCGACCACCACCGTGCGGTCATCGTTCGTGAGCGTGACCTGTTGGAGGGGCTCGGCCAGCCGGATTGTTGCCACGGCATGGTCCTTGTCGAGGGTCGAACGTGGCTGCTCCTGCCGGCCGACCTGGATCGCTGTCACGGGCCCGAGACGCACCGTGGTGCCCGTGTTGAGCACCACCGAGAGGTGGTCGCCGCGTCGCTCGATGGTGACGACGGAATCCGCGCCCGGGGCCGCAAGGTCGCGCATGAACCAGGCACCCGCCGAGAATCCGAGCCCGAGCGCACCGGCCGTCAGGGCTTGACCGATGCTCAGCAGACGAAGGCCCAGCCCGAAGCCGAGCACGATGAAGCAGGTGACACCGATCAGCGCGAACACCACGACGCTCAGGCCCACGCGCGGCCTCTGATCCGGCTGCTCCTGCGTAACGCTCAGGCAGGTCCCGTCTGCGCCCCGTTGCTCCTGCTGCCAACGACTCGCAAGCGCGGCCATGAACTAGGGACCCATTTGATGAGGACCTTCCAGCTTTCGCCGAGAGCTTCGTCGTGCTGCCAAGCCGTTGGAACGCTGGCAGCGCTGCGAAGAGCCGGACGAAAGCGGAAGGGAATGGCCAAGCAGGGCTCTAGATGCCGTTACCACCGAGGATGGCGCGCACGTCGAAGCGATCGTTCATCTGCGGGATCTCGACCTGGCAGCCGAAGCGATGGGCGAGCTGGGTTCGCAAGGCGGCGGCGGGTCCTTCTTCGCCGTGAACCAGGAACACTGCCTTCGGAGGCGTGGGCGCTGAACCCACCCAGTCGAGTAGCCCTTTCTGGTCAGCGTGGCCCGACATGCCGTGCAGGGAGATGACCTTGCAGCGCGGCTTGATCCACTGGCCATGGATTCGGACGGCGTCGGCACCATCGAGCAGGTCGCGTCCGCGGGTGCCAGGGGCCTGGTAGCCGACCAACGCCAAGAGGTTCTTGGGATCCGGTGCCAGGCGCTTGAAGTGGTGCAGGATGCGTCCCGCCGTCATCATGCCGCTCGACGAGATCAGAATGCGCGGCCCCTTGAGGTTGTTCATCTGCTTCGACTCGTCGACCGTGCGGTGGAAGTGGACGTCACGTGGGAAGAGGCGCAGGCGCCCGTCCTCGAAGACGTCCGGGTCGACGTTGCGCTCGTTGAGGAAGCGCGAGTAGATGCGCGTCGCATTGATCGCCATCGGGCTGTCGATGTGGATCGGGACCTCGGGCAGGAGGCCTTGCTGCATGTAGCGTCGCAGAATCAGTGTGATCTGCTGCGAACGGCCGACCGCGAACGCCGGGATGAGGATCGTGCCGCCGCCTTCCAGGCATTCCCGGAAGGGCTCGGAAATCTGGTCGGCCAGCGGCTCCGCGGTGTGCAAACGGTTGCCGTAGGTCGACTCCAGAATCAGCACGTCGCACGGCTCGGGCGCCTTCGGATCCGGGTGCAGGGGGACGGCCATGCGGCCGATGTCGCCGCTGTAGGTGATTCGCGTTGGCGGCCCACCGTCCAGATCGACGATTTCGATTTCGATAAAGGAGGAGCCGAGCAGGTGGCCGGCGTTGCGGAAGCGCGCGGTAATGCCGTCGCCAAGGGAGAACCACTCGGCGTACCGCTGCTCGCGTCGCATGCCGAGGGTCGTCTTGGCATCCTCCATGGTGTAGAGGGGGAGGGCGGGCTTGTGCTTGGAGTAGCCTCGCTTGTTGGCCCGCTTGGCGTCCTCTTGCTGAATCTTGGCCGAGTCGAGCAGCATCAGCTCGCAGAGCTCGTAGGCGGCCGGTGTCATGTGCACCGGCGCATCGAGCCCGAGATGCACGAGACGCGGCAGGAAGCCGACGTGGTCGATGTGAGTGTGCGAGAGCAGAACCGTGTCGATCGAGGCCGGGTCGAATGCAGGGCGATCCCAATTGCGCTTGCGTAGATGCTTCGCGCCCTGGAAGAGACCTGCATCGAGCAGAATCTTCCGCTCACCGACGTGCAAAAGGTGCCGAGAACCGGTAACCGTTCCTGCAGCACCGTGAAATGAAAGCTCGATCGGGACCATCGCACACGCCTCCTAACTTCCGATCTATGGCCTCGCTCGGGCCGTTTCGTAACGCAAAACAGAGGGCGCAGGCTACCACGTCGGCACCCGTCCTCCGAAAGCCGGACCGCCGAGGAAAAGAGGCGGGGCTGACGGTCGGGACGGAGGTTTCGGACTCAGCGCCCGGCCAGGCGCGCCAGGGCGCGCTGAGCACCGCGATGGTCCGGATCGATGCGGAGCAGGCGCTGATAGGCCGCACGGGCGCTGGCGCCATCCTTGCGCTGATCGTGCAGCGCGCCGAGCACGAACAAGGCCTCGGTGGTCGTAGGCTCGATCGCGTGGGCGCGGCGCGAGAGATACGAATCGAGTGCCTGCACACCTTCTTCGAGACGGCGACCGGCGCGTGCGGCAGCGCGGCCGAGCTCGAAGAGACCCAGGCGGTGATCCGGCGTCTTCGTGAGGAGGGCGTCGAGCGCGTCGAAGGCGGTCTTCCAATCCTCCTGGTCGATCGCCAGGCGGGCCAGGCCGAGATGCGCCAGGGGGTTGTCCGCATCGTGCTCGGCGGCGCGCCGATAGGCCTGGCGAGAAGCCTCGAGGTTGCCCTTCTCGTGCTCGATCCGCCCGAGCAGCCGTTCGCCCTCGGAGGGGTGAAAGGCACGGGTTTCGGCGGCCTGGCGACGGGCCTTGGCCTCTCCGCCGCCGGCGATTCCGGGCGCTTGCAGGTAGTACTCCATCAGGCTGTCGCGTGCTTCGAGATCGCGCGGGTCGAGGGCCACCGCACGCTCGAAGTGGCGCAGGCCGGCCTTGGCAAGACCCAGCCGCTTGAGCACGCTCGCCGTGCGGGCACTGCGACCCAAGGACTCGCCGAGCAGCCGATGAAGGGGTGCGCTTTCGGGCGCGTTCTCGGGTGTCAGCGCCACGGCTCTTTCGAGCTCCTCGACCGCTTCGGGCCAGCGTCCCTGAGCGGCCAGTGCCTGACCGAGGGCGAAGCGCATGGCGGCATCGTCGTTGTCATCGACGAGCCGGGCGCGCAGCGCTGCTTCGGCCTCGGCGTACGCGCCCGCCGCGTAGTGTGAGGCGAAGGTGGCTTGCTGGTCGAGCGCTGGAGACTCCGTCGAAGCACCCACCGCTTGCGCAGCGAACGTGCCAACGCATGCCCAGAGCATCCAGCCTGCGAGGCCATCCGCGCAGCGTCGAAAGGGGAAGAGAGAAAATCGGTCGTTGCGGCTCTCGGGCTGGTTCATGCATCGGTTTCCGTGAGGCATTGCTCGTCTTCGGGGAGCTTCCACTCGCTCGCCAGGGTATCGGCCACGGCCAGGCCGTCCAAGGTCGGTCGCAGCCGACCGGCTTCGCGAATCAGCAGGCCATCGGCGACCCACTCGGCCAGGCGACGACCGACGTCCGCGGTGATGTCGAATCCGAGACGACGCTGGCAGCGAGCCAAATCGATCCCGTCGGTCGTGCGCAGACCGAGCATCACCATCTCGAGGGCCAGCGCTCGCCGATCGATGGACTCGCTTCCGGCGATCGGAATGCGTCCCGCCTGCACGTGGCGTTGCCAGTGGGCCAGGTGGCGCTCGTTCCACGCCCGTTCGCGACCATCGAACGAATGGGCCGCTGGGCCGACCCCCACATACGGTACGTGGTGCCAGTACTTCTGGTTGTGGCGCGACCGGTGACGCGGGTGGCGAGCGAAGTTGGAGACCTCGTAGGCGAGGTAGCCGCAGGCGCGGAGATGTTCGTGGGTCAGGCGGAAGAGCTCGGCCTGGGTGAGCTCGTCGGCCGGATGCCAGGCCCTCTCTCGCACCGCGCGGTCGAAGGGGGTGCGCGACTCGATCGTGAGCTGGTAGCAGGAGAGGTGATCCGGCGCGAGCGCTACCGCCTGGTCGAGGGTCTGGCGCCAGGCCGTGGCGTCCTGGCCGGGCAAGCCGTACATCAAGTCGAACGAGACCGTCTCGAAACCGGCATCGCGTGCCAGCCGAATGGCCTGGCGCGCCTCCTGGGCCCGGTGTCGCCGTCCGAGGAAGGCGAGGGCGTCATCGTCCAGCGCCTGCACCCCGAGGGTCAGGGTGTCGACGCCGAGCGCGTGGAGGTTGGCGAGGCGGGCTGGCGTGACGTCTTCCGGATTCGCCTCGAAGAAGACCCGACAATCGTCCGTCAGGTGTGCCGTCGACGCGAGAGTCTCGAAAAGAACCTGAAGCTGTTCACGCTCGAGCAGGGACGGGGTGCCACCGCCGAAGTAGATCGTATCGACCGCGCCCAGGCGATCGATCGATTCGGCGCGAAGCTGGATCTCGCGAATCAGCGTGGCGACGTAGTCTTGGCGCTTGCGCGCGTTGCCGACCAAGACGGCAAAATCGCAGTACGGGCAAATCGCCGAGCAGAACGGCACGTGCACGTAGATGCCTGCGGCGCTCCAAGAGACGGTCGGCATCGGTGCGCGCTCGGGAAGCCCGCCGGAGCTATTTGCTGGCGTCGGTCTTGAGCACGGCGATGAAGGCCGACTGCGGAATCTCGACCGCACCCACCATCTTCATCCGCTTCTTGCCCTCTTTCTGCTTCTCGAGCAGCTTGCGCTTGCGGGTGATGTCGCCGCCGTAGCACTTGGCGGTGACGTCCTTGCGGAAGGCGTTGATGGTCGAGCGCGCGATGATCTTGCCGCCGATCACGCCCTGAATCGCGATCTTGAATTGCTGCTTGGGGATCGTATCGGCCAGCTTCTCGCAATAGTGCAGGCCCCGAGGTCGCGCGCGCTCGCTGTGGACGAGCTGGGACAGTGCATCGACCCGCTCGCCGTTGACCAGAATGTCGACCTTGACCAGGTCGTTCAGGCGGTAGTCGAGCATCTCGTAGTCGAACGAGCCGTATCCTTGGGTAATGCTCTTGAGCCGGTCGTAGAAGTCGAACAGCACCTCGGCCAAGGGCATCTCCGAGGTCAGCTCGACACGACCCACGGCCAGGTAGCTGAAGTTGGTGTTCTCACCGCGCCGGTCGCGGCACAGCTCCATCACCGCGCCGATATAGCGCTCGGGAATCAGCACCGACGCCTTGATGTACGGCTCGAAGGTCGACTTGATCGTCGAGGGATCCGGGAACAGGCTCGGATTGTCGACCATCAGCTCTTCACCGTCTTCGAGCAAGATGCGATACCGCACCGTCGGCGCCGACAGCAGGAGGTTCAGGTTGTATTCACGCTCGAGCCGTTCCTGCACGACTTCGAGGTGGAGCAAGCCGAGGAAGCCGCAGCGAAAGCCAAAGCCAAGGGCTGCGGAGGCGTCCTTCTCGAAGGTCAAGGCTGCGTCGTTGAGCACCAGCTTGTCGAGCGCCTTGATCAGGTCGCCGTAGTCGTCGGAAGAGACGGGATAGAGCGACGCGAACACCACCGGCTTGGCCTCTTGATAGCCCGGCAGGGGGGCCTCCGCGGGGGCGTCTGCAATGGTGATGGTGTCGCCGATGTTGATGTCGCGCACCGATTTGACACCGGCGATCAGGTAGCCGACTTCGCCGGCCTCGAGGCTCTTTCTGGGCACCCGTTGGAGGCCGTGGTGGCCGACTTCCTCCACCTCGTAGCGTTTCCCGGTGTGCATCAGAAGCACTTTGTCGCCCTTGGTCAGGCGCCCTTCACGGATGCGGAGATACATGACCGCGCCGCGGTAGACATCGTATTGGGCGTCAAAGACCAGCGCCTGCGTTGGGGCGTCCGATGTGCCCTTGGGCGCCGGTAGGCGCGTGGCAATGGCCTCGAGCACGTCTTCGATCCCCTTGCCGGTCTTGGCTGAGCAGAGCACAGCCTCGAACGGATCGAGGCCGAGGTCGGCGTCGATCTCCTCCCGCACGCGGTCGATGTCCGCGGCCGGCAGGTCGATCTTGTTGATCACCGGGATGATCTCGAGGTCGAACTCCAGCGCCAGGTAGAGATTGGCGACGGTCTGGGCTTCGACGCCTTGGGATGCGTCGACCAGCAGCAGGGCGCCCTCACACGACATCAGGGAACGCCGGACCTCGTGGGAAAAGTCGACGTGGCCCGGCGTGTCGATCAGGTTGAGCTGGTACGTCTCACCGTCGCGGGCCTTGTAGGGGAGGGTGATGGTATTGGATTTGATGGTGATCCCGCGCTCGCGCTCGATGTCCATCGAGTCGAGAAGCTGGTCGCGGAACTCACGATCGGAGACGCCGCCGCATTGTTGGATCAACCGGTCTGCAAGCGTCGACTTGCCATGGTCGATGTGCGCAATGATGCAAAAGTTACGAATCTTCTCCACGTCTGGAATCTCCGGGGCCACCAGGGAGTCCGGCGGCAAGGCGCGGCATTCTACTACTCGCTCGCGGGCGCGTGCCGCTCGCGTGATGATTCAGGCAAATCACGTGCGGATCAAGGATCCGATTTCGGACGTCCTTCGCCGTCGGTTCCGGCCGTGGATTCGGTCGGAGGCTCGAGCTCGGCTTCCAGGCTGGCGAAGTCGTCGTCGAGAATCTGATTGTAGAGCTTCGAGCGCTGGCGCAGGCGCAGCAGTACGACAGCGAGCAGGGCCAGCAGGAACGCGTAGAAGCCGATCAACACAGCCGGTGGAAGGGCGAGCAAGCCGAGGCTCAGCCGCCAGAGCAGGTCGAGGAGGGTCTCGCCGGCGATCATGGCGACGAAGGCACCACCCGCCAGCGCCGGGCCGAAAGCCACGTGCGGTTCGCCGGTTCGCAGACGGTGGATCACGCCGACGACGGTGCCGATGGCACAGGCCGGCAGCAGGCTGAGCACCATGGTGTGTGGCCCCAGGAAGGCGCCGGTCAGCATGAGTAGCTTGGCGTCACCGCCGCCCAGGCCGTCGACGCCGGTGGCGAGCGCCATCAGCAACCGGAAGCCGTTGAGCAAGAGATAGCCGGCGGCGGCGCCGACCACGGCCAGGGCGAGGCCTCGGAGCGAGGGCTCGAGGGTGCGCGGCAGGTGAAGGTTGTCGAGGGTCAGCCACTGGGAGAGGTAGCCCTCGATCGCCTGCGGCCGCCAGGCGGCGAAGGCGAAGCCGACAAGGGTGCCCCCGAAGGTCAGCAGGTCCGGCAGGATCTTGCGGTGAACATCGGTAGCGATCGTGGCGATCAGGATTGCGACCAGAGCGATGCGAACCGCCGGCAAAGGCGCTGAGAAACCGACGGGTAAGGCGGCGATCCCGAAGGCGATCATCGAGAGCGCTTCCAGCCACGGCCAGCGGAACGGCAGCTCACGCTCGCGCAGGCCGATCAGCCAGGGTGCGGCACGGCGTGCCAGGTGTCCCCAGACCGCGCCGATCAGGGCGAGACGCAACACATAGAGCAAATGTGGATTCACGGCTCGATCTCTTGCGCGCACGCCCGTGGCCAGGGGCCGTGCCTCGTGGGCCGCTCCAGCGAGCTGGCCACGCTGTCGAGGAATCGGTCGCGCGGCCAGAGCTGAGCGCCGAGCTGGGCGAGGTGCTCGCTGTAGACCTGGCAGTCGAGCAGCAGGAATCGCCAGGCTTCCAGGCGTCGCATCAGCGCGACCAGGGCGACTTTGGAGGCGTTCGGCTGAAGGTAGAACATCGACTCCCCACAGAACATGCTGCCCAACGAGACCCCGTAGAGGCCGCCGACCAACTGGTCGTCCCGCCAGGTTTCGATCGAGTGCGCGACACCGAGACGGTGAAGCTCGCCGAACCCTTCGATCAGTTCCTGGGTAATCCAGGTGCCGACCTCGCCCGGGCGCTCTTGTTCGGCGCAGTGGCGAACCACTTGCTCGAAGGCGGTGTCGTAGCGTACCGCGAAGCCGCCCTGGCGCAAGACGCGCCGCAGGCTGCGGCTGATGTGCAGATCGGTTGGGCGGAGCACGAACCGTGGGTCGGGGCTGAACCAGGCGTACGGCAGCTCAGGGCTGGGCCACGGGAAGATGCCGCGTGCATAGGCCGCGATCAGCCGCTCGGCCCGGAAGTCGCCGCCAATGGCCACCAGGCCGTGATGGGCGGCGAGGCGGGGGTCTGGGAATCGGAACCGAGGGTCGATGCGCATTCGCTGCCTCGACCCGGGGAGCATGCCGGGCCGCTGGTGCTACCTTACCGCGTGCCCAGGGGCTGCGGAACCGCTGGGTACGCATCGATCTTGGGCAACGTGCCGACATTGTTGCGCGGAGTCGCTGCTGCGTGGAGTCGTCGTGGCCCGGGATCACTGTGGCCCGGGCTCACTGGGGCCCCGAGTCGTTCGCCGTGGCAGGTGGGCGTCCTTTGCCGGGCGGGCGACGAGGGGGTAGGCTTGCCCACGTTCGATGAACGATTCCCGAGGAGGCTCCGATGTCCGCGTTCCGCTCTCTTGCTTTCCCGTCTTGGATCGCGGTCCTGGTCTTCGCCGGCGTGGCGTCGATGCCGCGGCCCGCGTTGACACAGATGATTTTCAGCAGCGACTTCGAGACCAGCTCGGTGCATCCGTGGTCTGACGCCATCGGGCTGTCCGAGGAGCTTTTCCGCTTTCGCGATCTCGACCTCCGCGACCCCCACATCCTGGTCGACGCTTCGCCCTTCGGCTGCCAAGACGTGACCGACGTTCCGTTTCTCGTGGTCCCGGCGCTCAATCCGACCATTGAGACCTCGCTCACGACCGACGGCGATGGCGACGACCTGCTCGACGCCAGCCCCTTGCTGGTGTTCCGCGGCGGCTTGACGTTGACCGCCGAAGCCGGGCTGGTCGATTCCGCGGCTGGGCTGTGCAGTGCGCCCCTCGCGACCACGACCTGCACCATCGACGCTGGGGCAGCGCGCACCGCGTTGCTCGAAGATGGTCAGCTCGACGGCATCTGTCTCGAAGCGCTGGCCGGCACCACCTCGGGCTACACACCGCCGGTGGCCGCGACACCGGGGCCGTGCTTCGCGACTCGCGCGCAAGACTTGATGCTCGATCTCGGGGGCGGCTTGAGCTTTCCGCTTCGCGAGGCCCAGGTCGCTGCCACCTTCGAGGTGCCAGCCAGGGCCGCAACGAGGCCAGAGGAAGACGCCGCCGCTTGGGTCGTACCTGGGAGCCCGCCTCCCGATTCGCTGTCCAATGGGCTTCTCCGGGGCTTTCTCCGCGAGGTAGATGCCGATCAGATCGTGCTGCCTCCGGAATTCGGGGGCGCCGTGCTGAGCAGTCTGCTGCCTGGCGGCACGAACAATTGCGCGGCAGGCGACGATCGCGACATGCTCGATGGCGAGATGGGTTGGTGGTTCTATTTCGCGTTCGAGGCAGGCTCGGTTCCGTTCACGCCGTGACCACCGGCGTCTCGTCCTCCGCGCGATGCGGCCGGGTTGCTACAATCCGGCGATCACGATAGATTACGCCTGGTTCACGCCTCTCGTGGCGAGCCCACGGCGTAGCAGACCTCAGAAATCGGACCTCGGGAGATCATGGCCAAGCAGACCCGCATTGCGTACGACGAAGAAGCGATCAAGACGCTCGATGCGTTGACCCACATCCGGCTGCGCACGGGGATGTACATCGGCCGGATCGGCGACGGTTCGAGCCCTGACGATGGGATCTACATCTTGCTCAAAGAGGTCGTCGACAATGCGATCGACGAATTCATCATGGGCAACGGGAAGCGCGTCGAGATCACCCTGAAAGAGGACCGAGTCACGGTACGCGACTACGGTCGGGGAATCCCGCTCGGGAAGGTGGTCGATTGTGTGTCTCGCATGCACACCGGCGGCAAGTACAACGACGACGTTTTCCAGTTCTCCGTGGGTTTGAACGGCGTTGGTACCAAGGCGGTCAATGCGCTTTCTGCGCGCTTCGAGGTGGCGAGCTTCCGAGAGGGCAAGTTCAAGCGCGCTGTCTTCGAGCAGGGGCGAATCCTCGACGAAAAGGGTGGCAAGGACCCGCAGTCCAAGAACGGCACCTACGTCGCGTTCTCGCCCGACCCCGAGATCTTCGGCAAGTTCGTCTGGCGCGAGCCCTTCGTCGAGCGACGCCTGCGCTACTACGCCTACCTCAATGCCGGCCTGTCGCTGGTGCTCAACGGCACCCTCTACAAGAGCAAGAACGGGCTGAAGGATCTGTTGGACGAAGAGCTTGGTGACGAACCGACGCTCTACGACATCGTTCACCACAAGGAAGATCGCCTCGAGTTCGCGTTCACCCACACCAACAACTATGGCGAGAGCTACTTCAGCTTCGTCAACGGCCAGCACACCTCGGACGGTGGCACGCACCAGAGCGCGTTTCGCGAGGGCTTGCTCAAGGGCATCAACGAGTACGCGGGCAAGACGTTCGCGGGGCCGGACGTGCGCGATGGCATCGTCGGTGCGGTGGCGATCAAGGTGCAAGAGCCGGTCTTCGAGAGCCAGACCAAGAACAAGCTGGGCTCGACCGATGTGCGGCCGTGGATCGTGCAGACAGTGAAGGACGCGGTCGTGGTGTGGCTCCACAAGGAGTCGGATACAGCCGACAAGCTGGTCAAGAAGATCGAGGCCAACGAGCGCTTGCGCAAGGAACTGGCCGCGGTCAAGAAGGAGGCCAAGGCGCGGGCCAAGAAGACCGCGATCCGCATTCCCAAGCTGATCGACTGCAAGATCCACCGGGGTGACAAGAGCCCCCGCAACACGGAGTCGTCGATCTTCATCACCGAGGGCGACTCGGCTGGCGGCTCGATGGTGCAGGCCCGGGACGTCGACACCCAGGCGGTCTTCGCGCTCAAGGGAAAGCCGCTCAACTGCCACGGCCTGAAGCGTGACGCGATCTACCGCAACGAAGAGCTCTACAACCTCATGCGCGCGCTCGATATCGAAGACGACGTCGATGGCCTGCGCTACGAAAAGGTGATCATTGCGACTGACGCCGATGTCGACGGCATGCACATTCGCAACCTCCTTCTGACCTATTTCTTGCGCTACTTCGAAGAGCTGGTCAACCGCGGCCACGTCTTCTTGCTCGAGACGCCGCTCTTCCGCGTGCGCAACAAGAAGAAAACGCGCTATTGCTACAGCGAGACCGAGCGGGACGCGGCGGAGAAAGAGATCAAATCCGCGGAGGTCACGCGCTTCAAGGGTTTGGGCGAGATTTCACCGAAGGAGTTCAAGCAATTCGTCGGCAGCGAGATCCGGTTGGTGCCGGTGCGCATTCAGTCGATGAGCGAGGTCACCAAGGCGCTCGACTTCTACATGGGCA
>CALFAM010000044.1 GCA_937948815.1 uncultured bacterium
CGACGGCATGCTGATCGACAGCTCGCTCTTGGACTCTGAAGATGGCCGCGAGGTTCGTATTCGCGTCGGTGGCAGCGACACCACCGGCTTTGTCGTCGCTTCGCAGAGTCGTGAGTACTTCGGGCAGTACAGCAACGTCACAGCGCGCCGCCTCGATCCGGCTGGTGATCCTGTGGGCGGCGCCATCGCGGTGCACGGTGATGTTCCGAGCGGTGTGGCGGCCGGTGTCTCAGCCGATGCTTCGGTGACGCCGAGCGGAGATTTCCAGGTCGTTTGGGACGGCTACGAACCGTTCTATGGCACCAACAACGAGATCTTCGGCCGGATGGTCGACGCCGCAGGTGTTCCAGCACCAGGTGGACCTCAGCTGGTCAGCCCGGCGACCACCGAAGCCCAAGGTTCGGCCCGCATCGCCCGAGGCGCGAACGGCTCGTTCCTGCTGATCTGGACGCGACGCGACCACCCGTCGGACGAGGATCTGGGGCTCGTGGGGCGATGGTTGAATCCGGACGGCAGTCCGGACGGAGATGCGTTTGCGGTCAACACGTTCACGAAGGGCAACCAGTTTCAGCCCGAGGTCGCCGCGGCCGCGGATGGACGAAGCTTTCTCGTGGTCTGGAACAGTGCCCTGGATGTCGGCGGCGATACCGACGGCCAGAGCATCCGCGGACGCCGCTTCGTTCTCCCCCGAATCTTCTCGGACGGCTTCGAGTCGGGCGATACGTCAGCCTGGACGAGCACCACGCCGTAGGGCGAACGCGGTTCGGGCGCAATCACGGGTCGGGCTCGGGCTTGTGCGCGGTGATACGCTCCGCATCGTCTCCTTTCTTTTTTCTTGAATTCGAAACGTCGTCGCGAAGACCTTGCCGGATGCAAGGAGGGGAATGCTATGTCGCACGCGACAGGCGCTGCGGGTCGGCAGACGATTGCCGACGCGCTCGACGGCCAGCGCATCTTGATCACCGGGGCCACCGGATTCGTTGGCAAGGTGGTGGTCGAGAAGCTGCTCTGGTCGGTACCCACCATCGACAGGCTGCTCCTGCTGATTCGCCCAGGTGGCGGGCTGGGGGCGCTGGCGCGGTTCGAGCGCGATCTACTCGGTTCGCCGCTCATGGCCCGTCTTCGCGCCCACCATGGCGATGTCTGGCGAGACTGGGTCGCCAGCAAGGTCGAGGTGGTCGAGGGCGATCTGGGACAGGAGCGACTGGGGCTCGATCCGGAGACCTACCAGCGTCTCTGCCGCCAAGTGGATCGCGTCGTCGGCAATGCCGCCACCGTGACCTTCGACGAGCGCCTCGATCGGTCCTTGGCGCTCAACACCCGGGGCGCTCTGCGCACCCTGGCGCTGGCCCGTGACGCAGGCGACGCGCCGCTGCTGCATGTCTCGACCTGCTTCGTGAGCGGAACGCGGACCGGCACGATCTCCGAGGCAGTGAGCCAATGGGCCGAGCGAGATGCCCCGGTCCTGGATGCAGACGGCACCCTCGCCGCCCTTGACGCCGCCTGTGAGGAGCTTCGCCAGGCGGGCGAAACGGCCGATCGAGCGTGGGTGGCGGCCGGAGCGTCGGTCGCCGCGCGTTTCGGGTTCCATGATGTCTACACTTTGACCAAGGCTCTGGCCGAGCGATTGCTCGTGCACGAACGCGGATCGGTGCCGTTGGCGATTCTGCGCCCGGCGATCATCGAGAGCGCGGTGTCCGAGCCGATGCCTGGTTGGATCGAAGCCGTGCGCGTGTCCGATCCGTTGCTGGTTGCCTATGGCCGTGGGCGCGCCGAGGAGCTTCCTGGCATCCCGGACACGCCCCTCGAGATGATCCCCGTCGACCATGTGGCGAACGCCCTGATCGCCGCGCTGGCCTCGTTACCGAGCCGAGAAGCCGCGAATGCGGGCGCTGGGGGTGCGCCGGAGGTTGCCGTGTATCAGCTCGGCTCCAGCCGCAACCCGATCACCCTCGGAGCGCTGATGGGGCACGCGCGCCGAGGCTTTGCCGGCACGCCTCTCCGTGACGAGGCAGGAGCGCCCATCGTGGTGCCCGAGGCTCGATTCCGCGATCCGGAGCGCTACCGCCAGAAGCTGATCGCCGATCGCAAGTCGATTCGCAGACTCCGGCGTCTGGTGCCGTCTTGGCTGCCCGGTTGGCGGCGCTCGCGGACACGGCTTCGGTGGGGCAGCGCCGAACGCACCCTCGATCACTTGATCCACCTGCTGGCGGTCTACCAGCCTTACCTGCGCCACGGTGCGCGCTACGACGACACGCGCACGCGTCAGCTCTGGGATCAGCTCACCCCGGTCGATCAGGAGACGTTCCCCTTCGACATCGAGGCGGTCGACTGGCCGTCTTACATCGCCGACGCCCATGTGCCCGGCTTGGTGCGCTTCGCCCTCCACGCGGATACCGGTGCGCCGGTGTCGGATGCCGAGGGGGCAGGAGCAGCGGGGGAAGCGAGGCGCGCGGAACGACTCTCGCGCGCCATCGCCCTGGCTACGGACGCTCGCACGACCTTCGAGCTGTTCGCGGCCGTTGCCGCCAGCGACCCCGATGCCGTGGCCTTTCAAACGTGCCGGCAGGGAAGCTGGTTACGCTACACCTACCGACAAGCTCTGAACACCACCACCAATGTGGCCGCGCGTCTGAAGAGTCAGTACGGAATCGGCCCGGGAGACCGGGTGGTGCTGTGGTCGAGCGGCTGTCCCGAGTGGGTGCTCGCCACGCTCGCCGTCCATCGCCTGGGTGCCGTGACCGTGCCGCTCGATCCACAGTGGCCTGCCCAGGATCTTGTCGCGGCGGCGCGCGTCGTGGACGCGAAGCTGGTGTGTGCCGCGCCTGCGCTGGCCGTTGCCGAGCGTGCTGATCGGCAGTCGGATCGGCCCGCAGGTCTGGAGGCGCTCGCTTGCCCGCTGGTGACCCTGGCGGCGCCGTTCGTTCCCGAGCCTCATGTTCCGCGGTTGCCCGGGGGCGAAGACGTGCGGACGCTGGTGAGGTCGGACAGTTTGGCGAGCATCATCTTTACCAGTGGCACGACCGTGGCACCGAAAGCGGTGCCGCTCACCCATGCCAACTACCTGGCCAACGTGCGCGATCTGATTCCACTGATGAAGCTGACGCACGAACGCTTGCTCTCGGTTCTGCCGATTCATCATGTCTTCGAGCAGATGGTCGGCCTGCTGGTCCCGATGGCGGGCGGCAGCACGATCAGCTACGTGGCCGAGATCAAACCGGCTGAGATCAGCTGGATGATGAACACCACCCGGCCGACCGTGTTGGTGGCCGTGCCGCGGCTACTCGAGTTGCTGCACAACGGCATCTTCCAGAACGTGGCTGCTGGTGGCCCGATGCTTCAACTGGTTTTCCGGGTGCTCTTTGCCCTCAGCCGTCGCCGCAACGGCGCCACCGGGCATGAGCTCTTTGCCAAGGTCCACCGCCGGTTCGGCGGCTGTTTGCGGCGCATCGCCACCGGCGGATCGGCCCTCGATCCGG
The DNA here is from genome assembly GCA_937948815.1 of uncultured bacterium. Lineage (GTDB taxonomy): Bacteria > Acidobacteriota > Thermoanaerobaculia > Multivoradales > J023 > J023. Next base: position 3,480 of record CALFAM010000044.1, read on the forward strand.
ACCTCGGACGCAGCTTCCAGCTCATGGGCTTCCAGGTCGCCGAAGGCTATGGCATGACCGAGACCAGCCCCGTGCTCACGGTCAATCCCTGGGACGGCATCCGCTTCGGCTCGGTGGGGAAGCCCCTGCCGGGGGTCGCAGTGGAGCTGAGGCCGCCGGTCGACGATCATGCGGAGGACGGCGCAGCAGGCCGGGTTGGCGAAGTGGACGGGTCGGCGGACGAGACGGTTGGCGAGGTCTGGGTGCGCGGCGCCAATGTGATGCAGGGCTACTACGAGCATCCGGAGGCCACCGCCGCGGTGATGCGCGAAGGCTGGCTCAACACCGGAGACCTTGGCTATTTCGACGCCGACGGCTACTTGCACATCGCGGGGCGGACCAAGGACGTCATCGTCACCGCCGCGGGCAAGAACGTTTATCCGGAAGAAGTCGAAGCGCGCTATCGAGACCTCCCGGGCGTGGCGGAGCTGGTGGTTCTGGGGATGCCCCAGGAACGTGGCGGCGAACAGGTCACCGCCCTGGTCGTTCCTATGGATGACGCCGGGGAGGATGCGATTCGCTCCGCGATCGGCGCGCGCAGTCGCGATGTACCCAGCTACCAGCAGGTCGCAGGTGTCGAGATCTGGCGAGGTGAGCTGCCCAAGACGACCACCATGAAGGTGAAGCGCGCCAAGCTCCGGGACGCGGTCCTGGCGGGCGAACGCGGTGCTCCGGCGGCGCCGGTTGACGCTGCGCCGCCACAGAAGGCGCCGGACGGTCGATCGAAGGCAAGGGATCGGCCGTCGAACACCGCATTCGAGACGGCTGTGATCGAAGCGCTTGCCCGCCTGACGCGCGCCCGGCCGGATCTGGTCCATGCTGACATCCGTCTCGCCGAGCTGGGTGTCGACTCGCTGACCCGCGTCGAGCTGATCGGCGAGCTCGAGGCACGCTTCGGGCTACGACTGGGTGACGAGGCTGTTGCGTCTCTCGATCGGGTCGGAGATCTCTTCGACCTCGGCGCGATGCTCAGGCCTTCGGGGCAGGGTGCCGCTCCGCGAATTCGGTGAGGAAGGCCAGCGTCTCGGTCGCGCGCGATCCACCCTTTTGTGCGTGCGCCGTCAGGGTGATGCCGTGCGGGCCGGGAACGTGGAGCAAGCTCGGCTGGAGCTCGAGCGCCGCTCGAATAATGGGTAGTTGACCGAGCATGGCGGCGGCGCAGAGCTCCAACGGCGCGCCGCGTTCCAGCAAAAATTCAGCAATGTCGTGGCGACCCATGTGGCCGGCAGCACCGAGCGCAGACTCGAAGTCGCCGCCACCCCAATCCCAAGTGGCCTTGATCAATCTCGGTTCCTTGTCGAGCATGGAGCGTGTTTCATCGAGGTTGCTGTGGGCCACCCGCACGAAGGTGTTGACCTGCTCGGAAGCAAGAGGATCCGGCCGGGCGGGCGGCTCTCGGGATTCCTGCTGCGCCGCGAGGCGAGGCGCGATCGTCAAGGCCGTCACGGTACCGGCAAGGACGCGAAGCGCGGTTCTCCGATCGACCTCCGGCCGACGGGCCGCTGTGGGTGACAAGGCTGCCTTGGTCCCGATTGCTGGATCTCGCGTCGTCATGGTCGACTCCTTGGTCATGGCTTTCTGGGTACGAGGCCGCACTGGCGAAGATTGGATTTCAGTTTGGGCCATGCGAGGTGAATCGGTCAATGAAACATGGCGGTCCGACCTCCGAACGTTACGAAAGCGACACGTCGAGACGGCGCATCGGGCACGGCCTGGCGCATTTACGCGATGCTTACAGTGATGAGGGTCGAGGATGGGAACCGGCGGGAGATCAACCGGGTCCTAGGCATGCGCGCGAGTCGGCTCCAACGCCTCCAGAGATCACCGTCATGAGGAACCCCCACACCATGCGACACAGCATCAAGAAAGGCAGCCCATTCCGACGATCCGTCCATGGGGCGATGTCTTGGATTCTCGCCCTCGTCCTCGGGCCCGCCTGGGCTGTAGCCGCGGACTGGCCGCAGTGGCGCGGCGAGAAGCGCGACGGCAAGTCAGCGGAAACCGGGTTGCTCGCCACTTGGCCCGAGGGTGGGCCGCCGCTCGCCTGGCAGGCGAAAGGCGTGGGTGCCGGCTATTCGAGTTTGGCGGTGGGCGGCGGCCTCATCTTCACCCTGGGTGATCTCGCGGACGGGCAGTACGTCGTCGCGCTGTCCCGTGACGGCGGGGACCACCGTTGGCAGACGAAGATCGGCCCGACCTGGAAAGACAAGTTCCTCGGCGCCCGGTCGACACCGACCTACGACGGTGAGCGTGTCTATGCACTTTCGACCGACGGTGAGTTGGTCTGTCTCCGTGCCAAAGACGGTGAGCTGGTCTGGAAGCGCAACCTGCCGTCCGCCTTCGGTGGCCGGATGATGAAAACGCAAAGTGGCACGGATTGGCGCTTCTCCGAGTCGCCGCTGGTCGATGGTGACAAGGTGATCGTGACCCCGGGCACGGCCGAGGCAGCACTGGTTGCCCTGGACAAACGCACGGGCAAGGAGCTCTGGCGCACTGCGATGCCCTCGTTCAGCGACAACGGCACCGACGGCGCAGGCTACAGCTCCGTGGTGGTCTCGAACGGAGCGGGCGTTCGCCAATACGTGCAGCTCCTCGGCCGCGGCGTGATTGGCGTCGATGCTGCCACCGGGAAATTCTTGTGGGGCTACGGCCGGGTCGCCAACGACGTTGCCAACATTGCCACGCCCCTGATCGATGGCGACCACGTCTTTGTTTCGACCGGATACGGCACCGGCTCCGCGTTGCTCGCGCTCGAGAAGACTGGGGCCGGGGTCCGCGCCCGTGAGGTGTACTTTCTCGAGGCCGACACCCTGCAGAATCACCACGGTGGGCTCATCCTGCACGAGGGCACGGTCTACACGGGGACCGGGCACAACAAGGGTTTTCCGATCGCCGTTTCGCTTGCCGACGGCACCGTCGCGTGGGGGCCCGTGCGCAACGAAGGACGCAGCTCGGCCGCCATTGCCTTTGCGGATGGGCGGCTCTACCTGCGCTACCAAGAAGGTCGCATGATTCTGGCCGAAGCAACCACCGAGGGCTACCGCGAGCGGGGCACCTTCGTGATTCCGAATGTCGATCAGTTCAGCTGGTCTCATCCGGTCATCGCTGGCGGCCACCTCTACCTGCGCGAGCAAGACAACATTTACTGCTACGACATTCGCAGCAAGGCCCGAGAACGCTCCGCGGTCAGCGCGCCCTGATCTTCATCGCATCGCGCGCGGGAAGCGCTTGGAGCTAGGCGCCAATTGAGAGCCAGGAATCTTGATTGGTCGGTCCACAGACGTGACAAGCAAAGGTCTGTCGAGTTACCATCGGCGACAAGGAAGTAGGCCGCTGTCATGGTTGCTTGCACGTTCTCTCACCGGGGCTGGAGTGTCGGTGCGTGGCCGTGTCTGGCATGCTGCTGTCGCGCACAGTCACAGAGCACCTTCGACAGAATCGAGCTGACACGTGGCGAACGCTGGTCAGGTTGATTCCGAAGAAGAACGCTACACGCCTGCCCTGTCCACGGCAGGTACCGAACCTGCGTGACGGGCAGCCTACATCGGTCCTGTATTTTTTTCTCTTGGAAGGGATGGAGCATGGCGACCCGAGCGCCCGCGACCGGTAAACCTGAAAAGCTGCAGCCTCGTGTGCTGCTGCAAGCGCTAAAGGCTCTCAAACGTG
>CALFAM010000045.1 GCA_937948815.1 uncultured bacterium
CGGCGGCATTGAGCAGGGGCGAGCGGAAACGGACACCGTGCCAAAGCTCGACGCCGAGACGATCGACCGGCACCGCACAGGCATCGGGCCCGTGCCCAAGTCGCCCCGCGCGTTGGGACGAGGAAGCGACCAGGGCGTCGAGAAAGCGTGTACGACCGGCACTGGTCAGCTTGACGGCCAACGCGGGCGGCAGGCTGCTCAGCAGCGGCCGGAGGTGCCGTTCGAGGCGCGCGAAGTGAGCGGGATTCACCGCGCCCGTCCAGTCACGTACACGAGAGTCCTACCCCTTATGCGGGCAGCTTGATCCGCCGCCGATCGGGATCGCGAGCGGGCCGATAGAGGATGGCGACATGGCCGACAATGCCGGCAACGTCGGCATCCGTCTTCTCGGCCATCGATTCGGTTAGCGCCCGCTTCTCGCCTTTGTGCTCCTGAAAACGGACCTTGATCAACTCGTGGTGAGCCAGGGCCTCATCGAGGCTGGCGAGCAGGGCGTCCGTCAGCCCCGCGCGTCCCACCTGCACCAGGGGCTTGAAGCTGTGCGCAAGGCCCCGCAAGTACTTGCGGTCGCGCCCACGGAGCGCACGCTGGCCCTCCTCGGGCACGGCCGGCTCGTCGACATTCTCGGTCGTCATGTTGGTTGCCTCGTGATGCTGTTTCTCGTCATGAGGATGGGCTCTCCGCCGAGGCGGGGCCGAGCTCCTGGCCACGCGACGGCGCTTGTGGAGCCACGCCATGTTCGGCGGCGACTTGGTCGTAGTAGTCGATCACCTGTCGTACGTAGGCGCGCTTCTCGCGATAGCCGCCGGCGAAGAAGCTGCGCTTGAAGCCGTGAATCACCACGTTGCGCAGCTCTTGAGGCGGAATGTCGAAGGCGTCAGTGGCCTTGGCGAGCTCATCGGTCACGGTCGTGCGCGAGACCAGCCGGTTGTCCGTGCATACGGTCACGGAAAGCCGGTCGCGCAGCATGCGGCCCAGCGGATGGTCCTCTACCCGGCGCAGGTGCGGCATGGTCTGCATGTTCGAGGTAACGCAGACCTCGATGGTAATGCGGCGGTCGGCAATGTACTCGGAAAGCTGGCGCACGTAGCGCTCCGGGGCCTCGGCCTTGACGCCGGCGGCGTCGAAGAGCCGAGTGCCGTGCCCGATCCGATCCGCGTTGAGCAAGGTGATCGCCTGGAAGATCGACTCGGGGCCGTAGGCTTCTCCGGCATGCACCGTCTTCTTCAAGAAGTTGCGGTGCGCGAAGGTGAAGGCATCGACGTGATCCGAGGGCGGGTTGCCGGCTTCGGCTCCCGCCAGGTCGAAGGCCACCACCGGCAGGCCCAGATCGTCGCGCGCCTCGATCACCGACCGCGCAAGAGACATCGAGGCAATGCCGTAGACCTCTTTCGAAGGCCACTGCCCCAGGGCCCCGAGGAGCTGCTCGTAGTACGGCGCGAAACCGGCCGTGAACAAGCGCATCGCACAGGTGATGATGCCGTAGCGGAAGGGCGGCTCGCCGCGCTCGCGAACAGCCGGCGAGGCCTCGTGCTCGCGACGTGCCCGATCCAGGCCTTTGTCGACCGCGGTGAGCACCTGCGCCACCTCGAATCCTTCCCGCACATGAAGCTGCGGCGCAAACCTCACTTCGATATAGCGGACACCCTCCGCAAGATTGTCGACGGCAAGCTCGTAGGCGACGCGCTCCAGCGCCTCCTCGTCACACAGCACGGGACTGGTGTAGGCGAAGCCGTGGAGGTAGTCCGGAAGGTCCCGGTAGCTCTCCTTGAAGACCAGCTCGAGTAGGCCCTCCGGCGTTTCCGATGGCAGCTTGATGCCGCGCCCGCGCGCCAGCTCGATTAGCGTTTCGAGGCGCAAGGAACCATCGAGGTGAAGGTGCAGATCGGTCTTGGGAACGGCCTCGAGAAAATCGCGGCCGTAGGGGGTGGTTGCACCGTGCCCGTCGGATGCGGGCGGCTTGTTGGCAGATGGGGTCGAGGATGTTTGCATGGCGTTCTCCGTTGCCGGCAAAGGATGTCAGGAAGCTGCCACCTGGGCAATGCCGGGGGGACGGCGTTTTTCTGGGATCTGGGCTCCTCGTATCCCTCGATGCCCTCGTCTCGATTGCCCTCTCTCGTTCCGCCTGTGCTACCATCCGCTCGGCACGCATGCTGGTGGCACAACGTGATTTCGTTCCGCTGCCCCAGCCTTCGCTGCCAACCGACATTGTTCAGTGCCGAGCGTCTCTCCTCGGACACTCCCCGCGGCTTCGCGACCGGCGAAACGGTATTGCCGAGACAGTACAGGGAGTGGTCGAGTACGGAAGAATCGTACCCAGAGAGACCCGGCGCGAGCGGTCAGGCACGACGAACGTAGCGTATTACGCCCCGATCACGACCCAACCACGCCCCAACAAGGTACCCGTGGAACAAACGACCGTAGCGGACCAGGAATCAGACCGAGGGACCGGCGCCGAAGCCACGTCCGAACCCGCCAGATCGACCGCTCCAGAAAGCGTCGATCTCGAACAAGCACTCGACGACTACCGAATCGGCTGGCGCAGCCGCCACATGAGCCTCCTGGGCCGCAAGGAAGTGCTGACCGGCAAGGCGAAATTCGGCATCTTCGGCGACGGAAAAGAAGTCGCTCAGCTCGCCCTCGCCCGCGCCGTTCAGCCAGGCGACTGGCGTTCGGGCTACTACCGTGACCAAACGCTGATGATGGCGCTCGGGCTGCTCACCGTCGAGCAGTTCTTCGCCCAGCTCTACGCCGACGCCGACCTCGAGCGCGAGCCGGCCTCGGGCGGACGGCAGATGACGGCGCACTTCGCCACTGCCCTGCTCGACGAAGCCGGCGATTGGTTGCCCCAGACCGACCGCGTCAACGTTGCCGCGGATTCCTCCCCCACTGGCTCACAGATGCCCCGCCTGGTAGGCCTGACCCACGCGTCGGTGCTCTACCGTGAGATCGAAGCCCTGCGCGAGCGCACGGAATTTTCACAAGGTGGCAACGAGGTGGTATTCGGCACGATCGGCAACGCGAGCTGTGCCGAAGGCCCATTCTGGGAGTCGGTCAACGCTGTTGGCGTGCTTGGTGGCCCGCTGGTCATGTCGATCTGGGATGACGAGTACGGCATCTCAGTGTCCAATCAGGACCAGATCACCAAGGGCGATCTCTCCGCCCTGCTTTCCGGCTTTCAGCGCGGTGACGGTGACCGCGGCTATGCGCTCTACACCGTGCGCGGTTGGGACTACCCGGCACTTCTCGCCGACTACCGCGAAGCAGTGACGCGGGCGCGGGCCGACCACGTTCCGGCCTTGATTCACGTGGTCGAGATGACCCAGCCCCAAGGCCATTCGACCTCCGGCAGTCACGAACGCTACAAGTCTGCCGAGCGCTTGGCGTGGGAGGACGAGCACGACTGCTTGCGTCGCATGCGAGCGTGGCTCCTCGACCAGACCGAGGCCACCGAAGCGCAACTCGATGCGATCGAAGCGGAAGAGGAAGAGGTCGTGCGGGCGGCCCAGGCACGTGCTTTCGAAGACGGCCAGGATCCGATCAAGAGCGAACAAGCCACGCTCGAGGCCCTCCTCGGCCGGCTCGCACAGAGCGTGCCCCAGCAGGCCGAAGTCGAGGACGTCACCCAGCGGCTGCGCCGCAACCCGAGCCCGCTGCGCCGCCATTTGATGGCCGCTGCCAGCCAGACGCTGCTGATCACGCGCGACCAAGACAACCCAGCCCGACGCGCGCTGCTCGCCTGGAAGCGAGAGCAGAATCAGGCTGGCCAGGCGCGCTACTCCACCCATCTGACCAGCGAATCGTCGTCCAGTGCGCTGCACGTTCCCGTGGTCGCACCGACGTTCGACCCAGATGTGAAGCCGATTCGCGGCTTCGAGGTGCTGAACCGCTGCTTCGACGCCGCACTCGCGCGCGTTCCCGAGCTGATTGCCTTCGGCGAAGACGTCGGTAAGCTCGGCGATGTCAACCAGGGCTTCATCGGCTTGCAGGAAAAGTACGGCGCACTTCGCGTGGCCGATACCGGCATCCGCGAGTGCACGATCATGGGGCAGGCGATCGGCGCCGCCATGCGCGGCCTGCGACCGATTGCCGAGATCCAGTACCTGGACTACATGCTCTACGGCCTGCAAATCCTGTCTGACGATCTCGCCACCCTGCACTGGCGCACCCGCGGCCAGCAGAAGGCACCGGTGATCGTGCGCACCCGAGGCCATCGCCTCGAGGGTGTCTGGCATGCTGGTTCACCCATGGCCGGGCTGTTGAATCTGATCCGTGGGATGTACCTCTGCGTTCCGCGCGATATGACGCAAGCAGCCGGGATGTACAACACACTGCTGGCCAGCGACGACAGCGCGATCGTGGTCGAGGTCCTCAACGGCTACCGGCTGAAGGAGGCCCCACCGACCAACATCGACGCCTTCACCGTGCCCCTCGGTGTGCCGGAGGTGATTCGCCCCGGCACGGACGTAACCTTGGTTACCTACGGCGCGTGTTGCCGCATTGCCCAGGAAGCCGCCGAGCGGCTCGCCGAGGTCGAGATCGAGGTCGAGATCATTGACGTGCAGACGCTGTTGCCGTTCGACCGAGAAGGGGCCATCGCGGCCTCGCTCGAGCAAACGAGCCGCTTGGTGCTGCTCGACGAGGACGTTCCCGGCGGCGCCACCGCATTCATGATGCAGCAAATCATCGAACGAAGCGGCGGCTTCCACTGGCTGGATGCACCGCCGGTAGCGATCACTGCCGAGGCCCACCGTCCTGCCTATGGCTCGGACGGCGATTACTGGTCCAAACCGAACGCGGAATCGGTGTTCGAAGCGGTCTATACCCTGGTCCACGACTCGGACCCGGCAAGGTACCCCATCTTCTTTCGTTGATCATCAGCGATCGCTTCATGATGCTCCGGCGCGCGCCCAGGCTTTTGGCCGACCGGCTCCCGCTGTTTGAAGCAAGCGATCGCCGATTCATACGCCAAGGATTCGCTTGTCAAGGAAACGGTTGATTGCGACGTCCCTTGTTTGGCCCCGGCATCTTGCTCGCTGCAACGTCGATCGGCGCCAGCCACATCCTGATGAGTCCCGAGGCGGGAGCCCGATTCGGCTTTCGCCTGGTTTGGTTGATCGTGGCCGCGCATGCGGTCAAGTATCTGGCCTTCGCCTTCGCGCCACGCTATGTGGCCGCGACCGGGCGCTCCCTGCTCGACGCCTACCGGGAAGCCCCAGGGCCGCGAGGTTGGGCCATCTGGCTGGGACTCGGCGATATGACCGTGCAAGCCTTGGGGCTGATTGCCGCCCTGATCGGCCTCAGCGCCAGCTTCTTGCAAGTGGCTGCGGGCGGCAAGACCGTCGTCTGGGCGCTCTTGCTCGCCGCCGGTCTGCTGCTGGCCCTGCGTGCCGGACAGTATCGCTGGCTGCGAGCCGTCAACCTCGGGTTGGTCGCCGCACTGGCGGTCGGGACGCTCGCCGCCTTCTTTGCCGCACCACCGGATCTCGGCGCCTTGCGGGCCGGCCTGATGCCCAGCCTGCCCAATGGCTCATTGCTGCTGGTGGCCGCCATCCTCGGCTTCATGCCGACCTCGGTCGCGGTCAGCGTATGGCAGTCCCTGTGGGCGATCGAGCATCGTCGCACGCGCGGCGAAGCGCCACCGCAGACCACGCGCGAACGTCTCATCGCGCTGCGCCAAGCCCTCTTCGATCTGCGCGTCGGCTATCTGCTCTCCTTGCTTCTGGCCGTGCTCTTCGTCAGCCTGGGTGCCACCTTGTTGGCGCCCAGGGGGCTGGTACCGAGCGGGCCGGAGGTCGCGGTGACGCTCGCCCAGCTCTATACGCTGGCACTTGGCGCCTGGACCCAGCCGGTCTTCCTGGCGGTCGCGTTCAGTGCCCTGCTCTCGACCTGCTACACGATGATGGACGGCTTTCCCCGGGCCTTCGCAGCTGCCTGGCGCCTGCTGAGGTCCGAGAATGAAGACGCGGCGGACGGATCTACCGAAGCGGAAGCCTCGGAGCACGTCGGCGCGCGCGACCCTCTTTACTGGCGATTTCTACTCATGACGACGTTCGGCGGCATGGCCATCCTCACCGGGGTACCGGATCCGACCTTCCTGGTCGAAGCCGTCGGTGCCATCGGCCTCTTGCTGTCACCTGTTTACTTCACCCTCAACCTGTGGGCGGTCACCCGACGGATCGACGACCCGGCTTTGCGGCCGGGGCGCGTCGCCGTCGTATTGGCGATCGCCGGCATCGCATTCATGACGTTTACTGCTGTTCTGCTGGTTTGGACGACCTTCGTGGCCGCCCCTCCAACAAGCGCGGCTTGAGCCAAGCGAAACAGCCCATGATGCGCCACACGCGCCCAGCGCGCCACGCACACGACAAGGACGGAAATACGTGTCCAGAAACATGCTCATCAATGCCCAGCACACCGGACAAGTCCGCGTTGCCATCGTTGACGAAACGACCCTCGAGTCGTATCAGGTCGACGTCGCGGAATCCGGGCTGACCCGGGGCAACATTTATCGCGGAACCGTTGCCAACATCCAGCCGAGCCTGAACGCAGCGTTCATCGACCTCGGCGAGGAAAAGCACGGTTTCCTCTCCCTCGACGATACGGTCGAAGCCGCCTACCACAAGGCGCCGCCCGAGGGGAAAGGACGCCCGCGCATCGATCAGGTCTTGGAGCGCAAGCGCCCGATCCTGGTCCAAGTCACCAAGGACGGCATGGGTGCCAAGGGCCCAGCATTGACCACCAACCTGTCACTGGCTGGCCGCTACCTGGTGATGATGCCCCTCGACACCGTACGCGGCATCTCCCGCAAGATCGAAGACGATCAGCTGCGCAAGACGGTGAAGGCTCGCCTCGCCAAGCTCACGGTCCCCGAGGGTATGGGCGTGATCGTCCGCACCAACGGCCTCGACCAGACCCAGGCGATGCTCAATCGCGATCTCAATGCACTGGTCCGGCTGTGGCGGCGGATCGAGAACGAGTCGCACTCGGGCAAGGGTCCGCGCCTGCTCTACAACGACCAAGACCTCATCCTGCAGGCACTGCGCGACTTCCTCGACAGCTCGATCGAACAGGTGATCGTCGACACGGATTCGGCCCATCAGCGCGCCGAGCGTTTCATGGCGACCTTCATGCCGCGCTCGAAGACCGAGCTGATTCGCTACGACGAGCGTCTGCCTCTGTTCTCGCGCTACCACCTGGAAAACCAGATCGACCGCATCTACAGCCGCTCCGTACCCTTGCCGAGTGGCGGCTCGATCGTCATTGATCCAACCGAGGCGCTGACCGCCATCGACATCAACTCCGGGCGCGCCACCAAGCGAACGGATCATGATGAATCGATCCTGGCGGTCAACATGGAAGCGGCAGCCGAGGTCGGGCGCCAGCTTCGTCTCCGCGACATCGGCGGGCTGGTGGTCATCGACTTCATCGACATGCGGCTGCGCAAGCATCAGCACAAGGTCGAGAAGGCCATGCGTGACGCGCTCAAGACCGATCGCGCGCGGCATACCGTCAGCCGAATCAGTGCCAATGGCCTGGTCGAGATCAACCGCCAGCGGCTCAAGCAAGCCCTGCGCAGCCGGATCCACCGCTCGTGCCCGACCTGTGAAGGCGTCGGCTCGATCCCGAGTCTCGAATTCGCCGCGATCAGCCTGCTGCGGCGCATCGAGGCGCGGGCCGCGATTGGCAACCTCGCCAGTGTCGTCGTCGGCCTACACCCGGAAGTGGCTGACGCCTTGCAGAACAATCATCGTCACGAGATCGCAGCGCTCGAAGACGAGTTCTCTCTGCACATCGAGATCATTGCTGCCGCCAACCTCCATCGAACCGAGGAGCGGGTCGAGTGGAAGAAGGATCGGGAAGGCGGTGGCCGCGAGGTCGACTCGCGCGCATTGACGGCGGTCGACCTGGCAACCGCCGCCACCAGCCGCAGACGGCGTCGCGGCGGTCGTGTCGAGGAACCCACAGAAGCAGTCGCGAGCGCCCCGCCCCTGGCCGCGGCAGAAGCCGACGCCGAGGAGGGCGACACTCCGGCAGCCGAGACCAAGCCCAAGCGTCGCCGTCGCCGCGGCGGCCGTGGACGACGGCGCAACAAGGAGATCGCGGCAGGGGACGGCCAGCCAACACAGCCGGAGCAGGATCAACCAGCCCCTCAGGCCGCTCCGCCTCAAGCAGCTGGACCGCAGGGCGGCGAGCCGATGGGCGATGCAAGGCCCAAACGCAGCCGCCGAGGCGGCCGCGGTCGCAATCGCTCCCGCACCCGTGGCGATGCCCAGCCGGCATCCCTCATGAAGGGGCCCAACGTCAAGAAGAACGAAATCGCGGTCAAGACCGTGGTCACCGAAGACGGCTACGTCGACGACGATTCTCAGCTGCGATTCTTCGGTCGCCTGCGAGGCGGCACGGGCGGTGCTCCACCGGCCGGCCCGGCGCCGCACACCGTGACCAGCACGCTCCCCGAGTCTCGCTCGGGCCGGAGCCGCAGCGGCGGCCGCAGCCGGCGCGGAAAGAACCAGCCGAACCAGGCGCCGCCGACCAAGGAGATCGTCCTCGACGTCACGGAAGTACCGTCTCGCGACGACCTCCTGGCCCCTGGTGGCCATCGGCGCAGGGGTGGCACGTGGGGCGGCCAGCAAGCCGAAGGTACCGGCAACCGTGTTCCGGATTCGTCCACGGATCGTAGCAACGGAGGCG
>CALFAM010000046.1 GCA_937948815.1 uncultured bacterium
GCGCGCACATCCCCGACCGCGAAGACACCGGGCAGGCTGGTCTCAAGCAGGTAGGGCTGGCGGTCGGCCTGCCAGCCGGCAACGCCATGGTCGTCTCGGGGCAGATCGGGGCCTGTGAGCACGAAGCCGCGCGCGTCGCGAGCGACCGCATCACCGAGCCAGTCCGTGCGGGGCACGGCGCCTATGAAGATGAAGAGGGAGCTCGCCGGTACCTTCCAGGTTTCCTCTCGGTCCGTCGAGGCAAGGGTGAGGGTTTCCAGGTTGCGGTCACCATCGGCGCCGACGACCTGCGTGCCGAGTGCGACCTCGATCACGTCGGTGGCTCGGATCTGGTCGACCAGGTATTGAGACATCTTGGCCTCCAGCGAGTCGCCGCGAACCAGCATCACCACTTTTCGGGCGTAGCGCGCGAAATGCATGGCTGCCTGGCCCGCGGAATTCGCACCGCCAATAATGTAGACATCCTCGTCCCGGCACTCGATGGCTTCGGTCATGCCAGCGCCGTAGTAGACGCCTGCACCGGCCAATCGTTCGGCGCCGGGGATGGAGAGCTGCCGCCACTGGACGCCCATGGCCAGCAGCAGCGCATGACAGCTCAGCTCGTCACCGTCCGACAAGGTGATCGTGCGGTAGGGATCCGAGACCCGCAGGCTCTTGGCTTCTTGTGGCGACAAGATCTCGACGCCGAAACGCCGGGCCTGAGTCACAGCGCGGCGCGCCAGATCGGCACCGGAGAGGCCGACTGGGAAGCCGAGATAGTTTTCGATGCGGCTCGACATGCCGGCCTGGCCGCCGGGTGCCTCACGCTCGATCATCACCGTACGCAGCCCTTCGGATGCGCCGTAGACCGCAGCGGCGAGCCCGGCGGGGCCACCGCCGACGATCGCCAGGTCGAAGTGGCTGGACGACGCGTGCCGGCGGAGGCCGAGACGCTCGGCAAGCTGATCGACGGTCGGATTGGCCAGGCGCGTACCGTCTTCAAGAATCACCACCGGCAAGGTCATGTCCCGGTCGCGTTCTTCGAGCGCGTCGGGCTGGGTCTCGACGTTGAACCAGCGGTAGGGAACCTGATGCCGGGCCAGGAAGTCTTTCAGCCGGAAGGAGCGCGGCGACCAGCGTGTGCCGAGGATGCGAACCCCCGAGAATGGCGGACGGTAGCCGGACTGCCAGGCGTCGAGCAGATCGTCGAGCACGGGGTAGAGCTGCTCCTCGGGAGGATCCCAGGGCTTGAGCAGATAGTGGTCGATCGACACCTCGTTGATCGCCCGGATCGCGGCATCGGTGTCAGCGTAGGCGGTCAGTAGCGCGCGCCGTGTGTCGGGATAGTCGGTGAGGGTCTTTCCCAAGAAGTCGACGCCGCTCATCGACGGCATGCGCTGGTCGACCAAGAAGAGGGCGACTGGCTGCTGGCGTTCTTTGAGCTGGTCGAGGGTGTCGAGGGCGCGGGCCCCCGAGTCGGCACGCACGATGCTGTAGCGCTTGCCGTATTGCCGCCGCAGGTCGCGGCTGACGGCGCCGAGTACCTGGGGATCGTCGTCGACCGCCAAGATCACTGGTTTTTCCACGAATCAAGCGTCCTCTCGAGCTGGTACTTCGTCGTTGGTGAGGGCATGGATGCCGCATTCAAGGATATCTGCTTCGGTCCCAGACCGTGAAAATGCCCCGGGAGGTGGTGAAACCCGAAACGGCTCGGCTCGTATAGGTGGCTATGCCACATATGGAGAAGCCACACTCGTCGACGGAAGAGGAAGCGGTACCGGCCGCCGACCGTGACCAGAAGAAGGCGGCAGCCGACCTGATCGTTCTCGCTCTGCTCGAGGAGCGGGATCGCCATGGCTATGAGATCGCCAAGCAGATCGAAGCCCGAACCGACGGCGCCATTACCTTTCACGTCGCCTCGCTCTATACCTTGCTGTACCGGCTCGAAGGCAAAGAGCTGGTGGCCGGGCGCTGGGTGGAGAAGAGTGGGCAACGACGTCGACGGTACTACCGGCTGACCCCGCGAGGTGCTTCGGTTTTGGCGACGGAGCGTCGGCGTTGGAAGGTCTTTGCCCAGGCCGTTGGCCAGGTGGCGTTCAGCCATGGCTGAGCCGGACTGGCAAGCCCTGGTTCGGCGCCGCTTGCCTTCGCTGGGCCTGCGGCCAGAAGCTGAGGGTGCCGTGGTGGAGGAGCTCGCCGCGATGCTGGAGGACGCTTGGGCGAGCGAGCCGAGAACCGACCACGGCGCGACCGACATGCTGTCGGCCGAGGCGCAAGAGGCCTGGGTCGCGCAGCAAATTCCCGACACGCAAGCGCTTACGGCGGCAATTCGTACCCACGCACCCGCGGCGGCGCGTTCGCGGCTCGACGCACCCCTCGGATCGACCCTACCGGCCAGACCGGCCGCCCGTGGGACGACCCGTGATCGACAGCCGGACAGCCGGCAGCAGGACAACAGCGGCGAACGGCGCCGGTTCGGAGGTTTCATGAGCGGTTGGTTGCACGATGTTCGTCTGGCGTTTCGGCTGCTCGTTCGCGAGCCGCTCTTTACCCTGCTCGCCGTACTCACGTTGGCGGTCGGAATCGGTCTCAACAGCGCGGTTTTCAGCGTCGTCAACGCCATGCTTTTCTCTCCGCTGCCGGCGGCTGATCCCGAGCGCCTGGTGCGGGTCTACAGCCAGCAGCCTGGGGGGTTTCTCGCCCACGGACCGGTCTCGACCTTGGACTACCGCGATCTCGCCGAGCTACCGGAGGTCTTCTCCTCGGTGGCGGCAGCCAGCACGACGATGCTGGTCTTCGAGCATGCCGAGCGCAGCGAGATGATGGTCGGCGAGCTGGTCAGCGGTAGCTATTTTCCGACCCTCGGCGTGTCCGCGGTGGCCGGCCGTCTGTTTGGCGAGGCCGAGGACCGACTCGGGGCAGCGGAGCAGGTGGTCGTGCTGAGCCACGCTGCTTGGCAGCAGCAATTCGAAGGGGCGCCGGATGCCGTAGGCCAGGTCGTGCGGGTCAATGGCACGCCGTTGACAGTCATCGGCATTGCTCCCGAGACCTTTCACGGGCTTACCAAAGGGCTCACTCCAACCTTCTGGCTGCCGCTGGGGCTGGCTGAGCCCTTGCGCATTCGTGACACATTCGGTCCCGCCCAAGGCCCGGCCGATCCGACCAGCGAGCGTCGTCGGCGCTGGTTGATGGTGACTGGCCGCCTGGCGCCCGGCGTATCGCACGAGCGCGCTGATGCCGCCTTGGCCAGTCTTGGCACCCGGCTCGCAGAAGCCTATCCGGCGTCCAACGAAGGGCGTACCTTCGTGAGCTTTCCGGCCAACGATGTACGCATCATGCCCGGGGTCGACCAGATCCTGACCACCGCCTCGGTTGTGCTGATGGTCTTGGTCGGCCTCGTGCTGCTGATCGCCTGCGCCAACGTGGCGAGCATGCTCCTGTCGCGCGCTGCCGATCGTCGCAAGGAAGTCGCGACCCGGCTGGCCATGGGCGCGAGTCGCACGGCGATTTTCCGCCAGCTTCTGGCCGAAAGCAGCCTGCTGGCGTTGCTCGGAGCCGGCGGTGGGCTGTTGCTCGCCATGTGGTCGAATCGCGTGCTGAACGCCATCGAGCTGCCGTTGGTGGTCGACCTCGAGCTGGGTCTTGCCATCGACGGCCGGGTGCTCGCCTTCACGTGCCTGGTGGCGGCTGGCACAGCGCTGATCTTCGGCCTCGTGCCCGCGGTAGACGCTGGGCGAACCAACCTGATCTCGGCGCTCCGGGACAAAGCTAGCGCGGGCGGAGGCCGCGGCGGTGGACGCATGCGCAAGGTACTCGTCGTGGGCCAAGTGGCGGTTTCGACGATGCTGCTGGTCAGCGCGGGGCTCACCGTACGTAGCTTGTTGAATGCTCACCTGCTGGAACCCGGGTTCGATCCCGATGGCGTTGCGGTGGCGACCTTTGCACCGCAGCTTCAGGGCTACGACGGTGAACAAGTGAAAGCCTTCTACGATCAGCTCGTCACGCGCCTCGGGAGCGAGCCCGGTGTCGAGCACGTGGGCATGGCGAGCTACCTGCCGCTCACCTTCGTGCGCAACACCAACGGCGCGGTACCGAGCGATCGCCGAGAAACGCCGATCGACGACTGGCCTGATCTCGAGACGGCATCGGTCGACGGTGCCTACTTCGACGCGATGGGCATTGCCGTGCGTCGCGGGCGGGTGTTCGGCGATCGCGATACTCCGGACAGTCCACGGGTGACGGTGATCAACGAGACCTTGGCACAGCGTTTCTGGCCCGGCCAGGACCCGATCGGACGTCGGCTGTGGGTCGACCCGAGCGAAGAGAACGCGCTCGAGGTGGTCGGCGTGGTGGCGGACGGCAAGTATGTGACCCTGGGCGAGAGCCCACGCCCGTTCTACTACGCGGCGATGAACCAGACACGACCGGCGCGCCGCGTGGTGGTGGCACGCACGGCCGCGGATGTGCCTGCGCTGGTTCGCACGCTTCGGCGCAGCGCCCGGGAGCTCGATCCAGCAATCGCGATCAGCGACCTCCAGAGCCTACGGACCGCCACCAGCAGTGCCTTGATCCTGCCGCGTGCCGGTGTGGCCGTCTTCGGGCTCTTCGGTGGGCTCGGCCTTTTGCTCGCTGCTGTCGGGCTCTACGGGCTGATGGCCTACTCGGTGAGTCGGCGCATTCACGAGATCGGCATTCGCATGGCGATGGGTGCCCGGCGCGCCGAGATTCTCGGCATGGTGGTCCGCGGTGGCATGAAGCTGACGGTCATCGGGGCGCTCGTGGGACTCGTGGCCGCTGCCCTCGCCAGCCGCGCGCTGACGGCCATTCTCTACGGCATCGAACCGACGGACTGGCTGACCTTCGTTGCGGTCACGTTCTTCCTCCTGACCACGGCGCTCGTCGCGACCTGGCTCCCGGCGCGCCGCGCCGCGCGACTCGACCCGCAGGACGCCCTGCGCTACGAGTAGCCGGAAGGAGCTGGCCGTGCGCCGAGCCGGCCGCCGAACAGGGACGCTGGCAGCAGGCAGGTGAGGAAGCTCAGGTGATACCAGAGGGGCATGGCGTCCCAGTACTGCCACTGCACGAGCAGGCCGACCAGCAGCAAGAGCACGCCCAGCGCGAGGGCATGGGCGAGGGGTGCTGTTGCCGCCAGGCGGGCGGTCAGCCAGCCGGAGAATACGGATAGGCCGACGCTGGTGGCCAGGATGGTCAGCAAGATGCCGCCATCCTGGCTGCTGCCGTCGGCTTGGAAGCGATCCGGGGCCAGGAGCACGAGACACTGGTTGGCGAGCAACCAGAGGACGGACCAGGCGAAGAAGCCGGCAAGCACGGCAACGATGCGGCGCAGCATCGATCAGTGTCCCGCGGCCGAGATCGGCCAGTTCTCGCTGCGCGCGCGCTTCGGCGTCAACGGCGTCAGTACCTTGAAGAGGGTGAAGAGCACCCGCGCGCCAAAGGTCGGCTTGCCAGTCTCGATGATCGCCTTGAGGTTGTTGACAATGAAGGTGCCACCGGATTGGAGCTGCTTGGCGGACTTGGTACCAACCGGAATCTCGATGACGGTGAGGGTGAGCTGGACCCCTTCAGCTCGTTCCTCGATGTCGTAGATGACGGTGCAGGGCGGATCGTCCTGCGTGGTGAATCGCATCGTGTGCGAGAGGCGTGCAGGCTCCGAGACTTCGATGTACTCACCCACCACCGCGGTGAACTTGCCATCTGCCGAGCGCATGCGCAGCTGGCCGCCCGGTGCCACGCCATCCGTGTGGAGCACCGAGTTGAACATCGCCCACTGGGGACGGTCGGTACGCGTCAGCTCGCGCCAGACGTCGTCGACCGTGCCGCGGATGCGCACGCGAAAGACTGCTTTGTCGGGGCGCTGCTCGCCTTGATCGCTCATTGATCTTGCTCCTGATTGTCGCGGGTATCGCGGTGGCTGCGGTCGCGGAGAGTGTTCGGGTTGGCGCTGTCGTTCCGGGTGGATTCGACCTCGTACTTGAGTCGCGTCAGCCGTCCAGCCCAAAGACCGCTGTACTCCGTGGTCCATCGTTCGTAGATCGTCTGAATGGGCACCACGTTGAAGTAGAGCCGCCGTTCCCGCCCCTCGCGTTCGGATATCAGCAGGTTGGCCGCTTCCAGCAGGTTGATGTGCTTGAGCACACCGATCCGGCTCATCTCGAAGTGCGTGCACACGTCACCGACTCGGCAGCCCGGCTTCGCGCTCACCAGATCGAGAATCTTGCGGCGACCGCCGTGCGCCAGGGCACGGAAGACGGCATCCATGGACTCGGTCTCGAACATTGGTAACTTAATGGTTACATGTTCCACAGCAAGCGTCAAGCACCGAGGACGAGGCTAGCCCTCGGCGACGTGAACCGCTAAGATGCGGCCATTGTGGGAGCTTCCTACGCCTTCGGCGTACGGCCCCCGAGACGAGACGCAACAAGCAACAACCACGAATGACCCAACCCGACTGGCCCCTCTCGCCAGGCGGGCGGCTGCCACTCTTGTACTGACGGAAGACGACCATGAGCGAACGACTGACGCGAAAAGAGATCAAACGCGACATCCGCGAGGATGAAGTCGCACTGTTCATCAACCGTGCCTTCGAGTGGATGGGGGAGAATCGCAAGACGCTGGTAAACAGCGGCATCGGCCTGATCGGGCTCCTGATCGTGGCGATCGTGGCGAGCGTCTTCATCGGTCACCAGCGCACCGCGGCCAGCGAGGCGCTACACCAGGCGCTCGAAGCCATGACCGCGCCGGTGGTCGAGGCATCCGAGGACGCCGTGGCGCCAGCGGCCAGCGACGATCTGCAGTTCGCCAGCGTCGAGGCGCGGCGCGCGGCGGCCAAAGAGCGCCTCGGCGCCGTTGGCGGCGGCCTGGGAAGCGGGACTTCCAGTGATGTCGCGAACCTGCTGCTCGCTGACATTGCCGCGGCCGAAGGGCAGGCTGACGACGCACGTGCACTCTGGCAGGGCTTTGCCGATAGCCACGAAGGGCACATGTTGGCGGTGGTCGCGCGGCTGAATCTGATCGGTCTGGCGCGCCAGCAGGGTGAAGGTGAAGCCCTGGTCGCCGACCTTCGCGGTGAGCTCGAAGGCGGTCGCCCGAGCTTGCCCGAGGACATGCTTCTCTGGGAGCTCGCGCAGACGCTGGAGGATCTCGGTCGCGACGAAGAGGCGAAGACCTACTACCAGCAGATCGTCGACGAGCACACCAGCTCTCCCTACGCCAACGAAGCGCGCCAGCGCACGGCCGAAACGGCCGCGTAGCCGCCCCTGTGGACCCGTCGGTCTTTCGGATTCTCGACGACAAGCGCTTCGGAAGGGAGCTCTCCGAGGCGGAAATTCGCACGGTCACCGCGGGCG
This sequence comes from uncultured bacterium, assembly GCA_937948815.1. Classification (GTDB taxonomy): domain Bacteria; phylum Acidobacteriota; class Thermoanaerobaculia; order Multivoradales; family J023; genus J023. The sequence continues at coordinate 7,347 of CALFAM010000046.1, forward strand.
CAGCCGACGGCTCGTGGGGCGATGCCGAGCTCGGTGCCTTCTTGATGGCCGTGGCGATCCACGGTCTGACGCCGGATGAGACGTCTCATCTCACCCGCGGCATGCTGGACTCGGGCGAGCAGTGGAAGCTGGCGGACGAGATTCCGCATCTCGGGGACAAGCATTCGACCGGCGGCGTCGGGGACAAGGTCTCTCTGATCCTTTCGCCGCTCATGGCGGCATGCGGCCGACCGGTGGTCATGCTCACGGGCCGAGGTCTCGGGCATACCGGCGGCACTGCCGACAAGCTCGAGGCGGTTCCCGGCCTCGATCTGGCCCTCGATCGCTCTCGCTGTCTGCGGGCCTTGGCGGCCACCGGCATGGCGATCGGCATGGCCACCGAACGCGTCGCGCCAGCAGATCGGCGCCTCTACGCCCTGCGCGATCGAACGGGAACCGTGGCGAGCCTGCCGCTGGTGACCGCCAGCATCGTTTCGAAGAAAGTTGCTTCGGGCGCGGCTGCCCTGGCCTACGACGTCAAGACCGGCGCGGGAGCATTCTTCACGCGGCGCGAAGACGCCGAGACCCTGGCGCGCATGCTGGTCGACACGACCCGCGCACTGGGCTGCAAGGCTTCGGCCCTGGTCACGGACATGAGCCAACCCCTCGGATGCTGGGTCGGGCATGGAGCCGAGGTCAATGAGACCTTCGAATGCTTGGCAGGCCAGGGCCCTGCCGATCTGATGGGTGTGACCTACGCGCTCTGTCGCGCTCTTGCTGCGATGACGGGCGACACGATCGAAGATCAGGAGCTCGACGCGGCAATTGCCAGCGGGCGGGCGCGTGAGATTTTCGAGCAGTGGGCCGCGCTTCAGGGCGCCGACCGGGACTGGCTACGTGCTCCGAGCTGCCCTTTGGCTCCCCACGAGGTCGTGATCGAAGCGCCGCGCTCCGGCGCCCTCGCGGCGGTCCACAACCGTCTCCTCGGTGAGCTGCTGGCCAGCGCCGGAGGTGGCCGCCTGGTCCCCGACGGCCCGATCGATATGGGCGTTTCGCTCCGCGTCGAGAAGAAGCTCGGCGACTCGGTCATGGCGGGTGAGCCGCTGGCTCGCGTCTACCTGCGGCAGGACGATGCCGCGGTCTGCGCGAAGCTGCGGGACTGCTTCGTGATCGAAGACGAAGGCCAAGCTCCGCCGCTGATCCACGGCGAAGTCAGCTAACGGTCAGTCCCGTACCTCGCTGTCGACGATCTCGGTCATCTCGAGGCGTGTGGCGCCACGCTTGGCGGCAGGGCCTGCCTGCTGTGCAGCCTCTTGATCCAGCGCGGGCCAGTGAACGCTCAGCAGGCCCTCGCTGCTGCGATCGACCAACGGCCGGCGGTTGGTTTCGAGCGGGATCGATCCCTTGGCGCGCGGCCGGGTGACGCTGTCTCCGTCGAGTGCGAGCACGGTCCACGTTCTCGGCACGGCGGTCTTGAAGACCACCACGGGCGAGCCTTCGATATCGGAGAAGCTCGGTTGCACCGAGCCCTTGCCACCGATCGTCTGTGTCGCACTCCAGGTGCCATCTTCGAATTTCGCGAGGCGCACGCGATAGTCGTTGCCGTCGTAGGAGCTCCAGGTGAGCAGCGCGCCATCGGACACGGCTCGGAGGCTCGGCGTCACGTCGGGCACGCTGTCATCTTCCTCGACGCGGGCAGGGGCGCTCCAGCCACGACGCGTCGTGCGGCTCCAAAGAATCTCGTCGTCTTCGCCATCGAACGCTGACCAAACGGCGAGCATCGAGCCATCGGAGAGCTTCACCGCGGAGAGCGCAATCTGGGTTCCGGGTCCGGGTGGCGCGATGATCTCGGGCGTGCCGAAGCTCTCGCCATCAAAACGCGCCGCGCGCACGGATAGGGCATCGAAACGGTCTCCTTCGAGCCACAGGAGGGCGTCGAGTGTCTCCCCACCGGCGACCACGACCGGATGGCTCACCAGGAGCGAGTCCGTTTCCGGCGCGGCCATTTCACGGGCCTGCCCGTCGGTGCCGCGCAGCACCAACAAGCGGGGGGCCGCAGCGCCTTCGTCGACGCCCGCCGCGTACCAGTGCGCGCCGGCGCTCGTGAGGGATGAGAGATACGCTCCGGCAGGCAGGGAAAGGGTGTGCCGGCCGGAAGCTGACGAGACGACCGTGGTCGTGCCCGCGGTTTGCTGAATCAGCGTAAGGGTATCGGTGCCGATGCGCGCTCGCATGGTGTCGCGGGGGACCTGCGCGCTCGCTGCCATGGGCAGCGCCGCGATCAGCGTCGCCACGAGGGTGCGTCGGATCGGGGTGTGAAGCGGCGGGCGTCGCGTGGTCGCGCGGACTGTAGGCAGCGAGCTTGGAGCATATGCGTTCATGCCGCAATCCTATGGATGGCCCTGCCCGGTGTCAACGAATCGGCCTCCTGGCTCGGGCTACCGGTCCGCCCGGGAGGGCTGCAGCAACTCCTTGAGCAGCTAGGAGTTGGGGGGCAGGCAACCAAAGGGCTCGCGTGATCCGTGCAGGGCCACGACAATGGTTGCTCCGCGCCGACCACCCGCCTATGATCAGCGCCATGTCGGACAGCCTCCACGCGCACGACGCGAGCCGGTCCAACCAACGGGTCCGTCGGGCCGCGATCCTCGCTGTCGGTTCCGAGATGCTCGGTGCAGAGAAGCTCGACACGAACAGCCTGGCGCTGACCGCGGTTCTGGAACGCTTTGGTGTCGTGGTGGTGGAGAAAGTGGTCATCGGCGACGACGAGGGCGACATTGCCGCCGCGCTCGCGCGCCTGGCCGCCGCGGTAGACGTCGTTGTGGTGACCGGCGGCCTGGGTCC
>CALFAM010000047.1 GCA_937948815.1 uncultured bacterium
CACCGACGGCGCGTTCTCGCTCGACGTCGTACCGCCGGCTGGCGGCACCAAGGAACCGATGAGCGACGACGCCCGCGCGGCGGGGCGCGACCGCCTGCGCTGTCCCGATCCCGCAGCCATGAAGGCGCGGCTCGACGCGGTTTCGATGGACAACTTCCTGGCCGTCACCGACCAGGCATTGGTCGCAAGCGGCTACCGCCGAGCCGATGTCGGTTACGTCAACCTGCTGCACATGAAGCCCTCGGCCCACCGACTCATCCTCGAGCAGATGGGGCTCGACGCCACCCGAAGCTGCTACCTCGACCGCTACGGCCACGTCGGTCAGCAGGACCAAGCGCTCTCGATTCGCCTCGGTCTCGAGAGCGGACGCCTGCGCGACGGCATGGTGATGGCGATGATCGCAGCCGGCATCGGCTACGCCTGGTCGGCGTCGGTAGTCGAGTGGGGCCCGGATCACCTGCACACCCGAGACACTGCGGAGCGAGAACCAACGTGACACCCTTCGCCACCCTTCAGGCCGACGTGCTCGGGGAGCGCACCCGCTTGACCCCCGGCGCCTGCGCGCTGGTCGAGGCCGAGACCGGACGCCGCCATACCTACCGCCAGCTCGATGCCCGAGCGGTTCGCTGCGCGCGTCTGTGGACCGAGACCCTCGGCCTCGCGAAGGGTGACCGCATCGGCATCCTGTCGCACAACCGCATCGAGTATCTCGACGCCTTCTTCGCCGCCGGCAAGACCGGCGTCGTCCTGGTGCCCCTCGGCACGCGCCTGACCGCCGCCGAGCTCGAGCACGTGGTGCGCGACAGCGGCATGCGCGCGCTGCTCTACGACGACGAGACCGCCACCACGATCGAGGACCTGCGGCAACGCGTCGAGATCGAGTGCTTCGTCGCCTTCGACCGGCCAGCCGACGGAGACCTTTCCTATGCCGACGCCATCGCGGCGCTCGGCGACGATACGTCCTGGCGGAGAGCGCCTTGCCAAGACGAGGACGTCTACTGCCTGCTGTACACGTCGGGCACCACCGGCCGTCCGAAGGGTGTCGTGATCCCGCACCGTATGGTGGTTTGGAATGGCTTCGCGACGGTCTGCGGCTGGCAGCTGCGGGCCGATGACGTCAGCCCGATCTTCACCCCGCTCTACCACGTCGGCGGGTTGATGGCTTTCCTTGTGCCGCTGTTCGTGATCGGCGGCACGGTCGTCCTGCACCGCGACTTCGACGCCGAGGCCATCTGGCATACCATCGAGCGCGAAGGCGCAACAGTCGTGCTCGGCGTGCCGACGATCTGGAAGATGCTGCTCGAGGCCGAGGCCTTCCCGTCCGTCGACCTGTCGCGCGTCCGCTGGCTGATCAGCGGTGGCGCCCCACTTCCCCGGTACCTGATCGATGCCTACCAGCAGAAGGGAGTGGCTTTCAAACAAGGCTTCGGCATGACCGAGGTCGGCGTCAACTGTTTCGCCATGACCGTCGAGGACTCGATCCGCAAGGCGGGCTCGATCGGCAGGCCGATGATGTACACCGAGGTGCGCCTGGTTGGCGAGGATGGAAGCGAGGTGCCGGTGGGCGAGATCGGCGAGCTGCTGTTTCGCGGTCCCCACGTCTGCCAGGGGTACTGGAACAACCCCGAGGCCACGGCCCAGGCCCTCGACGATGACGGCTGGTTTCACACCGGTGACCAGGCGAAGCGTGACGAAGCGGGCTTCTTCACCATCGCGGGCCGGCAGAAAGACATGATCATCAGCGGCGGCGTCAACGTCTACCCGGCGGAGATCGAGGCCGTGCTGGTTCAGCATCCCGATGTCGAAGATGCCGCGGTGGTCGGTGTGCCGGACCCGCGCTGGGGCGAGGCCGGTATCGCTTTCGTCGTGCTGCGCGCCGGCTCGCCGGCCGACGCATCGGCCCTTGCCGCCTTCCTCGGTGAACGCCTGGCACGGTTCAAGCTTCCCAAGGCCTTCCGCTTCCTTGCCGAGCTGCCGCGCACCGCCTACGGCAAGGTGGTCAAAGGCGCGCTGCGCGACGTCTTCCTGGCGGAGGCCGATTGAGCGTTCTCCTCGACCATCGCTTCGACGGAGAGGGCGACGAAGTCGTCCTCCCCCTGAACGGAGGCATGATGACCTGGGCTGTCTGGGAGCCCGTCACGGGACCGCTGCGTACCGACTGGCGCGTGCTGTCCTGCGATCTGCAGGGTCAGCTGCGCTCACCCGGCAACGGCCATCCGCGGCTCGAGGATCACGTTCCCGACCTGCTCGCCCTGCTCGATGCGCTCGACATCGAGGCGGTGCACGCCTTGGGCACATCCTTCGGCGGCGAGGTGGGCATGCTCCTCGCCGCCGAGGCACCGTCACGGGTGCGCTCGCTGGCGGTGGTCACCGCCGCCGACCGCACGCCGCCGGGCATGTACGCAAGCGCTCGCCGCCTGAACGCGATGGCGCGCGACGTCCTCGACGGCGGTGACCCCAGGCCTCTACGCGCGGCGATCGAAGAAGACGTCTTCTCACCAGCTTTCCGCACCACCCAGGCCGACCTGCTCGCCGAGCGGCGGCGGGTGGCGCTGCCGGCGAGCTGGTACCAAGGCCTGCTCGGGATCCTCCAAAGCGTCGAACAGTTCGATCTCACCGGCATCCTCGGGCGCATCGTATGTCCGACACTAGTCGTCCATGCCGCCAACGATCGGGTGATGCCCGAGGCGCGCGTCCGGGCGCTCGTCGAAGGCATCGAAGGCGCCGAGCTGCAGGTCCATCCCACCTCCGGCCACGCCCTGGTGGTAGAAGACCCGGCCTGGCTGGTCGACGTCTACCGCGAATTCCTCGCCCGGCACGCCGGCACGAGCTCATGAGCGAGCGAACGCCGTCCTGCCGCGGCTACCTCCACGACGACACGCACCGCAAAACCTGAAGCCATGGAAGCCAAGATCCTCGCCAGCTGGGCACTGATCCTGCTCTACGCCTCCACCATCATCGCGCTGGTGGTGCGCGGCGCGCGACACAACAAGAGCGTCGCCGACTTCGCGGTCGGCAGCCTCGCCTTCTCGCCCACCGCGGTCGGGTTGGCGCTCGCCGCCTCGACCACCAGCGCAGCCACCTTCATTATCAATCCAGGACTGGTGGCCTACTTCGGCCTGTCGGCGGTATTCGGTCTATGCATCGTGCTGCCGATCGCCATGTCGATCTCGCTGATCGTGCTGACCAAGGGCTTTCGCACCTATGGCGCGTCGATCCAAGCACTGACCCTCTCGCAATGGGTCGGCCAGCGCTTCCGCAGCCCCGGATTCGCGCTCTTCTTCGCGGTCCTCTCGCTGGTGCTGGTGACCTTTATCGTGATGATCCTGGTCGGCCTAACCAAGGTCATCGCCGCCTCGCTCGCTTTGCCCGAGACCGGCGTGCTGGCGACGCTCGTCCTCTTCTCTTTCGGCTACATGATGTTCGGTGGCGCCAACTCGATGGTCTACACCAACACCGTGCAGGCGCTGATCATGCTGGTAGTGGCCATCATCCTGCTCGGCTCGGGCGCCGAGCACCTTGCTGGTGGCTGGGGCGGCTTCGTCGACCGGTTGCGCACCATCGACCCGAATCTGGCGACCCTCTACAACCCCGGGAGCCCGCTTTTCCGTGACGCGTTCGAGGTGATCTTCTGCACCATCGTCGTCGGCGTGGCGATCGTCTGCCAGCCGCACATCATCACCAAGTCACTGCTCTTGCGCGACCCGCGGCAGGTCAATCGCTACCTGGCGACCGGCGTGGTGGTTCAAACGATCTTCTTCGCTGTCGTTTTCGTCGGTCTCTACGCGCGTTTGGCGTTCCCGGACCTGACGCACGGCGGCGAGGTCATCGCGCCGGACAGCGTGACCTCGACCTACCTGGTGACGCAATTCCCCTGGTTCGTGGGGGTCGTGGTCTTCCTCGGCCTGATCTCGGCCGGCATGTCGACCCTCGAGGGGTTGATCCAGTCGACATCGATCATTATCACCAACGACCTGGTCGAAGATCTGCACACGCGCCTGACCGGCAGGACGGTTGGCGCGCGGCGGCTGTTCGTGCTCAATCGGGTGGTGATTGCCGTGCTGGCCACCGTCGCCTTTGTGCTCGCCTGGCGCCAGCTGGTTGCACCCAACCTGAGCGTGATCATCTTCGCCCAGCTCGGCGTCTATGCCTACTTCGCCGCCGCCTTCGTGCCCGTGCTCTTCGGCACGTTTCTGCGCGACGTACCGAAACATGCCGTCATCGCGGCAGCGGTCACCGCGGTCACCGTGCACTACGGACTCTGGGCGACCGGCCAGCACTACCTGCCGTACTTCCAGGGTGTATCGGTCAAGAACCCGGGCATGTCGACGGCGATCGGCATCGTCGCCGCAACGGTGGTTGGCGCTTCGCTCACCTGGTTGGAACGTCGACGGGCCAAGAAAGCGGTGGTCGCCTCGGTGAAAGCCTGAGATTCATGAGATGAGGTCCGCATCCATCTGTCGGTTGATCACCAGCACGGAGTCTTCCGCCTGCATCTTCTGGTTGTAGGAGCGGAACGACACGACCTCGAGCGGCGTGTTTCCGTAGCCAAGCTCGGCAACGATTCTGCCGATCACGTGCTCTCCGTCCTCGAGCGCGGTGACTGAAATGATGACCAGCGGCGTGCATGCAAAGGTCGCCACCACCGTCTCGCCCATCCAGCGTCACGACCGTCTCGGCTCGGATGGACGCTCGTGTTTCGTTCTGGTTGTGCGCAGCGTGGAAGCCCGCGATGTCGCGACATGGAGTTCACCCGGGCTATGCGGAGCTGCACATAGCCCGGGTAGCTCCGGTACCTCGGGCCTCCGGATCTACTCCACCGGCAGGGAGTGCATTGTCGTCTCCTACCGGGGCCGTGACCGCTCTTACGTCCTCGGCCAGTGCGGCAAGCAGCCGCTTCCCCGGGCCGCATGAAGCTGTCCTGGAGCTCCATGCAACGCCACGATCTCGTCGGAGGCCCAAGTGATCTCTACAGATGACCAAGCCAACGTTGACTAATTAGTCAAAAACGAGGCCAAAAAAATCCGGTCTGCACTGCGCTCAGGGACGCAAGGCGACTTTCACTGTTCCTTCAGAACGGCTACGCATGAGCTCGTACCCCGCCACTGCCTCGGACAAAGGCAGAGTGTCTGTAAAGAGAATGCTCGGGTCGATGCGACCGCTCTCCACGATGGGGAGTAGCGTCTTCATATACGCGACCACATTCACAATGCCAGTGTGGACCGTCAGATTTCGGAACAAGGCATCTCCATAGGGCGCATCCACTGGCTCGTAGAGGTGTCCGAATCCGAGCACGCTAATGGCTGCACCGGCTTGCGCCACAGCGAGGCTTTGCTTGAGTGAAGCCTGATTGCCTACTGTATCGATCACCGACATCGCGCCGTAGCCGTTCGTCAAGTTCTTGACCTGCTCGACCACGTCGTCGGTCTTGCCGTTCAAGGTGTGTGTTGCGCCCGCCCTGCGACCGAACGCCAGGCGCCCGCTGTGACGCCCAACCAACACGATCTGGGCTGGATCGAAGAGCCCCGCAGCCATGACGGCGCTTTGGCCTACGGCCCCGTCGCCGAAGACCACGACAGTCTCACCCGGCTGCACCTTGGCGTTCAACGCGCCGTGATATCCCGTCGAGAAGTTGTCCGCGAGGGGCAGCACCTTCGCATCGGTCTCGGCAGACCGAAGGCCCTCAGGGAGTGTGAAGAGTGACGTGTTGGCATAGGGCACCCGCACAAACTCGGACTGACCGCCCTGGATATCTTCGCCGCCATGCTCGACGAACATCGGCGAACCGAACAACCCGCCGTGTTCGCAAGCGGACGTCAAATCCTTCTTGCAGAAGTGGCACTCTCCATCCGCGAACATCGCCGAGGCGACGACGCGATCACCAATCTTCACTGCGTGGACGTCCTTGCCGACGGCTTCTACGACGCCAACGAACTCGTGTCCGAGGCGCATGCCTTGCTGGACGCCCATCTCGGGACCATTCTGCGTGAAGTCGAGGTCTGCACCGCAGATACCGGCCAGCGTGACTCGGACGATGGCATCACCGTCTTGGATCAGTTGAGGTTCAGGAAGGTTGCCCACGCGGACGTCCGCGCGGTCATGGTAGTAAGTAGCTTTCATGATTCAATCTCCATGTGGGAATTGCTGGCAAGCGCTCTACTCGGAATCCAAAGACCGTAGAGCATGCTCGGCCGTGTTCTTGATCAGCTCTTCGCTCTGCGACCCGCGAGCCATCACTCGAATACCGATGTAGGTACCCAGGAGACCACAGGCTGTCGTCGTGACATCAATAGAACGGGGTATCGTGCCCTCTTCTTGACCACGTCGCAGGCAGCGCTCGAAAAAGGCCTGAAAGTCCTCCATCGCGTTGCCGACGATTCGCAGAATGTCGTCGTCGTGGCAAGGTTCGAGAGCCGTATTGACAATGAAGCAACCTTTTCTGTCCTTGTCCCTCGAGCAGTGCTCGACAAGGCTCGTGAACAGATACTCGATGGCTACCCGACCACCGACACCGGACTCGAGCTCGGCCAAACCCGAACGGTTCTCCTCCGTGTCATACGTGAGGAGAGCCTTCTTGAACATGGCCTTCTTCTCACCAAGCGCGTTGTAGAGGCTCTGCCTCTTGACGCCTGTGGCTTCTATCAAGTCGTCGATGGAAGTTCCTTGGTAACCGTTGCTCCAAAAGACCTCCATGGTGGCGCGCACCGCATCGTTGACGTCAAAACTCTTTTTTCGGGGTATGACTAAGTCTCCTAAAGCCCGAGAATCCGTACGAAAAGATGGTGTCGTACCCTCGTCACCCTCCGTTTCCAGCGTGAGAGTCGTCCACCTTGTCGCTGACTTTCCACTCTCCTCTGCGCCTGGAGAGCACGAAGGCGTTCGCCACGCGAGGCCCACCCCAGTTCAAGGTGCCCTCGGAACGTTCGCGATACCAGTTCTGGCAGCGACTACGGCCACGCTTCGAGCTCCGTTCCAGCGACTGCCGGTGTCTTAGACCTTGCCCGGCAGCTGAGTCGCGACTCGGCGTTTGGCCGAAGTCAACGAGAGCATTCTGACCATACTTGACTCAATAGTCAAGAACAATCTCGAGACTTTCTTCTGCCCCCCGGGCACCTGGGGAGAATGCCTGGCCTGCAACGAAACGCGATGGCGGCTATCCTCCATCGCACCAGGGAGCTGGCGCCCATTCCAGTCGCTGTTGCTCGGCGTCGGCAGCCCACCAGGAAGCCAGACTCCAGATGACAGCACGATTCGTGGCACCGACTCGCTACGGCGTGCTCGTCGCCTCCCTACCGGCACGGAACGTCGTCGAGCCGAAGGCCCTTCCGTCCTACGCTGCAGCGGTGACGGTGCTTCCAGTGGAAATCGACACCCGTTGTTGGTCACCGTCACGGTCGACGCGAGCGTGCCACCCGCGAAGGCCGGATCAGGCGCTTCGGCGAGAGCGACTGCAGCCTGTCTCGGAACGGCCCATGCCATCACGACATTTTGCCCTTCATGGATTGCTCAGCGCGGATGGCGAGCCCATCGCAGCTTCCCCGCCCCAGAACTACGACCGCCTTGCTCCCATCCCGACCCTTTACAACTGCCGCCACCGAGGTTCGCGAAGCGGTCTACACCGTGCGACCCGTACTCGCGCCCTGGGTGCACGGTCAACACTGCACGACGCTCGCAAATGCCACCAGCTGGATACTGGGTTACTCGCGGCCGGGTTGCTCAGATACCGCGGCACCGGCCGCTGAGACCTCCCAACGCCACAGCCCAGGCGCCGCCAAGAACTCCCGACGCCGACATCGCCAAGGCCATGACCATGGCCGACATGCCCGCAAAGACCAACAACGTGCTGACCCTACTCTCGAAGGTGCTCAACCTCGCTGAGGCGATTCTCTCCTTTCAAATAGCTTTTGGGAGGGGGGCCACCCCGGAGGGTCCAACCCTTACCCTGCGGTAGCGAGTTTCCTGGAAGATTCGCGCGAGCACTTCCTCCCTCAGAGCGAGCTCAATCGATTCGGCAAGACCATACTTGAAACTGAATCTACGTAGGGTGCCTCGCTTACCACCATTCTCGACATCCGCCCCCCAGCTCTCACTGGCTGTCGTACCGCTCCGAGAAACTCGGGCCCCGCTGGAAAGATATGGATTTCGAGAGCCGCTGCCTGCGCTTACCAGACAGAAAGACCAGCAAGCGCAGCGTCGATCACTTTGTCTAACATCGATAGGTCTGCTAGCATCCGCGCCGATGCGAAGGTTCCGGAATATTAGGGTCTCGGCCGTTTGGCTGATTTTGGGCGTGATCGTTCTCAGCGGAGGACGGATCGACGCGCACAACCATGATGGGCCCGCGAGCTGGATGCACAGCTCGGCCGCGCTCAGCAGCGGCCCCGATCGTCCCGACAATACGGAACACTTCGAAGCATCGGCCTCCATCCAGAGTGAGTTCTGCCTTGCCTGCACGGTCGGGCAGCGCGAAGGCGTTTTGGACGCTTCACATTGGACCTCCCAGTCGCTGGTGATGGTGGCGCTGGGCGCTCGTGCGACGCAAACGCTAGCGCCCTCCGGTTCCGACGCCCTGCCGCCCTCTCCGCGCGGCCCTCCGACGATCTGACTCGGCGGCCGAGCCGCCCCCCACGCAGACCCATCTCTTCTCGGCCGTTAGACGGCTCGTGATGCACTTTTCCTGGCCGTCCCTCGGCCGGGAAAAGACACTGTGAGGTCCGCGTGGCGTTGGATCGCTGCAGCCGGTTCGACGTTCCGCACTCCCTTTCTCTGGGTGTTCGCGCTTGCGCGCGCCCGATCCGCCGTGGCATTTCCCACGCAGGCGGCCGCCGGTCGCCCCGGCGAGATCATCCGTCCGCCCGACGGAGAGATGGTCGACGATGCCGTGATCACTGCTACCTCGACGCGCTTCCGTGCAACCACCGATGCCGATGGTGCCTAGGAGACAAGAATGACCGCAGCGCTAGAAGCCATAAACCTAAGCGTTGAACGATCCAAGCAGACCGTCCTGAAAGACGTCACGTTCGGCGTCGCGCCAGGCGAAGTGTATGCCTTGCTCGGCGGCAACGGCGCAGGCAAGTCAACCGCACTGCTGACCTTTCTCGGACTTCTCACACCGAAGTCCGGAACCATTCGGGTCCAGGGTCGATCTGTGAGCGACGATCTGACGGCGGCGCGTCGCGTCACCGCCTACCTCCCTGAGGCTGCGACGCTCTATGAGCATCTGAGTGCGCATGAGAATCTCGCCTACTTCCTCTCGCTCGCCAAAGCGGCAACCGACAGGGCCGCGCTGGATCGAGCACTTGACCGCGTTGCCCTTCAGCCGGAGGCTCGAGACAAGCGACTCGGCTCCTACTCCAAAGGCATGCGCCAGAAAGTCGCGATTGCCCTAGCGCTGTTGCGGGACACGCCCATCCTGCTGCTCGACGAGCCGACGTCGGGGCTCGACCCGATCGCCATTGATGAGTTCAACACCCTCGTGCGATCACTCGCAGATGATGATCGAGCGATCCTGATGGTGACTCACGACGTCTATGGCGCCTGCCAGGTCGCCGATCGCATCGGACTTCTTCGCAAGGGCGAGCTGGTCGGAGGCTTTGACCGACCAGCGGAAGGACGGATCGATACAGAGGCGGTGCATGCGGCCTTCGCCGGGAGGGCTGTGGCTTGAGCACGATCTTTACCATCGCCGCCGCGGAATGGCGTTTGTGGATGCGCTCGAGGTCTGCGCTCGCGGCGCTTCTCGCCGTCGTGCTGATCATCGCCGCGACGAGCGTCCTGACCGCTGTCCGCTTCACCGAAGAACGCGAGGAACGGACACACCAGCAAGAGGTCGCGGAAGAGACCTTCCTGTCGCAGCCGGCCCGCCATCCGCATCGCATGGTCCACTACGGGCACTACGTCTTCCGCACGCCTCCACCCCTTGCCATCATCGACCCCGGTGTCGACACCGTGACGGGTCAATCCATCTTCCTGGAGGGGCACCGCCAGAACACTGCGATGTTCGCGGACACGCGAGCCAGTGCGAACGTCGGGGGATTCCAGAGCCTGTCCCCGGCCGCTGTCTACCAGATCTTGATCCCGCTCCTGTTGATCGCGCTCGGTCACGGCGTCTTCGTCCGAGAGCGTGAAGCGAGAACGCTTGCACCACTGCTGGCCCAAGGCGTGTCGGGCGTAACCCTCTACGTGGGGAAAGCGCTCGCGTTGGCAGGCCTCAGCGCCGCACTGCTTACGCCGCTACTGATCATGTCGCTCATCGGAGTGACCTCGGGGGAAGCTATCGGCGTCTCGCTGGCGGTGGTCGTCGCATACGGTGCTTTCATGCTCGTGTGGTCGGCGCTGATTGTCCTGGTGTCTGCCGTAGTGGGCACACGCGGGGTCGTCCTCGGCACTCTGGTCTTCATTTGGCTTGCATGGTCGCTCGTCACGCCGCGTCTCGCTGTGGCCTCGGCCAGCGCCGCCGCGCCCTCCCCTGGCAAGCTGGAAACGGACTATCAGCTTCTCGCTGACCTCCGCGAGCTCGGCGATGGGCACAATGCTGGCGATCCGGCATTCGACGCTTTGAGAGCAAACCTCCTAGCCGAGTACGACGTGGACAGTGTCGAAGAGCTACCGATCAATTTCAGAGGCGCTGTCGCACAGGCTTCGGAAGCGGATCTCACCAAGGTCATGAACGAGTATGCCGAACGACGGATGGCGCTGGAGGTCCGCCAGTCTCGCCATGTAAATGGGTTCGGCTGGCTGTCGCCCGTGCTCGCCGTGTCAGCAGCTTCGCGCCATCTAGCCGGCGTCGACCTCGAGACCCATCACAGGTTTCTGCGCGAGGCAGAGGCGGTTCGTTTTGACTTCATTGAAGGCCTCAACAAGAGCCACACCCAAGAGCTGTCCTACACCGATGACATCAATCGAAACCAGAGTCCTGAGGCGTCGCGCCGGGCTCGCATCTCGCCAGAGAATTGGACGGTACTCGACGCCTTCCGCTTCCAGCCGGCCACCTCGAACCAACGGTTCGGCGCGGCAGCGGCGCCCATTTCGATGCTCGCGGTATGGCTTACGTCTCTGGTTGTGGCTGGCGTTTTCGCCACTGGGAGGCTGAAGCCATGAGCGGGTTTGGACGCGAGCTCTGGTTTCTGTGGCGCGACCGGGCGGCGAAGGTCTGGCTTCTCATCGGCTTCGCCGCGGCGGGCCTCGCCGTGGTCTTCGGCCTCATGGAGATTGCGGCGCAGCGCGAGACGATCGAGCGCTTGAAGACTGCCGACGAGATCGAGCGGGCCGTCACCACGGAAGCCCATCGCGAGGATTGGGGTAGTGCCGCCTACTACACGTTTCATCTCTCCTACGACGCGCCCGAGGCATTCGCCTTCGCAGCCCTCGGGCAACGGGACGCCTCGCCGTGGAAGCACCGCATCCGGATGCTGGCATTGGAGGGGCAGATCCACGAAACCGACGCCGCCAATCCTGATTTTGCGCTGATCGGCCGGTTTGACTTCGCCTTTGTCGCTGCCATGATTGCACCTCTGATCCTCATCATGCTGTTGCACGATTTGCGATCCGGCGAAAGGGCGAGTGGGCGTTACAACTTACTCAGCGCGACGTCGGCAGACGCGCGGATGCTCTGGCTTTCTCGCGCGGCATGGCGCGTTGGCGCGCTCGCCTTCGTGCTGCTGGTTCCGCTCTGGATCGCCGGCTTTGTGAGCGGGGCCGGAGCCCCCAAGCTCCTTGGCGCAAGCCTTGCGCTTCTCGCTCACCTCTTGTTTTGGTGGGCCGTCATCGCTTGCGTCAACACGCGGACCTGGACGTCCACGGTCAACTTGACCACGCTCATCGGTCTGTGGCTCGCATTCGCCGTCGTCGCGCCGGCCGCGATCAAGGCCGGCGTCGACGCGGCGATCGAGGTTCCGGAAGGCGGCGACATCATGCTCACGCAGCGCGAAGCCGTGAACGATGCCTGGGACCTTCCGCAAGAAGCGACCATGAAGCCCTTCGTCGAGCGCCATCCAGACATGGCGCCGTACGCCGCGATCGAGGGCACCTTCGAATGGAAGTGGTACTACGCGTTTCAGCAGGTTGGCGACCAAATCGCGGAGCCGCTGTCCATCGCCTACCGAGAAGGAAGGGCCCGGCGTGATGCGCTGGCCAGTCGTCTCACCTGGCTCTCGCCGCCCGCAAAGCTCGAGCGGGCACTTCAACGCCTGGCCAGCACGGACGCTACCGCTGCACTTCAATACGAGGACGAGGTTCGCGCGTTCCATGCAGAGCTGCGCGCCTACTTCTACCCGCCGATGTTTCGGGGCGAGCCGGTGACCGACGCGATGCTGGCTGAGCGGCCGAACTTCGAATGACAAGTCGAGGTGCGTGAGGGCCGTGCCAGTTCTCCACGAGAGCCCCACTCGCCAGCGCCTCTCCGGCTGACCGTCCTAAGGCGGCACGGACTCCATGACCCATGTGGACGACATCGGCCTGCGAATGCAAGTTGACTGCAAATAGAACGGACTGAATAGGGGAATCATCGAATGATGCGTACGAGAGGAATGCTGGGTTGGGCGCTGTTGACGGCGAGTACGCTTGCGATCGCGAGTGCGCCGGCATTGTCACAAGAAGCCGAAGCACAAGAAGCCGAAGAAGCGAAAACCGAGACCGTCGAGGACGAAATCACCGTGATCGGTGAGCGCAAGGCGTACCGCGGTGACTTCGAGGAGCTCGAGATCCCTGCGGCTGACCTGACGATCGATGAAGCGTTGCTGACCGAGGTCGGCGCGCTGAATCTCAATGACGCACTCGACCTCTCCGCCTCAGTCGCTCGGCAGAACAACTTCGGCGGCCTGTGGAACGCCTTCTCCGTTCGTGGCTTCGCAGGCGACATCAACTTGCCCAGCGGTTTCCTCGTGAACGGCTTCAACGCGGGTCGCGGCTTTGGCGGACCGCGAGATCTCGTCGGCATCGAGTCCGTCGAGGTTCTGAAGGGTCCGCGATCTGCGCTCTACGGGCGAGGCGAGCCCGGCGGTACAGTGAACCTCGTCACCAAGCGCCCGCGGTTCTCGAAGGGTGGCTACATCCGAGGCACCGTCGGAAGCTGGGATCAGTACCGGCTCGAGGGTGACTTCCAGACCGTCCTGGGTACGGACAACAACTTTGCCTTGCGCCTCGTAGGCTTCTACGAAGATGCGCAGAGCTTCCGAGATGCGGTCGAAACCGAGAAGCTCGGCTTCTTTCCGTCGGCAACCTGGAGCGTGACCAAGAACACCAGCCTGACCTATGAGCTCGAGTATTCGAGCCAGGAGATCCCGTTCGATCGCGGGGTCATCTTCTCGGAAGAATTTGGATTTTCACCCCAGGACACGTTCGTGGGTGAGCCGGGTGACGGCCCCATCGAGACGGAGGTAGTCGGCCATCAGCTCGAGCTGCTGCACAATTTCGACGGCAACTGGAGCCTCCTGGCTGGCTTCGGGTACCGGGAAACGTCGCTCGAAGGGAACGCGTCGGAGACCAATTTCGCCGGACGCCAGACGTACTTCATCGACGGCCAGACGATCTCTCGTTTCTTCCGCTTCCGTGACTTCGAGTCTGACTACACGGTTTTGCGTGCCGAGCTCTCCGGTCAGTTCGACACCGGTTCGGTCGGTCACAACCTGATTGTCGGCGCGGACTACGATGAGTTCGACAACAGCCTGTTTATTCTGCGCTTCCGCCCACCCTTCTTTGGTGCGGGCACGGACATCAGCACGCTTGATCCGGCTACGTACCTGATTCTCGACGCCTTCGATCCCGTCTACGGCCAGTTTCCGATTCCGACGCCGGGTCCGAACACGGATCGCAATGAGGTGTTGACCGGCACCGGCTTCTACATCCAGGATCAGGTCTCGATCACGGACAAGTTCCAAATTCGCCTTGGTGCGCGCTACGACGACTTCGAGCAAGACCTCACGAACCTACGTGCCAATCCCGCGACCACCGTGACGACGTCAGATGATCGGGTCTCTCCGCAGTTTGGCGCGCTCTACCGCGCCCATGACGGTGTCACGATCTATGCGTCCTACGGTGAAGGCTTTCGTCAGCAGACAGGTTCCGACTTCGAGGGCAATCAGTTCGAGCCCAACATCACGGAGTCCACGGAGCTGGGTGTCAAATTCGACGTCGGGCAGTTCTCCGACACGGTGAGGGGTTCCGTCGGCGTCACGCTGTTCGAGGTCGACCAAAGCAACTTCCTCGTGAACGACGATCGTCCCGAAGCTGTGGCTGCAGGCTTCTTTTCGTTCCCAGCCGGTACTGCCGAAAGCACCGGCTTGGAGCTGGACGCGAATCTGGCCTTCGGCAACGGCTTCAACTTCTGGTTCTCGTACGCCTACACGGATGCCGTGTTCACAAACAGCAATCCGGACGTTGACGGCTTTGGTGGTTTGATCGAGGTCGGCGATCCGCTGATCAACACGCCAGAGCACCAGTTCAACGTGCAGCTGAGCAAAGCCTTCACGATCGCCTCCAAGCCGGCTCGTTTGGGTGGCGGCGTGTTCTACACAGACGATCGCAATGGTTGGGTGGCGTTCGATTTCACCCTGCCGAGCTACACGACTGTCCGACTCTTTGGCGAGATCGAGCCCGTGGAAGGGATCAGCTTCCGTGTGGACGTCGACAACCTATTCGACGAGACGTTCTACACCAACTCCTTCTCGGACGTCTGGGTCGAGCCGGGCGCGCCGCGCCGCTTCCGCGTCTCGGCATCGCATACGTTCTAGCCTGCCCGAGACAGCCGACGCCCCTCGTCTCTCCAGCTCCAAGTTGGAGAGACGAGCGTAGCGGTGGGCCGCGGTTACTGACCGGCAAGGGGCTCAGAAATTCGACGGCGCCGCTATCACACCGATCGAGCGCCGGCGGGGCGTACTCGACCAGCCTTTGGTCTACCTCTATGGGTCGTTCGGCGGTTGCCGGATCGCCGTCATGGTCCCAGGTGCAGCCTGAGGGATTCCCGAAGTCGATTGCCGGACTGCCGGCCCCGAGTGCGTGCAGCGGCGTCAGCGAGAGCAGATTCGTAAGCGGACCGAGCTTTGGATCGACCGCGAGGGGCTCGTTTGCCTGCGAGCCTACGTTGCCGCAGCCGGTAAGAACGGGACGTCTCAGGAAGTTGCCACCGACGCTCGAGTAGTTTCCGAGGCAGTCGGAGGGAAGCGCGAA
>CALFAM010000048.1 GCA_937948815.1 uncultured bacterium
GCGGTCTCAGCCTTGCCGACGCTTCATTTTTCGGATGACGGCACCTCGCCGAACGAAGTCTTGCTCGACCGCGCGACGCTCACGCCGATGATCTTCGGAGACGGCTTCGAGACCGGCGATACGAGCGGTTGGTCCGACACGACGCCATAAACCTCAGATCTTCAGACACCAGAACAACCATTGCACGCCTTGAGCTACAGGCAAGTAGTCGCATTGGTCGACGCGGCGCTCGATCTCGAGGCTTCGGCACGAGAAACGTTTCTGGATCAATCATGCGAAGACCAACCGGCCTTGCGCGCCGAGATCGAGTCGCTGCTCGAGGAAGAAGAACCCGCCCTCGGCGGTACGTTTCTCGAGGTCCCGGCCGCGCGACGTGCTGTCGAGCTCTTCACCGAAGGACGCGCTACCACGCAGACGTATCCCCGCTCTCGAAGCCATCGCCAAAGATGAAGTGGGAGCTCTGGAGCCTGGTCACATAGATGCGGCTAGTACCGCCGCCCGTGGACTCAGCAAGGCATGCAACGATCAGATCTTCGTCGGCGGTAAGCGCGATTCGTGGCTCGCCGCGCAGCACGTAGCCGGGCGGATCGGGCAAGCGCCGCCAGCCGACGCCGGCGAACGCGGGGTCGTAGGCACCGCCGCGATCCAATCGTGCGATCACCGGTACTTCGACCCCAACGGCGATCTCGGACGTGGCGCCGAAAACCATGTTGCCGTCCCGCTGCACCGCCATGTTGACCACCCGGTCATGCAGATCGCCGCCGAAGTTCCAGGCCACATACTGCTGCCCATCCGTTCCGAAGCTGGGGTCAGGAGAGCCATCTTGGAGCCGACGGGTCATGAACCCGTCGGTGCCATTCGTGCGCCAGGCATGCCCGGCGGCAACGATTCGGTCCCCCGGGTAGGAGCGGATGACGCGGCCTTCGGACGCCCACTCGCCACCGGCGCTGCTCGCCCGAACCAAGAGCGAGCCACCGTCGCCATAGCTCTGATCCGGTTTCCCCAAGAAGCGAAGCTCGCGGATGATCAGCAGATCGGGGCCAGTCGGCTGAGTCCCGAGCTGGCTGCCGACTTGATAGTCGAACGAATCGTCCGGCGGATGGGGCTCTGCCAGACCAAGCGCCTTGGTGTACTCACTGTCGAAGGTCTGTTGGGAAATCGCCAGAGGTTGTCCGCCACCATGGAGCACCTCGATCTCTAGTCGATCACCTTCAAGTTCGTCCCAGGTGAGCACGCGTAGGACCTGATCCGCTCGCTCGCCTTCGAGATCGGAGATGCCGAGAATGAAGTCGCTCCCCGTAGCGTGTGCGAAGGTTCCCTGACCGTTGAAAACGCCGTCCATGAGGCCTTCCGGCGTGAGTTGGGCGAAAGCAAGATATCGATCGGAAGCGTCTTCTGCAGTGCCGCCGATCAGTACCGAGCCCGAGGGCCGAAGTGACACGTGGGTGGCCAAGTCCACGTTGTCGCCTCCGAGATCGAAGAGCACACGGACGACACCGCCATTGAACGTGCTGTCGAGCACGCCGTCTGGACGCAAACGGGCGATGCTGAAGTCCCAGTCCACGAAAGAGACCTGCCCACTGCCGACGATGACGATCTTGCCATCGGGTTGGACAACGAGGTCACCGAGCGCGCTATCGGCCAAGACTATCGAGAGGTCGAGTAGAACGAAGCCCGAGGATCCGAAATTCAGGTCGAGCTCGCCATCGGCAAGCACGGCGGTCGGCGCGGTAAGCACGAACAAGACGAGCAGGATCGAAAGCAGAACGTCACGCATGGGGTCTCCTTTCTCTTCCTAACGCAATACTGCGCGAGATCCGGACAACCCAGGCGCCGCACTCTGAGATTGCGTGTCCGCAGCGCCGAAGCGCTCATGCCCGATGCGGACCGCATAGACTCGGTGTGTCGGCCGTAGAATGATCAACGACCGCGCCCCACGCGAGCGCCCTTCGCTGAGAGCCACCGAGATGTTTCCAGGAAAACAGACCCATTCGAGCCCGCACCAGCTTCAACACTTCGTGGCAGGCCTGGCGGGGCTGAGCCTTGAGGAGATCCGCAAGGCGAAGCTCCTCTACGTCAAGAGCCAGCTCCGCGAGCTTCAGGCGATGGAAACGACCTACGCGAGCTTTCGAAAGCTCCAGGGATGCCTCGCCCTGATTCCCTTCTTCTGGCCGGTCCTCTGGGTGCAGCGCAAGACCATGGACGCCGAGGTGGTCATGCGCAGGGAGCAGATCCGCGATGCCCTCGGTATCTGGCACGAGGATCTCGGCGACGATCGAAGCGAAATCGAGCAGCAACTCGAGGCCCTGGAGGACACGCCCAACCGCTAGTCCGCCTTCAGGAAGCGCAGACTCTCAGACAGCAAGGACGCACCCTGATCCGTTCCGAAGACGAACTGGGCCTGGGCCTTGCCCTCGAGCACGACCAGTTATCGCGCGCCGCAGCGATCACGTCGAGATGCTCCAGGCCGCGGACGGCGCGGGGTCCGCCCTTCGACTTGCCACGGCCACGGAAGTCGATCGCCAGCACGCGGAAGCCCGTGCCGGCGATCACCGGCGCCTGATCTTCCCAGCTCTCCTTGGTGAAACGGCCACCGTGGGCCAAGACCACAGCATGGTCGCCCGTGCCGTACTCGTGCGCATACACAATGCCGCGATCGTCGGTACAAAACGAGATCTCCTCGGGTGGGCTCACCGACGCGGTCAAGACGAGCAACAGGGCCATGGGGGCGAAAAGGGTCATGTCGAGCTCCTCTTGACAACGATCGCTCCCGTCCGATCAGCAGCTTTCGCGGACGATACCGATTCCGGGCCGCGAAAGCGCTTTCGGAGGTGCAGGGCTCGAAGGCCGCGCACCGCCCGAAAGCTGCGTTCGAATGCTGAATGATACAGCCACGTCGCCCGCCGAGGCTCGGCTGCCTGCCTCGACTCAGCTCGAAACTTCGCTGCTCGAGGCCCCCTGGTAGCGCCCTTGGGTCCTGTCGACGGCTTTCATTCAGGCACAGACGCACTGGCCGCCAGCCGTACAGAAACCCTGACCGGGCCCGCCACAGCTATTTGCACACTGCGTGCTGTTGCAGGAAGGCGGCGGTGGGCCTCCACAGGACCGTGCACAACGGAACGTGCCGCGAAGCTCCCAATCATCACCGGGGATGATCACCGGATCTCCCAGGAGGCCGTCTCGACACATCACCTCGGGCGTGAAGCCGATCGGTTCGAAGAAGTCATCTCCACGGTCGAAGATAAAGCTTCGAAAGAGCCCACGGATGATGCCCGGGCGCAAGATCCGCAGATTCAAGAAGGGAATCCGCTCCACGAACGATTGATTCGCGCCGACATCGCGAAAGATCCTGGCGGTGACGCTGCCCGCAAAATCCGTCTCCAAGATGCCACGCCGGTCATCGTCTTCGACCATGCTCGCGACCCAGGTTCCGGCACCTTCCGCCACCTGCGCAGGATTGAGCGGATCGAACATCAAGGGCAGCATGGCGAAGTTACTGACGTCGTACCACCGATCCTTCTTGTTGACATCCGGCAGGTAGACGCTCCGACCGAATTTGTCCGTGACATAACGACCATCGAAGATCAGATGGGTCCGTGGGGGGTCATCGAAAGGATCACCCGGTACGGTATCGCGACTGAATGGGAAGATCTCGATTTCCGGCTTGCCACGCGCGGAGCTCTCATGATCGTCGAAGATCTGCACGCCGGTCAGGATGAAGAAAGGCTCGGTTCCGGCCGGGCAGAAGGCCAGGCTCGCGAGGCAAAGATCTGGCGTCTGGGTGAGAAAGCACTTGGAGGGCACATCGTGACCTGGATCGGGCGCCGCCCGGTCGATCGCGAGACGCGGCCTGCCGAGCGCGACCGGTTCTCCGAGCTCCGTCGCCGTCAGCAGGTTCTTTTCGATCGCAGCGCGCGAGGAAACCTTGCTGACCGCCAAGCCCAGTGCAGGGACCCGGCCGAGCTTCTCGACCGTGAGGATCTCTTCCTTGCCACCAACGTAGGCCAAGACATGATCTGTGCCCAGGCCGCTGTAGAGCTCCTGAGTGATAAAGACAACGTAGGCATCCTCCTCCGGATCAAAGCCTGCCCAGGCATCGCCGACGCTGTCGATCTTGATTTCGTAGAGCAGGCCATTCAACGAGAAGTAGCGCGGTGCGGTCTCGAACACCTCGTCGAGCCGAAGGCTCAGTTGGTCGAGCGTATCGATGACCTCATGGGTAAGCCAGCGATCCTCGCGCGACAGCCATGCCGCCAAACGGGAGACACCTTCCACTCGGTCGTTGGCGATTAGCCCCGGAGGGTCATCCGCAGCATCGGGATCGCCAACCTCGACCGGACGTTTCTCGCTCGTCGGAGATGCGAGAGGGTTCGGCTTTGCTCCTTCGCCGTCACGGGCGAAGGCTGCACCGGACCACACACAACCGAGGAACATGAGAACGCTCCACGCAACGAACATTTGAACACGGGATCGCATCGAGACCTCCTTCTTGGTTCTGGCTTCCTTGTTCTGGCAATGGGCCGAGTCGGTACTCCATTCCCTACG
Organism: uncultured bacterium; assembly: GCA_937948815.1. Lineage (GTDB taxonomy): Bacteria > Acidobacteriota > Thermoanaerobaculia > Multivoradales > J023 > J023. Next base: position 4,546 of record CALFAM010000048.1, read on the forward strand.
CGCAAGTCCGAGCAAGAACGGCTAATCCGATGGTCGAAGGATCCGTACGAGGTGTTCGCCCGGATCAGGACGATTCCTCGATTCTGGTGGTCGATGGCGAGATCTCCTTCGCCACCGTTGCTGAGCTCCGCCGTTGCGATCCAGCATCGGAGACCTGGAAAGGCGTGGACGAGCGGGTCAGCGTGAATGGGCGGGTCGGCGCTGCCTGTGGACTGGCGGTCGGGGCCGGTCGAGCTGCTCGGGGACTGTGTTTTCGTCGCCGAGGCCACCGGCTATTCGGAAGGGGCCTTCTTCTCGTCCTCGGGTGTTTCGTCCTTGGCTTCATCTTCGGTCGACTCTTCGGCCTCCTGCATCGCGATGACGAGCTGAACGATGAACTCCATCTCCGCTTGCGTCATCGTCGGCGAATCCGACGAGCTGTCGCCGATCTCGGCCCCGATCTCCTCGATGATGCCCTTCATGTCGAATGCCGCCATCAACGGGAAGACCATGCCGACCGAGCTGCGAGAGGCCGTCTTCTTGGGCCGCCTGGGACCACGCACCATGGCAAAGCGAACGGATCGCGCGTTCGCCTTGCCACCGTAGAAGATGTGACCATTGCGATTCCGGGCGTTCCGGGTATGAGGTTGGAAGTGGGCTGCCGGACCGTCTGTATGGTGCTTGATGCGCGGGCCGAATGCCTCGTTGGCCAGATTTCTAGCGCTCTTGCGCGCGACGGCCTCGTCATTGGCGATGACACCGACCTGCGCACCCCGCTCGGCCGCCTTGAGCGCGGCATTCCGACTCGTCGTGTTGATGCGATTGCCCGCCTGCGACGACCGCTCGGCAATGATGTACGTTTCCTCCCGGCCGTCCGGGTCGTGGTGGGTGAGCGGGCGGTTGAGCGCGTAGGTGAAACGGTTCCAGGAACCGGCGGTGGCACCCGGTGGCTCGAGACTGAGCTCGTCCGGGGACAAGAAGCGTCCCCAGGTGGGCGTGAAGTAGCGAGCATGCATGTAGTCGAGATCCGCGGCAGGATCGTCACCATGCGCGTCGCGTTCATGGCCCGTAAACTGAATCTCCTCGTCCCCTACCGCCGGCTGATGCAGCGGCGTGCCCAAGGGCAGGTATTTGTTCTCCTCCACCACGTCGATGTCGCCCGCTCCCGCGCGGGTGATCAGGCGTGTCGAGCCGAGATGATCGGCGTGTAGATGGCTGACCGTCCCATTGCCGCCGATCGTCGCGGTCGATCGGCTGCCCGCCTGGACGTACTCCTTGCGCAAGGACCAGAACCCGCCCGCCTGGCGAAAACGCCGGAGCACCTGATTGGTTGCCGAGCGTGGCGTGTAAGTCTCGTCGCCGAGCCGATGGTCGAGGATGGCAAAGCGCTCACCGCCGACGGTATAGAGGTAGCTGCGATCGACCGTTCCCCCGGCCAACGTCTGCATGCGGTTGAACGGACCGTATGTGGCACTGAAATCGGCCATACCGAAACGCATGGCCGTCGCATTGCCCGCAGCATCGTAGGCAAAGCCGGTCGACTCACGCAGGCGGTTGGTCTGGCTGTCGACCGCGACACTCGGTGCCGGCGGTGCCGCGCCGGTATGAACGATCGAGGTGATGTTGCCGAAACGGTCATAGGTCAGATCTTCTTCGGCAGCCGCGCCACGAAAGCTGACGTCCGCCGTGCGCAGACGACCGAGGAAGTCGTAGGTATAGGAATCGCCACCAATCGCCGTGATGTTGCCCGCCGCATCGAACGAATAGCTGCCGGACGCCCAGAGCGTGACGCCGTTGGTGCCCGCCCGTGTTTCCAGGCTGGCGATGCGCCAACCATCGCTGTCGAGGTTTCGAATATCGACACTGCCGTCGGCATGACCCAAGCGATGAACATCGCCGTTGCGGTGATACGCAATGGAATCCACGAAGCCGGGGATGCCAACCAGCAGCCCCTGATCATGGACATAGTCGACACGGCGCATGCCTCCCACGTTTTGGCACGGTGCGCGGTCGCAGTGAGGGTAGGACAGCCGGGCAACGTTGAAGAGTGGATCGTAGGTTTCGATCTCGGAGGTGAAGCTCGGCCCCGTGCTCGACCGCACGCGGTAGGCGGTCGCCAAACCGTTCACGGGGTGATAGCCGAACGTCTCGGTGACCACCGTCGCCTCCTCCCCCGCCGCGGCGGACCAGTGGTGCCGCTTGGCCTGAACGAGCCGACCCGCGCGCGCCGTGCCGTCCTCTTGGCTGGCATAGGCGAACTCCTTGAGAAGCCGCCCCGAAGCATCTCGGACCTGGGTTACCCGTCCCGCCGGATCGCGGGTGTACTGGAGATCGAAAGCCGCGGAAGCTGTGACCTTGGCGATGGCGTTGCCGCGCGCATCGTAGGCATAGCGCACCATACGCTGCGCGTCGATGTCGAGACTGGCATCGATGGCTTCGAGCTCGGGATGACGTTCGGCGATCAACAGACCGCGACCGTCGCGTTCGAAAACCCGGAGTTGCTGATCAGGGTTCTCGCAGTTGCGCGGATTGTCGTTGCCGTCGTTGACACAGACCAGGGTCAGGCCGCCGCTCGGATGGTACGCATAGGTGGTTCGTACGTCCGGTTCTTCGAGCACGGTCAGGCGCCCCAGGCCATCGCGGATCTCGGTCCGAGACGTCTGCACGGGTCCGGCCGCGGTCTCGATCGCCACTGTGCGGGTGGTGCGTCGGTCGCCCGCATAGGCCATCTGAATCACCTGGTCGTCCGGCTGTTTGATGGTCGCGGCCCGACCGAAGACATCGTAGTCCAGATACTCGGTTCCCGCATCGGTCATGCCAGCGTTCTCCGGCGCCCACAGACCGGTCTTGAGCCGCCGATCGAGAATGTCGAACGCGAAGCTTCGTTGGACGACCTGGACACCGTTGTCGATCGGCATCCGGCGGGTCTCCCGGACGAGACGGCCGAGACCATCGTAGACCTGGCTCGTCTCGGTCAGGGTC
>CALFAM010000049.1 GCA_937948815.1 uncultured bacterium
AATGCGGCAAAACTTCCGACGAGGGACCAGGCAGCTCGGATCTACACCCTTCGTGGCGACACGTCTTGCCTTTCCTGATCTTGGGTGTGGACGCCTCTCCGTGTCCGCGAATTCACTTCGGCCGAACCGGACGACCCAGCACGGCGAGGGTTCATCGGAGGACTTGGCGCCTCGGTGGAGATCGAAGGAGTAGAAGGTTGACAGTGCGCCTCAAAGCAATTAACTTAGGAGTCCTGATGAATTGGCGGCCGCGATGACGAATGACTTCGACAACCCCGACTCCCTCAACCAACGCATAGCCGTCGGCCTGGGCAAGCTGGGTACGGCGCTTCGGCACCATGCTTGGCGGGGGGCGGCTCCATTGGGCCTGACGCCGACGCAGGGGCAGATTCTCTCGTACCTCCAGATGTTCCCAGGTGCGACGCTGCTGCAGGTGTCGAATGCGCTCGGGGTTCGGCCGGCGACGGCGAGTGAGGCGGTGGGCACGCTGGCGAAGAAGGATCTGCTGCGCAAGGAGCGTAGCGGCAGCGACGCGCGGGCGCTCAGCCTGAGCTTGACGCCGGAGGGCCGAGGCGCGGCGGAGCGGGCGGGGGAATGGCCCGACTTTCTGGCCCGAGCGGTGGACGGGCTCGAGCGCGACGAGCAGCGGGTTTTCTACCGCGCGGTTCTCGGCATGATCCGCGCGCTCCAGGAACGGGGCGAGGTTCCTGTTGCGCGTATGTGCCTGACATGCCGCTACTTCCGACCGCGTGTCCACGACGACGAGAACCGACCGCATCACTGCGCCCTGGTCGACGCACCGTTCGGCGACCGTGATCTGCGAATCGAGTGTCCCGAGCACGAAACGGATTCCGTTCCCATAACACGCTAACCCGGTGTGCTTCGAGCACCCCGGGATTCTTCAACACCACACTACTTAGGATTCCTAATGAAAAACACACCCATGACCCGTTCAAAAGATCTCTCTCATCTCGCACGCCTCACCGCAGCGATCGTGATGGTGCTGTCTGTGGGTACTTCGACTGCATCGGCCGAGACCATGCCGCCCCGTGGAGAGCCGGTAGCGGCGTCAAAGCACCTGGAGATCAAGAAGGCTTCGGTCGTTTACCACGAAGATCTCGATCTGCTGGTCTTCGAGCAGACCGTGGCCGGCAAGGCAGGCGCGAGCATTCCGGAAGCGCGAGGCAGCCTCGATGGCGCGCCCGTGTTGGGCTACGTCTTCCCCACGAATCTCTCGCCCGATGATGTCGGATTCCGCGGTGCCAAGGGCACCGTTGCCCTGGCAGTGACCTCCCACCCTGATTTCGACGACACACCGCTCTGGGACGAAAACGGCAACCGCATGTATGACGACGATGGGGTCATCTGGCATCCCCACTGGGTCGTGCTCGTGCCCGATGCGCGGGTCGCGGGTGGACTGGCCGTTCTGCAATTCGACACCGATGACGCCAGCGACCGTCTGCCGCCGACCAACCCAGGCATGCCGATGTACATGGACTCGCCTGGATTCTCGGTGGTTCAGCGCGGCGACACACTGCGCGTGCTGGTGCCGGCCCAGCGTGTCGGGGGCAAAACGAGCTTTCGATTCGACGCGGTCACGGCCTACATGGAAGTAGCGACCAGTGGCGACCGGCCGATGCTCGGCGTTCACCACGTGTACCAGGTGCTATCGGGCGATCTGAGCTTGCCCTACTCGGTGACGCGCTGAGCACCGACCCGCAACGCTACGAACGATCGGCAGGCCGTTCCCGGCGCAGCACGACACGTTGATCGACGGTGCTGCCATCTGGCTGCCGAAGGGTGACGACGATCACGAGACCGTCGTCACCCGTGCGTTCCATGGTCAAGCCCTTGAAGGTGGCGAAGTCCTCACCCACGGCCTCGAGAGGAAAGACGACGGACTCCTCCTTCTCCTCCCAGCTGACGAAGTCTGCAGAGAAATGCTTGAGCTCCAGGCTGATCGCCCCATCCTGCTCGACAATGCGCATGAACTCGTAGAACACGACCTGGTCGTCCTGGACGAGCCGGAACATGCCCATCATCGCGTCGCCAGCCGGCCGCGACCAAACCTCCTCACACACACCTCCGAAGCCTTCGCCACGCCACGCCCCCACCAGCCAGTGGAAATCGTCGAGGGACGGCGAGGCTGTTTCCGACGGCGAGGGCGTACGCGCGGTATCCGCCCAGACGAGACGCGCGCCGTCGAGGAGCAGGACAGCCACAGAGAGAAGTAAGAGCGAAAGACGGACAGGTCGATAGCTTTGGGCGCGATTCACGGCGTTCCTCCAGGTTGATCCGAGAGCCGCAGCGGCGACCCTTCGAGCAAGAGACGAACGCCCGACCGTAGAATCGACCGCCCTCGACAGAAAAGTCGGGACGGCCACCCTTGGTCATCTACGCCACGAGCGCACCACTAGCCGCAGTTGCATTCCTCGCATTTGATGGCACCGATGTGCAACCAACTCACGAAGTCATAGGCACCCGGGTCCGGCGCAAGGGACTGCTCCCACTGCGACGCCAGGTCGCAGAAGCAATCGAGGTTGAAGGTCATGCACACCTCAGCCGAACCGCACGGAATGCCCTCGAAGGCCTCGAGATCGAGTGAGCGTGGGACGTCGAGCTGAGGTTCCCCGTTGATCCACAGCTGAACCGGCAACGCGGCGCACGATGGCTTGCCGGCGAAGCCGCTGGTGTCGATCCACGCCCCTTGATCACCGATCACCGTACACACGTTGTCGACTGTTTTGCACGTGGTGACCTGGCGGCTCGGCCCTGGGTTGCACAGATTGTTGTTGCACACCTGCCGCGCGGCGCCGAAGTCGATCGAGTGCCCCTCCGCGCGATAGCACGCTTCCGGATTGGTATCGCCGACGCACCCGACGCACTGGCCCTGCTTGGGCTCCCACAGATTGTCGAGGGCGCTACAGGTTGCCGGACGCGGCCCGCTCGTGGGCAAGGACGACGCATCGCAACGGGTGGTGTCGAACTGCGTGCAGTCGACAGGAATCAGATTCGGCGGAATCACGTCGCTCGGACCGCGATACTGGCCGCCAGCACCGACGGTCTGCCCGTTGCCCGTGCTAACTCCCACTTGGGCGGCGAGGGGTGAACCGATCAACACGCTCGCCAAGAGCACCAGGCGTAGCGCGGAACGCGCACATTTCGTCTTGCAATCAATCATGGTGTTTTCCTTTCACTCGTCCGATCAAAACTGACTAATTGGGTTTTCTCCGACGCCACCATCATCTGCACCGTCGCAGGTGCACTCGGGGCAGGACGAGTCGACGACGAACTCCTGAATGTGTGTTTCCCAGGTGGTGGTCGTATCGAAGGTCTGGCCGACGGCCCAGAACCGGCGGACGTTTTCGACCGGCGTGACTTGTGAGTAGTGCATCCAAGGCGCTGGGGATCCGGCGACGTCGAAACAGGAAGCGCCGACCTCGATCTGCACCGGCGGTGCCATTTCCCCGGCGTCGTCACACGGGCTGCGACCGGTAATCCAAAGGCTCGCCGGCTCGCTCGCGCTGACCGCGCCGAAAATCATGCCGATCTCGCCGACGCTGTTGATCGCAATCGAAGGAACGCTGTGAAAGATCCCTGCTCCGAGATCGACCGTGCCGGTTTCGACCAACTGCGCACCGGCGAGAAAGTCGGCATCGACCTGGATGTGGTACCAACGAATGGTGGTGTCGTCGTCACCGATGCCGCCGGTATTGTTGCCGTCATTGACCGTATGGGCGGTCACGAAGCTCCGCCCATTCCCCTCGAGGTTGAACAGGCGACCGTCACTGACATCGAGGGTGTTGTCACACGCCGCGGGTTGCGGCGCGTCGACGTTGGGATTGGCAAAATTCGGGACGGGCAGATCGCGATCCGCCACCACCAATGCGCCTGTGCCGTCGACCGCGATCGAGGTCAGATGAATCGCGTTGAACGTCGTGCCGATCAGCGAGGGCACGCCGGCAAACAGCAGCTCGGGACCATCGGTGAAGTCATGGCTCAGACCGCGGCTGCGTGCCACACGCATCGAAATGGCGCCGGCATTGGCGGCGATGGTCCGCTCGAGCACGCCGAAAACGGGCACCTGAAAACCTCCGGCGCCATCGGGCTGCGGCTTGCCGAATGCGCGGTAGAGCACGCCCACTGCTGTGGGTCCGGAGATCGGCCCGGTGAAGCGATTCGCCGACGTACCGATCAGGCCTCGGGTGAACCCGACGTCAATGAAGTCACCAGACACACCAGTCAGGCCCGGATCGTTGGTCACCTCGATGATCAACCAGCTCCCCGCAAGCGCGTCATCTTGGGGCGAAAAGGCCAGGAATTGCGTCGAGGACGTGGGCACCAAGTCGGGGCCCAGAACGTTGCGCAGCACGGCAATGATGAAGCGGCGATCGTAAGGGTCGTAGACCGCGCGTGGATCGAACACCAGGCTGCCGTCGGTCACCCCGAGGAACGCAGAGAGCCCCATCGACCCGAGCTCGAGGCCAGTCTGATCCGTCAGACGCACGAAGCCATTGGTGACCTCGAGGATCTGCCGCTTGCCGTTGACCTTGGGGCCCACGGCGACCGTGTTATCCGACACCGGGAAGCCTGACTGCGCGCTGTTGATTCCATCGTGGCTGCGCTTGGGGTCGACAGTCGAGCCCCCCATCTTGGCCCGTGGCAACAGGGACGTGGTGGGCACTGCCGTGCCCGCCGGCCGGTCGAGCCTGTGGTGCACGGGCGCCGGGCGCCGGGCACCAACCTTGCCGGGCAACCTCGAGAAAGTGACCTCGCGCGCGGGCACCATCTGCACGGTGGACGTAGTCGACGCCTCCGAGGTCGGCACCTCCTGGTTTGGCACGGGCTTGGCCGGCCCTGGCTGAGCCAGCACGGACTGGGCCATCCAGCCGGCAAGGCAGGCGAATAATAGGGTTCGAATCTCCATCGCGTTCTCTCCTTTCGAGCCGGCCCGTCGGGGTTCCGAAGGCGCATGCTCTGGTTGCTGGCCAGAAGCTATGGAACGAGAGCCGCGGGCAGCGTGAGATTTTCGGCATTCCGAAAGTCACACGCTCGCTTCGCGCTCCGCTTGGTACCTTCAGGATCACGCATACCGCCCCCGTTCGGCCCGGTTGCGCAACGTCATGCCTCGCCCCAGCCACAACGACATCCAACAGGCCTTTCGCCTGGCCGCCTTCGTACTCGGCGATCGGCAAGCTGCACGCGCGGCCACGCTCGAAGCGGTGGATCGGCTCGAGGTCTCCGCACGCGCCCAGCGCAAACGGCGTTACTACCGTCCAACCGGGCGCTCGGCTCACAAGAAGCCCTACCGCAGCAAGGTCACGGTCAGCGAGCGCAACCTGCTCCAACGGCTCGTCTACGTGACCTGCGAGCCGTTCGAGCGCGCACAGGAAGCCCAAACACAGGGCGGCCCCGACGACCACCGTATGGCCGTGCGCTTCATCAAGGAGCTGGTGCGCCAGACCGTGAAGCGCAATGCGTTCTACGTCACCCTGGGTGTCACACGCCTACTGCACGACTACACGACCCATGACGCCATGGAGCTCTACGGAGTCTTGGCGGATGATCCCGAGCGCACGCCGGACGAAACCTATTGGCGCGCGCGGCGGCTGGCGCTGCTGCGCGAGCTTCAAGCACGCTTTGGCGACCGCATCCGCGTCGCGGCCAATCGCCGTGGCGAGAAGCGCTTCGTCAGCCGATCGCCGAATGACGACGACGACGCGCTCGTGCGGCAATGCTTGGAACGCTTCACGCCCTGGGACAGCGCCTGCGGAATTCCGTCCGAATTCGATCCGCGCCGCGATCTGCTTCCCGCATTCCATTCCCCGAACGACGACCCCGATGCGGGGCACAAGAGCGAGATGAACCGCATGCATGCGATCCTCCACCCGTCCTGCCTGGCGACGCTGAGCCGCGCGCTGGGCCTGGAGTCGCCGGCACAACACGTGACCCTCCCGGTCTTTGCCGTCGACGCCCGCCCGCCCACTTCCCGCCCCGACGAGCCTGCGCCACTCGACCGACGGGAGCTGCGCGCCTTCAAACGCGCCCTCCGCGTGCGCGAGGAAGCCCGCAAGCGCTTGATTCCCGCAGCACTGTCGGTTCGCGTCGACGGCCAGACGCGCGGCGGCATCGAATGCCGCCCCGGCGCGCACGGCCGATTGCCACTCCACGCCCACGACGAGCTGGTCGAGCTCGTCGGAAAGGGAGACCACGGAGACCAGGGAGACCAGGGAGACATCGTGCTCGCCACACTCATGCCGAGCCTGGTGCCGTCGTCGCTGCCGCTTCGGGTCAACCTGCCCAAAGGAAAGATCCTCGAGCTCGAAGTCGGCGGCAGTACCGAGAATCGAACCCTCGCCTGGCGCTGCGCACAATCTCCGTGGTGGCAGATGGGCCTCTTGCGCCCAGGCGCCCCGCCGGTTCATCTGCCGCGACGACTCGGCTGGTCGGCGCTTGCAGCATCGGCGCTCGGCGTGGCGCTGGCGCTCACCTGGCAGCTCCCCGACCGCGAGACCGGACCGTCAGCGCGCAGGGAGGTACCTGGCCATGCGGTCAGCACCACCCGTTCGCCCGGAACCGCTCCGCCGCTCACCAGGCCGTCGGTCGCCGGGATCGCCGACGTCGATGGGGTCACGCGCATCTGGGTCGCGCCGATCACCGACGATCTTGGTGGCCAGCGGCTGCACAGGGCCCTCGTGCGCGCACTCGAGGCGCACGCTGGAATCACCGTGACGGCCCAGCCCGAGCAGGCCGACATCGCGCTCAAGGCCTTGCTCGAGATGCCCGGCACGCTCGGCCTGGTGCGCGCCGACGGCAAAATCCTCTGGCACGCGGCTCTGCCCCCCGGAACGCCGGCCGAAGCCGCTCGTCAGCTGGCCGCCCGTCTCGCTCACGACCGCCAGTCGCCCGTGAGCACGAATCCCGCCCAGTAGTATGGCGCGCGCCAGCGCGGATCGCTGCGCAGCGATCGCTGCGCAAGGGCGAGTGCCTCCGCCGGCGAGCGACCGGAGACCAGCATGGATTCGTAGAACGCCTCCATCAAGCTCGCCGTAGCTTCGTCGTCGACCTCCCAAAGGCTCGCCAACACCCGCGTCGCGCCCGCGTACATGAAACCGCGGGCGAGACTCACCAGGCCGGCCTCCTGCGACGCGCCTGCGGCAGCTGTGCGACATCCGGAGAGCACGACCAGCTCGGCACCCAAATCCAGGCCGTAGATGTCGCGAAGGCGCAGAAAGCCATCGCGTGGCCGGCCGGCGTCATCGACGAGGGACAGAACCAGGCCCGAAAGCTCGGGATGCTTGGCGTTGCTCAAGGCATGGGTGGCGACGTGGATGATCTGGTAACGCCCCAGATCGCTGTCGAGCATGGCTTCGCGGGTTGCCTCGATACCCATCGCGCGCAAGACCTCGCTGCGGCCGAGGAGGCGCAACACCGACTCAGCCTCCCGGCGCGTAAATGGCAGGCGACCGAAGCGCCCCGGAACGGCGACGTCGAGGCCACGCCTTCGGGGCGACGCTGCCGACCGTTCGAGACGGGGATCGTCGGCATCGAACACCGGATCGGCGATCACGGCCGCCAGAGCTGTCGCCCGCGGCCGATCGGCGCGGGGTGCGCGCAGCAGACCGAGGACCGAGGCCGAGGGCAGATGAACGATCACCGGCGGCGCATCCCGAGGCCATGGCAAGGCGGCGAGCGGAACGTCGTGCAGGCGTCCATCGAGCACCAGCGCCAGGCGCCGACCAGCGATGGCCTCCGCCAGCGGCTCGGTCACCAGCCGGGCCAGCGCGGAAGCTGCGGCTGCCGCCTGCTGATCCGCAGCGGCGAGGCGTTGCACGCGCTCGCCCGCCGTCTCGAATCGCAGCGAGCGGTTGCGCGCCACCAGGTGCCGCAAGAGGGTGGCAGCCGCGTGGTCGATCTCGGCTTTCGAAGCAAGCTGCCGGTGCACCACGCCGTCGCGGCCGACCACCCACGCATGGCTCCGCGGCTCGCCGAGCCAGTAGACGACGAGGGCAATGTCGTCTTCGAGCCAGCCCAAGATCTGATCGCGATCCGACGGCCGCGCCTGGGTCACCGCAGCGTAGCGAGGGTGCTGGTGGCGCAGGTCCGCCTCCACGGACTGCAAGGCACGCTCGGCAGCATCGAGCTGCTGGCGCAGCTGCACGGCCGCTTCCGGCGGCTCGCCGAGGTCCAGCCGCTCGGCCCACTCGTAGACTTGTCGACGAAGCGCCCTCTCCCGCTCGAGCAACGCGGGGTCGCCGCCATGCTGCACGTCGACGCGCGCCGCGCGCAGATGATCGATCAAGGTCCGGGCGCGGAAGCGTTCGGTGACATCGAGCGCCATTCGGGAGCGCGTGTCGCGGTCGAGCCAATCCGAACCAGCCGGCCACGACCCGGTAAGGATGTCGATTGCCAGCGCATAGGTCGCCCGCCGGCTCGCCAGGTACGAGGCGCGCCAGCCACGACCGGCGACCCGCGAGCGAATGCTCTCGACCTGTTCGAGCGCCCGCGATACCAGCGCCCAGGCCTCGCGCTGCCGACCCGCGGCCGAAGCTTGCTGGGCCGCCACAAAGAGAACCTCGCGGAGGAAGTCCGGCGCACCGTCTTGCGTCGCCAACTGCAACGCCTCATCCATCGCCGCGCGTGCCTCGACTTCCCGTCCGAGCGCTCGCAGCGCCGCACCTCGGTGGGCGAGGGCGACCGCTTCCTCGGCCTCGCTACTCGCCTGGCGGAAGGCATCGCGGGCGCCAGCGAGGTCTTCGGCCGCGCGCGCCGGCTGGCCGATCTGCGCATGCAGAACACCGATCTCGATGAGCGCTCGGCCCGTGGCACGCGCGTCGCCAGCATCGCGATGCAGAGCCAACGCCGCTTCGAGGTGCTCGAGTGCTTCGGCATCACGGCCGCGCTTGCGGGCCAGCGCTCCCAAGTTGGTCAGCGTGTAGACCGCGCCGCGTCGATCGTCGACTTCGCGCATCCGGGACAGGGCCTCTCGATATCCCGTTTCCGCGACTTCGAAGTCACCCACCGACGCGTGGAAGGCCGCAAGATTGTGGAGCACGTTCGCCTCACCCAGAACATCCCCCAAACGGCGCTTGGCTTCGAGCGCTTGACGCCACAGGGACGATGCCTCTTGCTTGTCTCCCTGGTGCTCGCGGTCATAGGCCAAGGCACCCAAGGTTTCGGCGACACCAGCGTCGTCCGCTACGGCGCGAAACGCCTCCAGGGTAGTCTCGTGGGAGCGGATCGCGCTCCAGCGATCTTCGACCGAGCCTCGGATCTCGTCCAGGTTGAGCTGGGCCCAGGCCGCTTGGCGCGGCTGGGCGGAAGCGCGGAAGAGCTCCAGAGCCTGCCGATAGCTCGCCATGGCCTCGCGATAGGAGGCGGTGGTCCCTTCCCAATGCGCCGCGCCGGCGTCGCTGAATGCGCGCTCCGCCCGAACCAGATCGGCGTCATTCGGCCTGCGGGACCGTGCCATGGTCATGGACAGCACGTAGTGGCCGTCTGGCGCCGCTCGGCCGAGGCGCTCGACCTCGAGCACGTAGCGGCCAGAGTCGACCAGCCAGGTCAGCGTCTCGGGCCCGAAAGCCGTGGTCGGGCTGTCCACTCGGACCAGCTCTTCCCTCGTGCCATCGACCAACGCGAGCGCCACGTCCACACCCTGCTGCTCGACTTCGAAGCGAATCAGCTGCGGCCCGGAGAGGACCAGTCGGTAGCGGTGCTGCTCCTCCTCGCCGAACGATCGCTCGACGGTCTCGCCTAGCACCAGGTCGCTGCCGCCACCGCAACCCATCGCCCATCCGGCGGCAATCAGCAGCACCAACCACCTGCGTAGCAACCGCCGCGTGCGCCCGGTCGATCGACGAATCATGCAATCAGGCTAACCCAGGTCTCCGACGGACGCCATCGGACTTGGCGTGACCCGAGCTCGGCCGCAGCGCGAACCGCGGGCGCCTCGCTTGCAGAGGCGGCCCGGGCGGCGCGCGTGTGCCCGACAAGCGTCTCGGCCAAGGCGAGAACCAGCAAGAAGGAGAGGGCAGGAGGCGGATTCCAGGAACGACTCACGGCCCTTCTCCCGTTCGCGACATCGGTCGATGTGGATCCGATTGCCACTTCGTCGAGGAGACGAATGACCTGCCCCCAGATCACCCACCAACACGAGGAGCTCTCGAACCTCGGTTCTTGACTGCTCCCCCCTTGATCGGACGATCTTTCCAACATCAAATCGGGAGCGTCCGCTCTCCGATCGAATCCCACGTCGAGGAAGGCAGCATCTTCGGCCTTCTGGGAACTGAGTAACCTCGCCCAATCGCCGCCACGCGGGTGCCTGCCCCGGGCCGGCTCGACCGCTGAGAACAACGACCATCCCGACACGTAGGTACACCTGACAGGCGCTCGGGCCCGGCGAAGCAGTCCCGCAGATTGCTCGAAGTCATCCAGTCGCGATCCACTGGCCTGCGCCAGGACGAAGCTGGATCGCAGGCCGGCCAGCTCTGTGAACAGCCCGGGATGGTTGACCAAGAACGACGTGGTGGCGTTCCAGGGTACGGGCCAGGACCATCGCTAGCCAAGGGTCGGAGAACGTTACGATGGCGTGCGGACCGGTGCCCAACGCGGAAGCCATGCCGCTCGACAGGGCCAAGACGATGTCTCGGACCTCCGTGGCCCGCAGTCCTCCGTGGCGGCTTGGTCAAACCTGGTTACGAATTCGATGACTGCCCACCCCACCAAGAACATGCCCCGCACACGCGACAAGGGCCGGAAGGATCTCTTGGAAAGCGAGGTAGCCGGCGGCTTCACGGCACCTGTGGCCGAAAAGGTCGACGGACCGAGCGATCACCAACTGGTCGCCGCGTTCCTTCGTGGCGAGCCGGAAGCGATGGAGATCATCTCGACCTGGGTCAAGCAAGCCGGCGGTCGCTATCGGAAGCGGCTTCCGACCGAATGGGACGATCTCCTGCAGGATCTCCTGCTCGAAGTGACCGTGACCCTCCGGGGCGACTCGTTTCGTGCGGACTGCACGCTGCGAACGTACGTGTGGCGAATCGTCCACTACCGGTGTCTGAATCGAATCCGCGACCGGGCACGGCGGCCTGAAACCGGGATGGGTGAAAGAGAACGACACCTCCCCGATCCGGCTCGCCCAGTGCTAGACCGGATTATGGAAAGACAGGCAACGGATTTGCTGCTACGTTTCCTCGAAACGCTTTCCGCCGATTGCCGCCGGCTGTGGGACTTGATCCTGGCAGGGCGGAGCTATCGCGAGATCAGCGATGAGACCGGAGTCTCCGAAGGCGCACTGCGTGTTCGCGTTCTCCGCTGCCGAAAGAGGGCCGTGGCCCTCTGGAAGACTTGGCCAGGGCCGTCGAATGACTAACATTCAAGGTCCGTTGGTGACTGTGGTGGTAGGAGGCATTTGATGCCAGAAAGCGGAGAAGCGCAGCGCAGCGAAGGCTGCACAGCGATCGCCGAGCTCCTTCCGGTCTACCTGAACCGTAGCTTGGACGAGGAGGCTAGGCGCCGGGTCGAATCGCACCTGGTTACCTGTCCAACCTGCCAACAAGAAGAGCGCGATACCCGCACTGCCTGGGCGCTCTACGACGGACACCTCCCGGTCGAGGAGCTGCTCGACTATGCATTCGGCTCACAGATGCCCTCCCGACGGCGGGAAATGATCGAGCGTCACTTGACGGTATGCGAGCGGTGCGCCGACGAGCTCTCGACAATCTCTCGGGAACCCGCGGATGAGGTAGCCCCTGTTCCAGAATCGCAGCGAGCCGACCGCACAGATGACCGGAAAGTACGAGCTCTGACCATGGCCGCCTCTCTGGCGGCCCTCATCGCCGGCAGTGGTTGGGTCTGGACCTGGCAGCAGTTGGAGCGCGAGCTCCTTTCGCCGCCAGGAGCCCGCGCCAATATCTCGGTCAGCGAGCTGTTGCCAGCCAACCAGCCCATTCTGTTACGCAGCGATGGTGATCCACCTTCCGAGGCCAATCGGGTGCTCCCGCCGGACGAAGATGGCGAGCTTGTCCTGATTTTGCTCTCAGGTGGTCGCTCGTGTGCATCGAGCTGCGCGATCGAGCTCTATGGAGCCGAGAAGGGAGAGCCGCGGCAGCGCGTCGAGGGACTTGTCGCCACGGAGGATGGGCACATCACGCTGGCCCTTCCTGCTAGCTGGCTGAGGACAGAAGACAGCACCATTCTGGTTGTCCGACATCAGATCTCGGGCGAGATGGTCGCCGAGTATCTGGTCGAAAGCCCTGCCCAGGCGACGACTCGTGAGCCGTTTGATTAGAGCCTTCCAGCTTTCGCCGAGAGCTTCGCGGTGCTGACAAGGCGCTGGAACGAAGTCAGCGGCGCGAAGGACCGGCCGAAAGCGGAAGGGTGTTGGCAAACGTGGCACGAGTCACCAACCCTACCGGCGTGGTGAAAGTCAGGCGCTTGCGAGAGCAGAGGATTTTCGAGGCGAATCAAGGCGGAAATCCGCAGGCAATTCGGGAATTGTCGAGGATTGCCAACGAAGAGTCGGTCGAAAAGGCTCGCTCGTAGCGCGGCAAGAGTTTTGCCAAGCGCTGCTAGCCTCAGCGCCAGTCACCGGCCAATGCAAACCCTGCCCAATGAAAAGGGTGAGGGAAGGAAGTGCCCCGTAGCAGGTCGAGCTGGGCGCTACGCAATGCGTCTACCTTGCTTTGGCCAGCCTTGAGGTATGCATAGAATCGCTTCATCAGCTCGCCCGTCGACGTGTCGCTCACGGTCCACAGCGAGGCCAGCACGGAGCGCGCACCAGCGTAGTGAAATGCGCGGACCAAGCCAAGCAAACCCTCACCGCCGAAGACCTTTCCGAGCCCTGTTTCGCATGCCGAAAGGGTGACCAGATCGGCGTCGATTCGCACTTGCTCAAAAATCTCCCAGGCTTGGAGCAATCCGTTGTCGTCACTTTCCCACGAGGCTTGGGGAGCAGTGAACGCAATCGCCGAGTCGAGCGGGAATCGATCGTTGAGCAATCCGTGAGAGGCAATGTGGAGGTGCGTGATCTTCTCTCCCACGGCTTTTGCTCTCGCTTCAGTAGCCTGCGCTCCGAGATAGATCTGGGAAGCTTCTGGAAACAGGCTCTGAAGGCTCTCGACCTCACCGCGTGTCGCGGGCAAAGGTGTGAGCGCGAAGCCCTTGCTCGAGGCCGCACGTAGCCGCGACGCCGAATCCTCGGCACGGAGCGCGCTCGCCGAGTATTGTGGGTCGCCAAATGCTGCCAACCGGACCGTCCCTCCCGGCCGGCGCGTCTTTTTCAACATCGAGAAGACCGTCGCCGAGGCTGCCACATACACCGGTATCGATTCGATCAAGAAGCGGTGGTTTACCTTCGCATCGGGCGCGGACAGGGCCGCGAACGGCAGCGAGTGCAGGGGACCGTCGGCAACGATCAGTAATCGTTCGGCCCGGCCGATCTGAGTGGTAGCCGGGGCGAGCAGTTGATCGCTCAGCCGGCGAGCCCGAAGCAAGATTCTCTCGGGACGCGGGTCGACCGAGCCTCGACGAAGAAGCTCACGGAAGCGCTCGACTTCTTCACGAAGCGCTGCCTCATCGATGCTCAGTGAATAGACCTGCATCTCCCCAGGCTCGGGCCCCACTGCAAAGAGGAGACTCCGCTCCGCCCCGATCGAGAAGGAGAGCAGCAGGGTTCCCGGGTCGAGGACCCCCTGGGTGGCTTCCAGATTCAGAGGTTGCGGATCCTGCAGGTTTGCGAGACGTGGCGATGCGGCTCGGATCTCGGCCCGGATCTCGTCCTGACGGCGGCGTACCTGGGCAAGCTCTTCCCGAGCCCGATTCTCTTCCTCGAGTCCAGCATCCACGGACAGACTCATCGATCCCTCGAACGCTCGGTCATAGTCTCGATTGGTGGCTCGCCTTCTGCGCTCGAGCTCCTCGGGAAGATCTGATGAGAACACCAAGTCTCGCGCGGCTAGCAATGCAACGAGCTCGCGTGCCCGAAAGCGTTCGAGCAGAAAGAAGGCCTCCTCTGGATTTCCAATCTCGACGAAGAAGTCAATCGCATCCCGGTATATGTCGGCGTGCCTGTCCCCGTAACCCAAACGGTTTTCGTCCGAGCCGCCGAGTCTGCCCTTTTGGGCATCCAGCGCGTCGACCGCGCAGGTATAGAAAGCAACTGCCTGGTCGTTCTGGCCACGCCGCCGGTGCACCGTCGCGAGACGGTGGCAGCACTCCGCTTCGTCGCTACTTCCTCGCGCACGCTTTCGTCGAATAGCGAGAGCGCGCTCGTACTGAACCCTGGCGTCGCGTAGATCCGCCCGAGCCAGAGCGCGTTCACCCAAGAGAAATCTCGTATCCGCGGTTACGCCGCTCCAGGGAGCGATCTCTTCGCCGATGACCAAGGCCCGACGAAGATACTGCTCGGCGCGCGCGAAGTCCCTTAGATCGAGCGAGACCTCTCCGAGATTGTTGAGGCTCCTTGTAACGCCCAAGCTTCGTGGAGCGGCCTGCTCCAGGATCGCCAGGGCGCGACGGTAGTACGTTTCGGCCGCTGCGAACTCACCACGATTCCTGGCCGTGAACCCGAGACTGTTGAGACTTTCCGTGATCGCGAGCCCATTAGGTGCGAGCTTCTCCTGAATGGACACGGCACGATGGTGGAAGAAGTCGGCTCCGGCCAAGTCGCCTCGGCCCCAGCTCACACTTCCGAGGTTGTGGAGACTCAGAGCGAGGTCGAGGCTGTCCGGAACGAGCCGCTCTTTGATGTCCACGGCGCCGCGGAGATGAGATGCAGCTGTTGCAAAATCGCCCCGGTCCCAGGCCACGAGCCCAAGGTTGTTGAGTGCCGCCGCGAAGCCGATTCCCTGCGGATCGAGTTTCTCCTGAATCGTCAGCGCCTCGCGGAAGTAGTCCGTAGCCGCCGACAGATCGCTACGATTCCAGGCCACGAGCCCAAGGTTGTTGAGGCTCGCAGCCACGTCGAGCCCTCCCGGGGCGAGCGCTCTCCTGATCTCCAGGGAGCGCTGAAAGAAGTCCTCGGCGGGAGCCAAGTCGCCGCGCAGCCAGCTGACGATCCCCAGATCGAGAAGGCTCTTCGCGATACCCAGGCTTTGCGAAGAGAGGTGTCGACGAAATTCGAACACATCCTGGTAAGCCGTGAAAGCTCGGTCGAGCTCGCTTCGATCCTCGAAACTCCTTGCATTCGCGTCCATCACGATCGCCAGCAACGAAGAATCCGCGATGGCCATGGCCCGTCGCTGCGCATCTTCGAACGCGCGCTCAACAGTTGCCCAATCCCCGCTCGCACCAGCCGTCTTCGCGAGCGCTAACAGAAGCCACACGGCCTTGTAAGGATCTCCTCCTTCCCCATCGCCAGAGACCATTCGCCGCCATAGCGACAACCCCTGAGCGAGCTCACCCTCGACGATCAACGCCTGTGCTCGCTGATAGAGCTCGAGCTCTGACTCCGCAAGCCGCGGCCGAGCCTCGACCTTCCACTTGCCGGGGGAGAGGCTCACCAGCAACCGTCGACCTTCTCGGGTGCCCGACAAGGTCAACGCTCCTCGTGGCGCCTGCTCCATCTCGACTTCGACCAGGTCGAACGGCGAGTCGATGGCACCGTCTGCGGGCTCGGGGTTGGCTGGAGGAGAGGCAGCCCGCTGCCACCGAAGCAACGTGTCGCCCGCCTGCAGACCGGCCTTGTGCGCAGCGAATCCCTCGACGACGGCCTCGACCACGACACCGCTCAATTCGGGAAGCCGGCGATTTGACTCTGAATCCTCGCTGTCCCGCTGCGCAAGAGCCGCGGTACTGGCCACCGCACAGGCAAAGAGTAGAAAGCCAAAACATCGGATGGCAGTCGGTCGGTTCATCGTGAGATCTCCTTGATAGCAATATCGACCAGACAATAGGAATAGCGCGAACCGTAGCCATCATCTCTCGCGCCCTTCCCCCTTCGACAGGATCCAACCGGCCCCCTCCCTTTCGCACCAGACCTCGGCAGCCCCTTCCCGCTCGCTCGCTTCGTTGCCCAGGTAAGCGGGCGGCCGCTGCTCCTCGAGCGGCGGCAAATTGACCTCCAGCACCCGCTGCTCGCTCAACCCGCGATCTCCTCACATCAATGTGTAACAACCTGCGCCGACGGGTGACTGTTACCGACAAGAAGCTCGATCGCCGTCTTAGTCACCATCACAATAGCAAAGGAGCTGACCATGCACCGAAACACTGTCAACCGAAAGCTATCCGTACTCAAGAGACTCAACTGCCGCTTCACGATCCTCTTGATTGGACTCTCTCTTACGGTCGGGTCGCTTGAGGCCCAAGTGGGCCCTGCCAGCCCCATTGGAGACCGAATCGACCAACTTGGGAAACAAGCCACCCCGATCAACGCCCTGTCCCTCCCGGCATTGGAAAAGAAGGTCTTGCAAGCCCTTACCCCGGATCAAACTGCGGCGTTCCTGCGTGGGGCCGACCCCGCGAGCATCTTCCTACCCAGTGGTGAATCCTTGACCGAGTTCATCGGACGCATCGAGCGTTCAGCCGCCGCTGGCTTGGTCTATAAGCCCGTCACGCCCTGTCGCCTCGTTGACTCCAGGCAAGTCGGCATCAAGCTCGCCAACAATGAAACCCGGGCTCTCCGCGTTCATGGGGAAGATTTCAACTACTCGAAGAGTGGTGGTTCTGCCAACGGCTGCGGCATTCCGGGTCTTCGTGGCGAGGGTCTCCGAACGAACACGGCCCGCGCACTATTGCTCCAGGTCGAAATCTTCGACGCCGAGGGCACCGGCGAATTGGTGGTCTGGCCTGCGGGCGGTACTACAGAGCCGCAGGCCGGCGTGCTTGCCTATTCTGACTCGCCCTTTGGCACCACCTCACGAAGCACGATTGCTGTCGCCATGTGTGACGAGGAGAGCGTCACTCCCTGCGAAACTGGCGATCTCCACCTCAAAGCGCGCGGCGCGGGCGCTCATGTCTCGATCACGGCGCTTGGATACTTCGAAGGCGCGAGTAAGGGTCAATCGACCTTCCAAGGGGGAATCTCGATCACAGCCCTTGGTGATCCCAATGACATTCTCTTTGTCGGGAGCAACGCCACCTTCAGTTTCGTCAACTCCTGGGATCTTGCGAGCGGCAGCGCGAGAGACCTCTACCTCAATGGCAGCGTTGGAATCAAGACGACGACGCCACAGGCCGATCTTCATGTCACGGGTGGCACGGGCTCTGCTGAGCTGCTTCTGGAGGCCGATACTGACAATGCCGGCAGCGAGTCCGACCAGCCCAAGATCACCCTCAGTCAAGATGGTGGCCTGTCAACAGGACAGCTCGGGTACTTCGATGCGACCAATGATCTCAAGCTAATCAACAACAAGGGTGGCACGAAAATTCTTCTGCGTTCGAACGGCGACATCTGCATCGGCCTGAGCTGCTGAGATGATTCATGTTGTCAATCAACCTCGCTCGGAGAACAGCATGAGAGCACGATCTCTATTCCCAGACGCGGTTCGATGCCCGATCCTGGTCGCGATCTCGGCGTTTTTCATCGTTGTCTGTCTTTGTACGCCAGCCGCCGGCGCGCGTGGCTATGCACAGGTTCAGAACGGCACCCTCGTCGCGGACAACGGCGAGCTCCTCCGTGGCGTCTTCTACGACCCAGACACCACAGGCGTACTACCCGCTGCACAGACCATCATCAAGATGCGTGAGTTCGGCTTCAATACCCTGCATGTCTATGGCGAGAAGCCGTGCGGCACACAGCTACCCGGCTACAAGCTAAACGAGATCAAGGCACTTCGGAACATCACTCGCGACAACGGCCTCTACATGATCCTGACCATTGGTCATCACTGCGCACCATCCGTCGTGCCGATACCCAACTCAACTTCGCACGAGCACATCAACTACGACACCGATTTCTCCGTCGCATTCTGGGAGCTCTACGCAGACCTGTTCAAGAACGACACTCACGTGGTGTTCGAAATTACCAACGAACCCTACTGGGTTCAGACAGCCGGTCCATTTGGCGATGATGTCTACTCACAGAACCCGCCAGCGGGCGTCATCGACCTTCAAGCAAGAGGCTACGACGCGATTCGCGACATTCTCGGCAACACCCCCATCCCGGTGCTCCTCTTCAGCTATGGAGGCTTTCGCGACGGCAATGGCGCCAAGAACGACTGGACGAGGGTCAATACTGCGCTCGCGCCGTTTGGGCGCAGTCTCGATGCCAACACCGCAGTCGCCTTCCACACCTACGGTTCGGGGACCATCGGCTCGATTCAGTCTGCCGTCCAAGCGGCACGCACGGGCGCAAACGGGCTGGCACTGATCAACACCGAGGTTCAACGCGGCGGCGACATCGTGCCGGGGGAATGCCTGGTCTCGGGGGTGCCCTCCGCTGCACCATGCCTGCTCAAAGAGCAACACCAGCTTTGGGAGGAGGAGGAGATCTCGGCTATCTCGTTCCTGAAGCTGGATCGGATCGTGGGCGGCCAGAGCGTTGGCGATCTGCTGACGGACGATGACTATAGAAGGAGAGTGGTCGCTCAAATGGAGTCGAACAGTCCACTGATCTGGGTTCCAGATCACCCCACCGCCACCTGGCCGGTGCAGCGTGCTCCGACCTCCTGGTGCGGCTCATTGCTCAGTCTGCAGTGGGTGAGCAACGGAAGCTGGGTGCGACCGGGACTCGACAAC